>DATKRE010000027.1:0-33064 GCA_035532335.1 Xanthobacteraceae bacterium | reverse complement strand
GGCGGCCATTTCTATGGCAGGGGCCGTGGACACTACTGGCACGGCCACTGGTACGGCTACGGCGTGGGTTCCTGTTGGCGATTGACGCCGGTCGGATACGTTTGGATTTGTGGCTAGGGCGAAATGCGCATGCAAGCTAGCATCGGGACTAATCTCCCGACGCTTGTTTGCGGCTTGCTTAATCGCTGGGCCACAAGTTGTAGCGGGCTGGACTGGATGCTACCGGATGACGTTCAATCCTCGACATGAGCGGCGAGCCCGGCAACTTCACTCTACGCGATGCGGAGCGGTATCGAGCACGTCAGCGGCGCCGATCGGAGCAGCCATCGCGCCCTTGCAACTTCGCGGAACTGCGGCAGTCGGTACACTGGACGTGGATCTACTGTGCGCGTTGCAACCACGGCGCACCGATGACGTTGGCGCAATTCATTATCCGGTGGGGTGCGGACGCATCGAGTGTGATCTGCTACGCAACAACGCGCGCTGCACGGCCTGCGGCCACAAGGGCGCGACGCTGAGCCATCCGGGATGGGGCGGCACTCACGTTGGTTTTTTGCCGTTTCCCGTATCTCCGTCCCGACGGCGGGGCGATCAGTGAATAAGTGAAACGGCTATACCAAGGATAGCGACAATTACGGCCGCTACAGCAGCACGGAACGTCCAGCGTCTTTTTCTCGCTCCCGCCGAATGCGGGCCTGATCGGAGAGCCAGCGAAAGGCGGCCTGCCTTTTCCTCTCGTCATTGTAAATCGCGCCTTGCTTCACGTTGTCGTAAACGAGCAGTTTGCCGAGGCGCTCGAATTCGGCGTGCCATTGATCTTCGTTCTGCACTGCACTCATTGTTGCCCAACGGATTTGGCGTCAATCTCGGCAAGCCAACGTAGGTGAGCGGCTCCGGTGCTGAGCAAATAAACCGCGAGCCCCAACGGCGGCTGCGCTACTTCCTCCGCGCCCTCTTCGTGACGATAAAAATGCGCAGAATCCACCCAGTCTTTAAAGCTGTTCAACATTTTGGCCGACGAACGAAAAGCAGTGACATCCGCCTCGAAAATACGATTCAAAATGGGTTCCACGGCCTGAAGTTGATCTGCGGCAAGCCGGGGAGCTTGAGGAACCATTAATCGAAATAGTCCTTCAACCGCCCCGAAGACGTTTCGAATGGCGCCTTTGGCGTCAGGCGGAGCGCCGCCAAGCGCAGTCATCCCGCGCATGAAGCTGTCGAGAGAATTTGCGTAACAGGCTGCTTGCAAAGCCCTAATCGTGGCAACGCGCCCCCGTGCAAATTCTTCGTCCAGAGTGTAGTGGACACCACCTTCACGATCGACGCTGTATGCGAAGTTTTCCTCTTTGAAGACCCGGCCAACTTCAGCTATCCAACGCTCGTCAGCATTCGGGTCCCGCATCCCAGTTCGTTTCTTACGCACAAGCTCGCGGAAAGTGAGCGTAATCAGATCGAGAAAATCGCGGAGCGCGAGCCGCTCTGTAAGCGCGCGCCAATCCGCCCCGAGATGTCCCCAAATCATGTCAACGCCGAGTTCGCGAGGTACTACTTGCGGAAGCTCGGCCAAGTCCACTGTTTGGTCGATTATCGCTGCAATGCGTCGGCGCACTCGCGGACTATCCTCAAGCGGGGGCCCGCGTTCGATGTAGACATGCGAGAAACGGTCGCCGAGAGGCCGTGGAGGTGTCCCCATGACGGGCGGTCATCTAAGAGCGAGACCGCCCACGACAAGGCCGGCGATCCCGAGTGCTACCAAAATGAGCCATTGGTAGTTGGCTTGGACGTAATCAACTACTCCATGGCAAGAGCGCGATGTCCAGTGTCGCCGTGGCTTGAAGTACGGTTGTGCCACATAACCTTTCCACCAAATCTGCACGCCCATGTCGCGCTCCGCTTATTGGACACTTTATTGGACACAGACGCGACCCTTACGAATAACCCATTGAAATAATTGGCGCGCCCTACGGGACTCGAACCCGTGTTACCGCCGTGAAAGGGCGGTGTCCTGGACCGCTAGACGAAGGGCGCGGACCACGCGCAAACGGCGTCGTGGGAAGGGCGCGACATATAAAGAGGATTGGAGGCAGCGGCAAGCAACCGTCGCCGGCGCCCTACGTCACCAATGCCCGGTATTGGGCATGGATTTCCAGGGCTCCTTCGGCGGCAACGCCGCTCCCTTCTGCAACAGTTCGATCGATTGGTTATCAGGCGAGCGCACGAACGCCATCATGCCGTCGCGGGGCGGCCGATTGATTGTGACCCCGGCCTGCATCAGCTTCTCGCAAGTGGCGTAGATGTCGTCGACCTCATAGGCAAGGTGGCCGAAATAGCGTGCCTCGCCGTAATCTTCATTGCCTTCCCAGTTATGGGTCAGCTCGACCAGCGGCGCTTCGCGGCCTTTCGGCCCCTCCGCGATCAATTCGCTGTCGGCCGGCGCCGCCAGAAAGACCAGCGTGAACTTGCCCTTGTCGTCGACCCGCCGGCGGGTCTCCTTCAGCCCGAGCTTATTGCAGTAGAAGTCGAGCGCGGCGTCGAGGTTGCGAACGCGAAGCATTGTATGCAGGTACCGCATGATGCACCCTGTATGGTGTTGGATCCCGTTGCCGTGGGTTTGCCTCAGCTATGTATGACAGGACTGCGCGGGTAGAAAGCATGGCCGCGGCCGACCTTGCGGGCGTCATGACGCAGCTCCGGGAGATGGTCGAGGAGGCGGGGGCAATCCTGCCGTTCACCGGGGCCGGCATCTCGACCGAGTGCGGCATTCCCGACTTCCGCTCGCCCGGCGGGATCTGGACCAAGAACCGGCCTATCCCATTCGATGAGTTTGTGGCCAGCCAGGAAGCGCGCAACGAATCGTGGCGCCGCCGGTTCGCCATGGGCGACGAATTCGGCCACGCCAAACCTGGCCGCGGGCATCGGGCGCTGGCCAGCCTCTACCGCGCCGGCAAGGTGCTGTGGTGACGCAGAACATCGATAATCTGCATCAAGCCTCTGGCATCGCAACCGAACATGTCGTCGAACTGCACGGCAATACGACCTATGCCCTCTGCCTGGGTTGTCAGCAGCGCTACGAACTTTCCTGGGTGCGGGCCCGCATGGAGGCCGGCAATGGATGCGCGCCCGACTGCATCGCCTGCGGCGGCCACATCAAGACCGCGACGATCTCGTTTGGGCAAGCGATGCCGGATTCCGCAATGCGGCAGGCGGAGGCGCTGACACGATCTTGCGACCTGTTTCTGGCGATCGGCTCATCGCTGGTGGTCTGGCCCGCGGCCGGATTTCCCTTGATAGCTAGGCGCAACGGCGCTCGGCTGATCATCATCAACCGGGAGCCGACCGACTTCGACGACATCGCCGACCTGGTCGTGCGCGGTGACATCGGTACCGTCTTCGAGCCGTTCGTCGATGGCGCGTCATCCACCGATGTTCACAGGCTGTGACTCTTTTCGCCGTGTGTTGCATTTTTGTGCTTCTCCCCCCGACCGCTGGTGTTATCTTCAATTCAACAGATTCGTGATGCGCCCGCGCGGGGCGCTAACATAGAAGCGCGGCGGCCACGGCGTTATGGCGTCGGACGAGATCGAACAAAAAACAACTGGGCTTGGCCTCGGAGCCGACGTCGAACTCAATGACGAGTCGGCGGCGAACCTCGTTGAGATGTCCGGCGTCATCAAATGGTTCGATGTCGCCAAGGGTTATGGCTTCATCGTGCCCGACAATGGCATGGCGGACGTGCTCCTGCACGTCACTTGCCTGCGGCGCGACGGCTATCAGACCGCTTATGAAGGTGCGCGCTTGGTGTGCGAGGTGCTGGTGCGTCCCAAGGGCTTGCAGGCCTTCCGCGTGCTTTCGATGGACGAATCGACGGCGATCCACCCGGCGCAGATGCCGCCGCCGCGAACCCATGTTACCGTTACGCCGACGAGCGGCCTCGAACGGGCGCAGGTGAAATGGTTCAATCGGCTTCGTGGCTTCGGCTTCCTCACCCGCGGCGAGGGAACGCCGGATATCTTCGTGCATATGGAAACCTTGCGCCGGTTCGGCATCGCCGAGCTGCGTCCGGGCCAGTTCGTCCTGGTCCGGTTTGGACCTGGCCCGAAGGGCCTGATGGCCGCCGAAGTTCGGCCGGAAAGCGGACCGCTCGGTCCCGCCTCGCACTAGCGCGCTTCGCCGCCTTTCTTTCCGCTGTCGTGCGTCCGGCACGGTTCGCGGCGGCGGTTCTATTGGCCGTATGCATTGCTGGACCGGCCTTCGCTGCCGGCGAAGCGACGCTGGAGATCGTCACCAAGGGCGGCGTGCGGGCCTTCACCGTCGAACTCGCCACCACCGAGGCCGAGCGGGAACACGGTCTGATGTTCCGCAAAACGTTGCCGGAAGGCCGCGGCATGCTGTTCGACTTCAAGGAAGAGCGGCCGGTCGCGTTCTGGATGCGCAACACGTACATCCCGCTCGACATGATCTTCATTCGCGCCGACGGACGCATCCTCAACATTGCGGAGGACACCAAGCCGCTGTCGGATGCGCTGATCCCTTCGGGCGGTCCGGTGCGCTCCGTGCTCGAGGTGATCGGCGGCACCGCGCGCAAGCTCGGTATTGCCCCGGGCGACCAGGTGGAAAGCGCGGCCTTGCGCTAGTGGTTCGATTCTAACATTCGCACCGCTCCCGCCGGGCGGGTAGCGAATGTCAAATCCGCTCCGCTAGTGCGTCCAGGCTTGGCGGCGCGAATAAGCGAAATTATCGGAATACGACATGTGCTGGCGAACCGACGGCGTGCTCTCGAATACCTGATAGGGGATGCCTTCGCGCTCGCAAAAGGCAACCGCTTCTTCCTTGCTGTCGAAGTTCAGCCGGACTTGCTGCTTCATATCGCCGGAGCTCGTCCAGCCCATCAGCGGCTCAATATTGCGTGGCTGCTCCGGCTCATAGTCGAGCATCCATTCCTTGGCGTTCGCTTCGCCGGACTGCATCGCCGTGCGGGCCGGTCGGTAAATGCGGGCGGTCATGAGGCTGATGTTCCGATCATAGTCCCAATAGTGCAGGGAAGTCGGATGGTCGGGGCAGCAGGATTTGAACCTGCGACCTTCTGCTCCCAAAGCAGACGCGCTACCAAGCTACGCTATGCCCCGTCCGGCGCGGCGTTGGATACACTTTTCGGCGCGGTGCGGCAACCCGCGCTCGCCTTACGCCTTCGGCGCCGCGGCGCTGAGCTTGCGGCCCTGCGAAGCGGCGCGCTGACGCAGCAGCGACACAAAACGGTCTTCCGGCATCGGCTGGCCGAGCAAGAATCCTTGTCCGTAGTCGCAGCCCATACTGACCAGCGCGAGCGCTTCTGAGGCTTTTTCGATGCCGACGCCGACGGCGACGCTGCCGAATCCATGGGCCAGGTCGATCACGGTCTTGCACAGCGGGGCATTGACCTTGTCGGTGCCGCAGTCAGCGATAAACGTACGGGCGAGCTTGAGCTCGGCAAACGGCAACTCCTTGACCTGCGCCAGCGAGGAATAGCCGCGGCCGAAATCGTCGACCGCCAGATAAATATCGAGCGGCCGAAGTTTTTTGGCGATTTCGCCGGCAAGCGTAAGTTCGCTGACGACCTGCTCTTCCGGCACGTCGATAATGATGCCCGGCCACTTCTCGTATTGCGGACGATAGCTCTGCACGATGTCGGCGACTGCGATCTTGACCAGCGCGCTGACTGGAATATTCACCGCGAGGCGCAGATGGACGCCGAGCTCCTGAAAAGCGAGATTGGCCTTTAGTCCAGCTTCGAGCGCCAGCTCGGAGAGCTTGATGAGTTCCGGCTCTTTGGCGCCCGGCATGAAAGCGGCGGGCAGGAGCACGCCGTTTTGCGGATGGCGTGCGCGCGCATAAGCCTCGACGCCGACCAGCTGTTTTTTGCGCAAGTCGATCTTCGGCTGATACCAGAACTCGATCCAGTTGTGGCGCAACGCGTCTTGCAGTTCGATGCGGGTGGCCAGGGCAGGCGGGTGGCCGAGCCTCAAATCTTGCAAAATGGTCAGCACGGCGCTGGTCTCGAACGGCTTCTTGAGCGACGCCAGCATCTGCAGCCGTTGCCGCTGGCCGATGCTTTTGACGTGTTCGAGCACGGCCGAACCGCGGCTGCTCATCAGTTGGACGTAGCCGCTGTAGTTCTTCTTGCCGAGCGCCACCACACATTCGATCGCGTCGGTGGATTCCAGTGCGATGTTGAGGAAAACCAGGTCGGGCGTGCGGCGGGCGATTGCGGCGCGGAAGCTCTGATTGTCGGCGCATTCCTCAGTATCTAGCCCGGCCCCATGCAGAACTAGCGACAGGAAATGCCGGATGCTGTCGTCGGCGTCGATGATATAGCAAACCGGCGCACGCGTAGCACCGTCACGCTCGACGGGCTCATGCGTCGTCGTGTCGGGGGCTGCCGTTTCCCGTTGCGCCGTTGCTGTACTCATCGCTGGACCTGACCGACAGGCGATCTTTAAACGAAAGTGTTAATCTGCGGTTTCGACCCCGAATTGCGATGGTCATAGCTGACATGCGGCTGGGTCAATCACCCTTCGGCGTGCAGCGTCCCGCCGTTTACCTTAACCGGCTCTGCATCGATCAGCACGAAGGCCATGATGCAAGGTTGGTTGCCGCGGTTGACCCAGTTATGGATGGTGCCGCGCTGGACCAGCACGTCGCCAGCCTTCAGGTGCACCTCGCGGCCATCGTCCACCTGCATGTCGATCTCGCCTGAGATGACGATCGCGTAGTCGATCGAATCGGTGCGATGCATCCGGGGAGTGGCGCCCGGACTGAATTCGATGACCCGGAATACCGTGCCGTTCGGATGTGCGGTACTGACCGTGCGCGCCGCACCGTCATCCGCGCTCGAATTGTCGGCCGGAAATCCTTCGGTCGTCCAAATCACGCTCGTCGTTATGCCGGGGCGAGACACCCGGACGTTCTTGGTCGTTTCATCGACGGCGATGACCGCGCGCCCGCGCGCGTCATGGCCGGTCACGACACGGCGCACCTGCAAAGTCATATCGAACCTCTTCCTTATGGCGAACGCGGCAGCATCGCACAGGCGGAGCCCCACACGAAGTCGTGAGTGGCGCGTGCCTGGCCGTGCCGACAATTGTGATTGGCGTCCCACGCAGGTCCTGCCTTACACATCGTGCGATCCGACTGTTTCAACTGATGCCTGCGTCCCGGAGAGACCGATGAAAATCTGGCGCACCGTGTTCGCAATCCCGCTTATCGGCTTGGCCGTAACGGCGGCCCGCGCCGCCGAGCCGGCGGTGTCGATTCCCGCGCCGGCCGTCGACGCGTCAGCGCCGGCGGGCACCGGCTCGCAGACAGTGGTTCTGGCGGGCGGCTGCTTCTGGGGTGTACAGGGCGTTTTCGAGCATACCAAGGGCGTGACCCGGGCCGTGTCCGGATATTCCGGCGGCAAGAAAGAAACGGCGCATTACCAGATGGTCGGCAGCGAGACGACCGGCCACGCCGAGTCGGTTGCGGTAACCTTCGACCCGAAACAGATTTCCTACGGCAAGATTTTGCAGATTTATTTTTCTGTTGCGCACAATCCGACCGAACTGAACTTTCAAGGTCCCGATCAGGGGACGTCGTACCGTTCGGCCATCTTTTACGCCAATGACGATCAGAAGCGCATCGCCACGGCCTATATCGCCCAACTCGACAAGGCCCATGTTTTTCCGGGTCCGGTCGTAACCAAGCTTGAGCCGCTCACCGGTTTCTATCCGGCTGAGGAATATCATCAGGACTTTTTAGTGCTGCACCCGTCCTATCCGTACATCGTGTTCAACGACCTGCCCAAGGTGGACAATCTGAAAAAGCTGTTCGCCGATTACTACCGCGACATGCCGGTCACCGTGATGGCCGCGTCGAGCAAGCCAACACAATAATTGGCCGGACTCACGTCAGCCGAACCGTCACGACACTGCGGCCATAGGCTTATAGCCACCGTTGCCACCCTCTTGTATCCTCCGGTGCATAAGACAGATCGTGCCGCGATTCCGTCGGCAAAAGAAGCATCAAGGGGAGATACGCCATGGCTATGGCAACGACAGCCGGGCTGCTACCGCAGGCAGAGCACAGCGCTCAACTGCGCAAAGCGGTCATCGCTTCAACCATCGGCACGGCGATCGAGTGGTATGACTTCTTCGTCTACGGCACCGCGGCGGGGCTGGTGTTCGGCAAGTTGTTCTTCCCTAATCAGGACCCGCTTTCGGCTACACTTTTGGCGTTTGGGACATATTTCGTCGGGTTTGCCGCCCGCCCGGTCGGCGCCGCGATTTTTGGTCACTTTGGCGACCGCATCGGTCGTAAGGCGACGCTGATCGCCACGCTCTTGTGCATGGGTATTGCGACTTTCCTGGTCGCCTTCGTCCCGGCCTACTCCTCGATTGGCATCTGGGGCGCGATCCTCCTGACCGTCTTGCGCGCCCTGCAAGGCATCGGCGTTGGCGGCGAATGGGGCGGATCGGTGCTGCTGGCGATGGAATGGTCGCGGACGCACGGGCAGCGCGGCCTGGTGGCGTCATGGCCTCAATTCGGCGTACCGGCTGGGCTGCTGCTTTCGACCGCCGCCGTTGCCGTATTCGGTGCCTGGTCGGGTGATCAATTTCTGGTTTGGGGCTGGCGCATTCCGTTTGCGCTGTCGATCGTTCTGGTCGGCGTCGGCTTGTGGATACGTCTCGGCATCCTGGAGACCCCGGTATTTCAGAAGCTCCTCGATCAGAACAAGATCGAAAAGGCCCCGATATCCGAAGTCATCAAGAAGCAGCCGCGTGAGATCATTCTCTCCGCTTTGCTACGCATGTCCGAGCAGGCGCCGTTCTATATCTTCACCGCCTGGATATTCTCCTACACCGTCGGCACGCTGAAGATGGAACGCGGCTTCATTCTAAGCGCCGTCATAGTGGCGGCCCTCGTCTCCTTCATCACCATTCCGCTTTCCGGTCATATCTCCGACCGGATCGGACGCCGGAAAATGTATCTCATTGGCGTCGTCCTCATGGGACTGTTCGGGTTTCTCTATTTCGGCATGGTGGACACGGCGATTCCGGCGTTGGTGTTCGTTGCCATCGTGCTGTCGCTGATCCCGCACGATATCCAGTACGGCCCGCAAGCGGCACTGATCGCCGAATCGTTCACGCCGCGGCTGCGCTACAGCGGCGCCTCGCTCGGCTATCAGCTTGCTTCGCTGGTGGCCGGCGGTCCGTCTCCGCTGATCGCGGCTTGGCTGTTTGCGACTTACAAGAACGGCTATGCGATCGCGATCTACATCGCGGCCTGCGCGGTCATAAGCTTGATCGCGTCCGCGCTGATGCCCGACTACACCGGCAAGGATATTTCGGCCGAGTACGACGCCTGACGACCTTAGTTCGTCACCGCGAGGAGTAACGCGACGAAGCAGTCCGGATCTTGTAACGCATCAGCCCGGATTGCTTCGTTGCACCCTTAAATGACGAACCGGAATCGCGAAGGCGTGGACGCCGCCGCCGCCGATAAGCGGCCGTTTTACTTGCAGCTCTGGTTCCTGGTGCTGGTCGCCATGGCGATCGGCATTTCCCTTGGCCAATTCGCCCCGGATATCGGCGTGCGCATGGCGCCGCTCGGCGACGCCTTCATCAAGGCGATCCGCGTCCTGATCGCGCCGATCATTTTCTGCACGGTGGTGCACGGCATCGCTGGCATGGCGAGCATGGCGAAAGTCGGCCGCGTCGCCCTCAAGGCGCTGATCTATTTCGAGGTGCTGACCACGGTCGCGCTGGTTATCGGGCTCGTCGCGGTCAATCTGTTCCGGCCGGGCGCCGGCATGAATGTGGATTTATCGCAAGTCGATGCGTCGAGCGTAGCGGCTTATATCGAACAGACGCATCACCGCACCACGGTGCAATTTCTGCTCGCGATCATCCCCAATACCTTCATCGGCGCGTTCAGCGAAGGCAATGTGCTTCAGGTCCTCTACATCTCGGTGCTGTGCGGCTTCGCATTGAGCGCGCTCGGCCCTGCCGGAAAGCCGCTCACCGACCTGATCGATATCGCCTCGCGGATGTTCTTTCGCATTGTCGCCATCGTCATGTGGGCGGCGCCCATCGGTGTGTTCGGCGCGATTGCGTTCACCGTCGGCAAGTTCGGCACCGGCTCGCTGGTTTCGCTCGGCAAGCTCATCATTACTTTCTACCTCACCTGCCTCGTCTTCATTTTTCTGGTCCTATGGCCGATCGCACATTGGGCCGGCGTGAGCCTGTTCCGTTTCATTCGCTACATCGGCGAGGAACTTTTGATCGTGATCGCGACCACGTCATCGGAAACCGTGTTGCCGCGCATGATCGCCAAGCTCGAAGCCATGGGCTGCGAGGAGAGCGTGGTCGGGCTGGTTATCCCGACCGGCTATTCGTTCAATCTCGACGGCACCTGCCTTTATCTGGCGACCGTGGCGGTGTTCCTGGCGCAGGCGACCAACACGCCGCTTTCGATCGAGCAGCAGATCGGGCTGTTGGCGGTGCTGCTGGTGGCGTCGAAGGGCGCCGCCGGTGTCGCCGGAGCGGCCTTCATCGTGCTGGCGGCGACGCTGGCTGCGGTCGGCACGATCCCGATCGAAAGCGTCGCGCTCATCCTCGGCGTGCATCGCCTGCTGTCGCAGGGGATGACGCCGACCAACCTGATCGGCAATGGCATCGCGACCCTGGTCATCGCCAGGTGGGAGAAGGCGCTCGATGAGCGCCGGATGGAGGAAGCGCTCAGCGGTCGGATGACATAAAAAAATCGGCCGCGCTTTTGACGCGGCCGATTTGTCTACAGTCTGTTGATGCTTCTTAGTCGTAGCTCTTCTTGCAGGGCGGATTGTCGCGTCCCGGCGGAACGAACTTGTCGAACACCGCCTTGGAGAAGCCGAGCCGCTCCGACACGTCGGGTATCGTCTTCACGACTTTGCTGATCAGGTCGCCATTGGGGGCCTTGACGACTTCGGTAACGAAATTGGGCCCGATGGCCTGACGGTTCTCGTCAAGCGTGATCTTTCCGTTCGGCGCGTCGAGCACGATCTTGTTCAGAGCTTCGCGGAACTTCTTGTTGCTGTCGGAAAGATCGCCCTTAACCTGATCGAGCGCCTTAAACATCGCGTCGGCCGAGTTATAGTAGTTGATGGCGAGCAGCGAGGGGCTGGCGAACGCGTTTTTGAAGTAGCCGGTCTTCGCGTGCGCTTGATAGGCCTTCACGAATGCCTGCCATTTCGGGTTCGGGTCGTTGTCGGCCATGCCGCTCGCGGCGATAGTGCCGATCAGCGCTTCCTTGGCCTTGCCTTTTGACGACAGCACGGTCTGGTCGACCATGATTGAGCCGCCGAGCAGATGGGCGTGGCCGCCGGCCTGCTGGTATTGGTTGAGGAAGTTCACGGCGTCGGCGCCGCCAAGGCCGAGATAGATGGCGTCGACGTCGTCGGGCAATGCGGAGATGACCGAAGCGAAGTCCTTGGTGCCGAGCGGCACCCAGAAGCGCTTGGTGATCTGGCCGCCGGCTTTGCAGTATTCCACCGTCAGCCCCATCACTTGGGTGTAGACGAAAGAATAGTCTTCGCCGACCGTCGCGATCTTTTTGTAGTGCTTGACGTTAAAAGCGTAATCGCCGAGCCCCGCTTGCCATTGGGCGCCGTCCAGATTGGTGCGATAGAAAGTCGGCGACGGCTTGACGCCGGCGGACGGATCGCCATAGGTCGTCTCTAGCGCGCCCGACCCCGCATTCATGACCGTGATCTGTGGCTGGGTCTTGGAGTAATCGCGGATCGCGATGCCTTCCGAACCCGAAAGCGGCGCGATCAGCATGTCGACCTTGTCCTGCTCGACCAGTTTCTTGGCGGCGCGGACGGCCGAATCGGGACTGGCGTCCGTCGAGCCGACGATGGTCTCGATTTCCCGGCCGGCGACCTTGCCGCCGTGCGCTTCAACCGCGAGATCGTAGCCGCGCATGCCGTCCTCGCCGAGAACGGTATACGTGCCTTCGAGTGTCGCAGTTACGCCGACTTTGAGTTTGTCGGCGGCGTTGGCCGACCCGGTTGCGGCGAAAGCAGCGAATCCGGCTGCAGTCGCCAATAGCAAGCTTTTACGCATGAGGTTCCCTCCTGATGACGAGCGCCGTGCGACAGCGCGCGTTTTTGAACCGGCCGATTTTGCTTGCGCGTTGTGTCGGGTAATGACCGTCGCCCCGCTTTCGGCCGTGCAGAAATCGTAGCAGCGGCGGGGCCGCGGCGACAAGACGCGCAGCGCCAGAGCCAGCCGCGAAGCCGTGTCTCGCAGTCTGATTCTAGGCTTATTCCCGACCTGCCGCCGGCTGCGCCGAACCGGGCAGGGCGCTTCGCGGGCCGTCAGTCCCACTTGTCAATCCGGGCCGGCCGTCGTTTAATCAGCAAATAAAACAACGATATGCGTTGTGGGAGGGCGGCTCATGAGTACGGCGTTGGCCGTCTGTCATGGCGGGTTTGGCCGGGTGACGGTCTACCGGCTTGATAAGCCCATGCGCACGCATGCCCATCGCGAAGGGCATTTGACCTTCTTATTGAACGGCTCGCCAGCCGTTGTAACGATTGACGAAATTCCGCATCTGGTCGATCTGGGTGCTGGAGTGGCGATTAACCCCTGGCAGCCGCACTCTTTTCAACCGACTTCCACCGATCAGCCGTCGGTCTTTCTGGTCACCTATATTTGCGACCGCTGGCTCGATAGGGATCAGGAGGGTCGGGGCAGTCTCCTCTTCGGCGGCAATGCGATCCAGGTCGGCACCACGCTGCGTTCAATCTGCGCAAGCCTCGCCCATGTGCTGGTGACCAACGCCAGTTACCGGATCGTCAATCGCTATTTAAATCAACTCTTTGACGCCAGTTTTGAGGAATCCTGGCGAAGCACCCGCAAACCCGATGTGCCACGGCGGCGTGAAGCTTCGATCGATTTTCGGGTGCGTAAATCCCTGCGCATCCTGGACGATGGGCTGGCGCAGGGCATCGAACTTGACGCGGTGGCACGCGACGCGGGGCTCTCGCGGCCGCATTTTTTCAAGCTTTTTAGGGAGAACACCGGCGTCACGCCTGCGCTTTATGCTAATACCATGCGGATCGAGCGTGCCCTCGACCGCCTGGTCAGCTCACCGAACTCAATTACCGACATTGGCTACGAGCTCGGCTTCACCTCGCAGAGCCACTTCACGCACTTCTTTTCGTCGCACGTGGGGATAGCGCCCACGCAATACCGCACGATCGCCAGGGTCGTCAGCGAGTAAGCCCACGAAAATCAGACTAGCGAACAAGCCGAGGCGCGTCCGCTCAGGTAGTTCTTCATTCGGAGGAGCAGAGAGTGACGACCGCGTTCGGTAATGAAAGGCCGGCCGATGGCGCCAAGCGCGGCGACGCGCTTGGGCGCTGGATCGGCCGTCATCCGGTGGGCGCACTGGTGCTCGCCGTGGTCGTGATCTTTGCGCTCTGGCTCGTGCTGGCGCCTTGGCCGCCGGGTTTCGAGGCGATTTTTGGAAAGAAGCGCCTCTTCATCAATGCGCTCTTCAACGGCATTACCCTCGGCGGACTTTATTTTCTCGTCGCCACCGGTTTCACGCTGATCTTCGGCTTGATGCGCAACGTCAACTTGGCGCACGGCTCGCTCTACCTGTTCGGCGGCTACATGGGCTACGAGGCCACGCAGTGGACTGGGTCGTGGTTGTTTAGCTACGTGATTGCGTTTATTTCGTGCGCCATCGTCGGTGTCGCGATGCAGTTCCTCATCTTTCGCCGGATGGAAGGGGAAGACCTGCGGCAAACACTGGTGACCCTCGGTCTTTCTATCGTTTTTTCCGACTTGATGGTCTGGGTCTGGGGCGGCAACGCCATCCAAATCGATACGCCCGACTGGCTGTTAGGTCCGGTATCGACTCCCATCGTCGTCGCGGTCAAGTCGAGCGGCGAAGCGGTCTTTCTTCGCTATCCGAGTGTACGGCTTGTCATCTTCGCCGCCGCCCTGGTCATCGGCATCGGTATGTGGCTCGCGCTCCACCGCACGCGCATCGGCGTGATGATCCGCGCCGGCGTCGACGATCGCGACATGCTTTCGGTGCTGGGCTACCGCGTCCAGCTTCTCTTTGTCATCGTTTTCGCCTTCGGCGCCGGCCTCGCAGGAATGGCCGGCATCGTCGGTGGCACGTTTCAATCGATCTCGCTCGGCGAGGACTCGCACTTTCTGCTGGCCTCGCTGCAAGTGGTGATCGTCGGCGGTATGGGATCGATCCCCGGCGCCGCACTTGGCGCCATCATTATCGGCTGCGCCGAGCAGTTCGGCCAAACCTACTTCCAGAACTACGCGACCGTTCTGACTTTCGTGATCATGGTCGTCGTGCTCGCCATTCGTCCGCAAGGGTTGTTGGGGAGACGCTGATGGCGCTGCTGCAAACGACGGATTCGGTCCCGCTCGGCGCGCAAGATGAGCAGCGCAACAGTTCTGCGTTATCGCGTTGGCTCTCGCGGCACGCGGCAATTTTGCTCGTCGGACTTTTCATGTTGATCCTGCCTGCGGTCGCCGGCGACTTTATTCTCGTGCAAGTGTTCGGTTGGGCGATGATCCTCGGCATTATCGCGCTGTCGCTGATGTTTCTCGCCGGCTATGGCGGGATGGTCAGCCTCGCGCAAATGACGGTGGCCGGCGTCTCCGGCTACATGATCACCGTTTTCGGCGCGAGTTCGTTGCCGACGATCAGTCTGTTCTGGCCGTGGTGGGTCGCCGCGCCGATCGCCATCGCAATCGCGGTCGCATTCGGCGCTCTGACCGGCGTGCTCGCGTCGCGTACCGAAGGCATCTACACGCTCATGATCACGCTGGCGATCGCCGCCGCGTTCTTCTACCTGACCTTGCAGAACTGGCCGATCTTCAACGGCTTTGCCGGCTTCACCACCATACCCGCACCGGTTGCTTTCGGCATCAACTGGAAACACCCGCTGCCGCTTTATTATCTCATCCTGTTTTTCGCCGCGCTTAGTTACCTTCTCGTCGTCTACGTCGCGCGCTCGCCGTTCGGGCTCGCGCTGCAAGGCATCCGCGATAATCCGCGCCGCATGGAAGCGATCGGTTACAACGTCACCGCTCATCGTGTTGCAGGCTTCGCCTTCGCGGCGCTGATCGCCTCCATCGGCGGAATCCTGATGGTGTGGCTCAACAACCAGATCTCGCCCGGTTCGACGGGTGTCGAGGCCAGCATCGATCTCTTGATCATCGCCGTCGTTGGCGGTCTCGGCCATCCGATCGGTGCGTTTCTGGGCGCCATCATCTACGTCGTCCTTCGCACCTTTGCGCTCGATTCACTGGTCGCGGTTGGGCTGGACGGTCGCCGTTTCCAGACCCTGATCGGCCTCACCTTTCTCGTCATTGTTTTGTTTTCGCCAGACGGCGTGATCGGGCTTTGGCGGCGCTGGGTGGCGCGCGCCCGCACGACCGGCGGCAGGAGCCGCTCGTGAGTTCGATCGCCGAAAGATTGGCCGCCGCCGGCACCGGAAACGCGATTGAATTGCGCGGGGTGAGCCGACTGTTCGGCGCCCTGAGCGCTCTCATCGACATCACCCTCAACGTGCGGCCGGGCGAGCGCCGCGCCGTGCTCGGATCGAATGGTGCCGGCAAGACGACGCTGCTCAATTGTGTGACCGGCGATTTTCCGCCCACGTCCGGCACGGTGCGTTTCTTCGGCGAGGACGTCACCACGCTGCCGCCGCACGAGCGCATCCGGCGCGGATTGCGGCGGACATACCAGATTTCGCTGCTGTTTCAGCGGCTCACCGTGCGCGATAACGTCTATCTCGCCTGCCGTGGTGTCTCACGCAGCCGCTTCTCGTTCATCCGCACGCGGGCGAGCGACGCGCTCATGCAATCGGTCGACGACCTCGTTTCGCTCGTCCATCTGGAAGACGTGGCCGATCGGCTGGTCGGCGAACTTGCGCACGGTCAGCAGCGTCAGCTTGAAATTGCGCTCGCGCTCGCCGGTGCACCGCGGTTCATTCTGCTCGACGAACCGGCGGCGGGTCTGTCGCCGAACGAGCGGCGCGATCTTGTCGCCATTCTCACCGCGCTGCCCGCCCATATCGGCTACATCATCATCGAGCACGACATGGACGTGGCGCTGCGCGTCGTCGAAAGCGTCACGATGATGCACAACGGCCGCATCTTCAAGGAAGGTTCGCCGGACGAGATCGAGGCCGATCCCGAAGTCCAGCAATTATATTTGGGAGGCGGTCATGGTTGAACGCCGCCCGCCCGATCTGCTCGAGATCAGGGGACTGAACGTCTTCTACGGCCGCAGTCACGCGCTCCAGGGCGTCGATTTGAAGCTCGAACACGGGGTGCTCTCACTGGTCGGGCGCAACGGCATGGGCAAGACCACCTTGTGCAAGGCGATTGTCGGTCTGACGCCGATCGCCAGCGGCTCGATCCGCTTCATGGGCGAGGAACTGGTCGGACGCACGCCGGCCGACATCGCGCGGCTCGGCATCGGTTACGTGCCGCAGGGCCGGCGGCTATGGCCGTCGCTCACGGTCGATGAGCATTTGCAACTCGCATCCGGTGGCAGTCGGGCGAACTGGACCGTTGCGCGCATCTACGAGGCGTTTCCGCGGCTGGCGGAACGGCGGACCAATCGCGGTAATCAACTTTCCGGCGGCGAGCAGCAAATGCTCGCCATCGCGCGGGCATTCCTGCTCAACCCGCGTCTACTCATCATGGATGAGCCGACCGAAGGCCTCGCCCCGGTGATCGTCCAGAGAGTCGAAGAAATTCTGCTCAATCTCGCCGCGGAAGGCGATATCGGCGTCTTCGTCGTCGAACAGAATATCGGGGTCGCCACCGCGGTCGCCGAAAAAGTGGCGATCATGATCAACGGTCGGGTTAACCGGATCATGGAGGCTGCACGCCTCGAAGCCGATCGCGACTTGCAACAGCGCCTCTTGGGCGTTGGCCAGCATGGCGCGGAGGAGCCACTGGAGAATACCGACGAGACGCCGGAGCCGCAGGGCGAGCGGCGCGTCACCAAACCTCGCGGTCCGATCAGGGTCTACAATTCCAATCCGGTATTGCCGACGCGCTGGTCGCAACCCGCGCCCTCGGCCCAGATCGAAACCAGCGCGCGCACGCATACCACAGCGCCAGAGCCGGCGGCGATCGCGTCTGCGCCGGCCGTGGAATTGCGGCCGATCCATCGCGGCGGTGTGGCGCCAGTTATCGTCGCCGGCACGCTCGACACCAAAGGCGACGAGCTTCGCTTCATCCGCGATCAGATTGCCGGCGCCGGCGTGCGCGTTTTGCTGGTCGATCTATCGACGTCCGGTAAGCCGTCGCCCGCGGATGTGCCGCCGCACCATGTTGCCACTTACTTCCGCGGCGGGCCGAATGCCGTCTTCACCGGCGACCGCGGCGGCGCGATCACCGCGATGGCGCAAGCGTTCGAAGCCTGGATCAAGCGGCAGGATCCGGTCGGCGGGCTAATTTCGGCGGGCGGATCGGGCGCAAGCTCGTTGGTCGCTCCCGCCATGCGTGCACTGCCGATCGGCGTGCCGAAAGTGCTGATCTCGTCGGTGGCCTCGGGCAATGTCGCGCCCTACGTCGGGCCTTCGGATATCATGATGCTTTACTCGGTGACTGATGTTGCCGGACTTAATTCCGTGTCGCGGCAGATCCTGGCCAACGGCGCAGCGGCAATCGTCGGCATGGTGAAGGCACGTGGCGCCGCCGGCGCAGAGCGCGAACCGACCCGGCGCGCGAACGGCAAGCCCGCGATCGGTCTGACCATGTTCGGCGTCACGACACCCTGCGTCGACGCCATCGTCCATGCGTTGAAAAACGATTTCGAGTGCCTGGTTTTTCATGCCACCGGCGTCGGCGGGCAATCTATGGAGAAACTCGTCGATTCCGGCGCGCTTTCCGGCGTTATCGACATCACCACAACGGAGGTGTGCGATCTCCTGCTCGGCGGCGTATTGCCGGCGACCGAGGATCGCTTCGGCGCCATCGCGCGCACGCGTATTCCGTATGTTGGCTCGTGCGGTGCGCTCGACATGGTGAACTTCGGGCCGATGGAAACTGTGCCCGAGCGTTACCGCGGTCGCACGCTGCAGGTTCACAATCCGACGGTGACACTGATGCGCACGACTCCGGAGGAGAATACGCGCATCGGGCGCTGGATCGGCGAGCGGCTCAATCTGATGGATGGGCCGGTACGTTTCTTCCTTCCGGAAGGTGGCGTCTCCGCTCTCGACGCTCCGGGGCGGCCGTTCTCCGATCCGAACGCAGACACCGAGTTGTTTCGGGCGCTCGAAGGCACCCTGCGGCAGACCGCCACGCGCAGGCTGGTCCGGATGCCGGAGCACATTAACGACCCGCGTTTTTCCGAGGCGGTCGTCGCCGAATTCCGTCGGTTGTTTGGCGGCCGGCTGACGCGCCGCCGGGCGAGGGGATAACCGATGGCCCGCATCCTGCGCTCGGACATCCTTGCCCGCTTCCGCGCCATGCAAGCGCGCGGCGAACCGATCATCGGCGCTGGCGCCGGCACCGGCATCTCGGCCAAAGGCGAGGAGAAGGGCGGCGCCGACCTGATCGTCATTTACAATTCCGGCCGCTACCGCATGGCTGGACGCGGCTCGCTTGCCGGCATGATGCCGTTCGGCGATGCCAACGGCATTGTTTTGGACATGGCGCGGGAAGTGTTGCCGGTGGTTTCCAGCGCGCCGGTGCTGGCCGGCGTCTGCGGCACCGATCCATTCCGCCAAATGGACGTGTTCCTCGATGAGATCGCGCGGCTTGGCTTTAGCGGCGTCCAGAATTTCCCGACGGTCGGCTTGATCGATGGCCGCTTCCGGGCCGGGCTCGAGGAAACCGGCATGGGCTATGAGCGCGAGGTCGAGATGATCGCCAAGGCGCGCGCCCATGATCTGTTGACCACACCTTACGTGTTCGAGCCGTCGGAAGCCGCTGCCATGGCGCGCGCCGGCGCGGACATTCTGGTTTGCCATTTCGGTCTGACCGTCGGCGGCTCGATCGGGGCTTCGACGGCGCCGCGGCTGGAAGATTGCCCGAAACTCACCGATGCCATGGCGGAAGCTGCGTTTGCGGTGAACCGCGATGTTTTAATTCTGGTGCATGGCGGCCCGATCGCCGAGCCGGCTGACGCCGAATATGTGCTGGCGCACGCCCGCCATTGCCACGGTTTCTATGGTGCCTCGTCGATGGAGCGATTGCCGGTCGAGCGTGCGCTCCATGCTCAGGTTGCAAAATTCAAGGCAATCAAGAAAGTACAGCCAACTAAAGAAACGGCTCGTGTCGGACCGCGAGGTCGGCGAGCAGGGAGGGAGTAAGTAAGATGTCCGTCGCCATCCTCGGCAGCCTGATCATATGGCTGATCGTCGCGGTCATCGTCATCGCGATCGTCGTTTATTTCGTGAACTGGCTCTATCGCCGATCCTCGAAGGAACTGTCCTTCGTCCGTACCGGTCTGTTCGGCGAAAAGGTTATCATCAACCGGGGCGCGTTCGTTCTTCCCTTCGTTCATGAGGTGACCCCGGTCAACATGAACGTCCTGCGCATGCAGGTCGTGCGCAACCGCGACGATGCGGTGATCACCAAGGATCGCATGCGCGTCGATATTGAATCCGAGTTCTACGTCCGCGTGCCGCCGACGCGCGAGGCGGTGACCACCGCCGCCGCCACACTCGGCCGGCGCACCCTCAACATTGCCGAACTCGATGCGCTGCTGTCGGGCAAACTAGTGTCCGCGCTGCGCTCGGTTGCCTCCGAAATGACCATGGAGGAAATGCACGAGCATCGCGGTGACTACGTCAACCGCGTGAAAGAAACCGCGCGCGATGCCCTCGAGCAGAACGGCCTTGAGCTGGAATCGGTGGCCATCACCGATCTCGACCAGACCGACTTGGAATTTTTCAATCCGTCAAACCGCTTTGACGCGGAAGGCTTGACCAAACTCATCGAGGACATCGAGTCGCGGCGCAAGTTGCGCAACGACATCGAACAAGATTCGATGATTCTGATCCGTACCCGCAATTTGGAAGCCGAGAAACAGGCGCTCGATATCGACCGCGAAAGCGAAACCGCCCGCCTCAATCAGGAGCGCGATATCGAAGTGCGTCGCGCGGTGCAACGCGCCGAGTTGGCGCGCGAGCGTTCGCTGCGCGACACCGAGGCCGAGCAGGCGCAGATCGCCGGCCGCGAAGAGGTTGAAAAGACCCGCATTGCGCATGAAAGGGCGTTGGCCGAGGCACGCATCGTCTCCGAACGTGATATTCGTGAGCGCGAAATCGAACGCGGCCGTCAGATCGACGAAGCCGAAATCGCCGCCCGCGAACGGGTCGAGCGCGCCCGCATCGCCCAGGAAGGCGTTATCACCGATGCGCGCATCGCCCGCCAGGAAGAGGACCAGCGGCGCGAGATCGAGCGGGTTCGCTCGGTCGAACAGGCCGAGATTGCTGCGCGTGAGGAGACCGAAAAGGCGCGCATCCAGCAGGAACTCGCCGTTGCTGTAGCCCGCATCGCCAAGGATGAGGAGAACCGCCGGCTCGAGATCGAGCGCGCCCGTAACCTGGAGCAGGCCGAAATAGCGGCCCGCGAGACGACCGAACGCGCCCGCATCGCGCAGGAACGCGTCGTCAGCGACGAGCGCATCGCGCTCGAAGAGGAAATCCGTCGCCGCGAGATCACGCGCGATCGCGCCATCGACGAGGAGGAGATCGCGGCGGCAAGGTCGACCGAAGCCGCCCGCATTGCGCGCGAAAAGGCGCTTGCCGCCGAGCGGATCGCCTCCGAGCTTGCCACCCGTACGCTGGAGATCGACCGCAACCGCTCGCTGGAGGAATCCGATATCGCCGCGCGCGAAGTCATGGCTGCGGCGCGTATCCAGCAGGAGGAGCGAGTCCGCGCTCTCGAAATCGCCCGTGACCGGGTGATCGAGGAGGCCGAGATCGCGTCGCGCCAGGCCGTCGAGGCGCAGCGCATCACGCAGGAAAGAAAAATCGCGGTCGAGCGCATCGCCGCCGAGGAGGAAACCAAGAATCGCGAGATCGCGCGCGTCAAGATTATCGAAGCGGCCGAGATCAGCGCCCGCGAGTCGACCGAGACTGCGCGCATCGCGTTGGATAAAAAGATCGCCGCCGACCGCATCGGCGCCGATCAGGAGACCCGCGGGTTGGAAATCGCCCGCAACGAGGCGATTGAGTCCGCCGAGATCGCTTCGCGTCAGGTCGTCGAAACAGTCCGCATCGCTGAGGACCGCAAGATCGCCGGCGAGCGGATCGCCCGCGACGAGGAAGTGCGAACGCTCGAAATCGCCCGCAATCGCGCGGTCGATACCGCTGAAATAGCCGCCCGCGAGATCGTTGAAGGCAGCCGTATCGCGCAGGAGAAGAAGGTCGCTGCCGACCGCATCGCGGCCGAACAGGCAACCCGAGCGCTTGAGATCGCCCGCGAAGAGGCGATCGAGGACGCTGAAATCCGGCGGCGCGAGGCAGTCGAGGTGGTGCGGATCGCCACCGAGCTTACGCTCGAGCGCGAACGGATCGAATCGTCGAAGACCCGCGATGTTCTCGACGTCGAACGCCGCAAGGTCATCGAGATCGCCGAACAAGAGCGTTCGATCGAGATTGCAGCCAAGCTCACCGCGCGCGCTGATGCCGATCGCAAGGTCAAGGAAGCCGACATCATCGCCGCGCAGCAAGTTGGCCGTACCGATGTGGTGCGCGAACAGACGATCGAGCTTGCCCGGCTGGAGCGCCGCCGAGCGATCGAGCAGTTCGAGGTCGCTCGCAGCCAGGCGCTGCAGGAAGCCGAGATCGCCGCGCGCGAGGAAATCGAGCGCGCGCGGATCGCTTCCGAACGCGGCATCGACGAAGCCCGCATCTTGCGCGATCGCGAGTTGCGGCAGCTGGAGATCGCCCGCGAAACCACGGTCGAGAACGCCCGCATGGAGAGCGCCATCGAAATCGCCCGCAAGTCGCGCGAGCAGTCGGTGGCCCAGGCCGATGCCGAGATTGCGCGCGCGCAGGCGGTCGAGGCCGAGGAGCGGGTCAAGACAGTGCGCGAAAGCGAAGTGGCGCGGCGCCGGCGTCAGGTCGAACTGGTGATCGCCGAGAAGGAGGCCGAGGAAGTTCGCATTGCCGCGGCCGCCGAGCAGGTGCGCGCCACCGTTGAGGCCGATTCCCAGCGTGCGTTCAACGAGGCGGAAAACGTGCTGTCGGATGCGGCGCGTTCGTCGATCTTCCGCCGCCGGCTGCTGGAGCGCATCGAGGGTATCGTGCGCGAAAGCGTCAAGCCGATGGAGAAGATCGAAGGCATCCGCATCCTTCAGGTCGATGGGCTCAACGGCGGCGGTCGCGACAAGGGTGGTCGCAGCGCGACCGACGAAGTGATCGATTCAGCGCTTCGCTATCGCGTGCAGGCGCCGATGATCGATCAGATTCTCGCCGAGATCGGCATCGAAGGCGGCAGTATTGCGCGTATGCCCGGCCTTATCCGCGAGGCGCGCGATATGCAGGGCATCCGCAAGGAGACTGAGAAAAAGCCGCCGGAAGAGGGCGGCGGCGGTGGCGGCGACAGCTCCGGGTAATCCGGCGCGGCTTGAACGGAAACGGAGGAAAAAGGATCCATGGCCCGCGTCTATGTATCAAGCGTCATCAATGGCCGCTCCGATCGAGTCTGGGCGCGCGTGCGCGATTTCAACGGCTTGCCGTCATGGCATCCGGGGATTGCGGAAAGCCGCATCGAGAACGGCGAGCCTTCGGACAAGATCGGCTGCGTGCGCGACTTTCGCCTGCGTAATGGTGACCGGATCCGCGAAAAACTGCTCGGTCTGTCCGACTTCGATTTGTTCTGCACCTATTCGATCCTGGAATCGCCGATGGGGGTCGAGAACTATGTGGCGACGCTGCGGCTCACGCCGATCACTGATGGTGAGCGGACCTTCGCCGAGTGGACGGCGGAGTTCGATTGCGCTCCTGAGCGCGAGGCTGAATTGATCTCCAATATCGGCGGCGGCGTGTTTCAGGGCGGCTTTGACGCGCTCAAGCGGCAGTTCGGAGGGTAGGGCGGTGATCCACATCGTGCGCTCAACCATTATCGATGCACCGACCGACCGGGTCTGGGCGCTGCTCCGCGATTTCAACGGCCACGACCGCTGGCATCCGGCGGTTGGCAAAAGCAGCATCGAGCGTGGTCAAAGCTCCGACAAGGTCGGCTGTGTGCGACACTTTTTTCTGCGCGACGGCGCAGAACTGCGTGAGCAGCTATTGACGTTGTCCGACCTCGAACAAACCTTCAGCTATTGCCTGATCGATACCCCGGTTCCGCTTTTCAACTATGTCGCCCATGTCCGGCTGGCGCCGGTCACCGATGGCGATCGCACGTTCTGGGATTGGCGATGTTCATTCACCACCCGCAAGGGCGAGGAACCGGAAATGACCCGCATGGTCAGCGAAGACATTTATGAGGCGGGTTTTGAAGCCATCCGCGCGCAGCTTGCCGGCTCGTCGGGACTGGAGGGCCGCGCGTGACCGTCACCATAAAGACCTTCGACCGCCTGGCTGATGCGGCAAATGCGCTTTCGAACGAACGCGGCGCGCATTTCTTCGGCGGCGGCACGCTGATCATGCGTGCGATCAACGAGGCCGACCCTTCGGTGCAGACCGTCATCCGCTCGACCGATCCGACTTTACAGCAAATTTCAGTGTCATCGGGCCGCGTCGAGCTCGGCGCCGGCGTCACCATGGCGGCGATCATCGCTGAGCGCGAGCTTGCCTTTTTACATCCGGTAGCGCGCGCGGTCGGCGGCCCCGCGGTGCGCGAGGCGGCGACCGTCGGCGGTAATCTGTTTGCACACAGTCCCTATGGGGATTTTGCCGCGGCTCTGCTCGCGCTCGATGCAACGGTTCTGTTCGCCGGCGGGTTCGGCCAGCGCGAACTGCCGCTGGAGGAGTTTCTCGGCCGCCGCGACCGCAATACGGCTCTGGTGTCGTCGGTTGCGTTCCGCCGGCCGGCAGCCGATGCGTTTCGCTTCCACAAGGTCACCCGCGTCCATCCGAAGGGCATCTCGGTGCTTTCGATTTCCGCCCAACTGCCGGTCGCGAGCGGTCGTGTGACCGGCGCGCGCATTGCCTATAACGCAATGGGGCAAACGCCGTTGCGCGCGAAGGCGGCTGAACGCGCGCTTGAGGGTCGTTCGCTTGACGCCGCCGGCATCGCGCCGGCGCTTGCGGTAGCCGCCGAGGGAACGTCGCCCGTTGACGACGCCATCGCCAGCGCCTGGTGGCGCCGGGAGATCCTTCCAGTTTACCTGCGCCGGCTGTTGCTCGGTGCGGCCCATACATGAGGAGCTGATGAAGACTCCAATCCAGTTTCATCTTAACGGCGAAGCGGTCGCCGCCTTCGTGGAAAGTGGCGCCAACCTTCTCGACACGCTGCGCGAGACCGTCGGCGATCTTTCGGTGAAAGGCGGCTGCTGGCAGGGGACGTGCGGGACGTGCACGGTGTTGATCGACGGCGTGCCGCGGCTTGCCTGCGTGACACTTGCCGAAGCCTGCGTCGGCAAGTCGGTCGAAACCGTCGCCGGTTTACGCCGCGGCGCCGACCTGCATCCGCTGCAACAGGCGTTTATGGTGCAGTTTGCCGCGCAATGCGGTTATTGCACGCCGGGGATGCTGATGGCGGCCAAGGCTCTGCTCGACCGCAATCCCAATCCGACGCGCGCCGAGGTCATTGACGCGCTGGCCGGCAACATCTGCCGTTGCACCGGCTACGAGCCGATCATCCAGGCGGTGATGGACGTCGCCGGTAGCGACAACCGTCGCCGCGCCTGAGGGAATAAACGATGCTTGAATTCCGCAAAGATATCTTCGCCGACGAACGCGACGACAGCCTGATCGAGATCGGCCAGCCGACCGCGCGTCAAGACATTCTCGGCCACGTCACCGGCACCTCGCCGTATTACGACGATCACCGTTTCGCTAATCTGCTGCACTTAAAAATCTTGCGCAGCCCACATGCGCATGCGCGCATCCGTTCGATCGACGATACGGCGGCGGCGCGAGCGCCAGGCGTCAAGCGGATCATTCGCGCGGCCGACGTGCCGGTTAATCTCAACACGCTGTTGAGCTTGATCCAGTTTGGCAAGGACGACGAACCTTCGCTCGCGTCCGACGTCGTGCGCTATAAGGGTGAGCCGATCCTCGGCATCGTTGCGACCTCCGAGCGCGCCGCGCTGGAGGCGCTGGCGCTGGTGCGCGTTTCGTACGATCAGCTCCCGGCGGTCTTGGACGTCGAGGAAGCGATCAAGGCCGGCGCGCCGTCGGTCAACGCCACCTATCCGAAAAACACCTTCGAATATTACGGCAAGCACGATCACCAGAAGCTGCGCTTCGGCGACGTCGAAGCGGGATTCAAGCAGGCCGATATCGTGATTGAAGACCGCTACCAGATGTCGCCGATCGAGCACGCGCCGACCGAGACCAACGGTTCGATCACGGTGCCCGACACCAACGGCCGCTACACCGTTTACACCTCCACGCAGGCTTTGTTCTTCTCGCTCGATACCTCGGCCAAGATCAACGCCGTGCAATCGAACCAGCTGCATTTTATTGGTGGCACGGTCGGCGGCGGCTTCGGCGGGAAGGTCGATACCCTCACCGAGCCACTTTGCGTCCTCGCGGCACGATTGACCGGCGCGCCGGTGCGCTACCGGCTAAGCCGGCACGAGGAAATGCAGTTCGGCTCGCCGCGCGGCGCCGAGCGTATCTACGTCAAGGATGGCCTGACCAAGGACGGCAGGATCGTCGCGCGCTCGGTACGCGCCTACTTCGACTCCGGCGCCTATACCCGGCTGTCGAGCTACGCCGTGGTCAAATGCGTCGCCCATATTCCCGGGCCGTATACGATCCCGAACGTGCATGCGGACGTATATTGCGTGTTCACCAACCGCACGCCGGCGACCGCCATGCGCGGCTTCGGCGTTACCGCGCTCGATTTCGCAATCGAATGCCAAATGGACAAGGGCGCGGTTGCGGTCGGCATGGACCCGCTGGAATTCCGCATGCTGAATATGTATCGCGACGGCGACATGAAAGCGCACCGGCGCGAAGCGAAAAATTGCGCGCTGATCGAATGCACGCAGGTTGCCGCCGAAAAGGCCAACTGGCCGTTGCGTGATGAATTCCGCCGCATGTCGTCACGACAGGGCGGCTCGCACGAACGCGCCGGCGTTGCCGACCGCTCGCGCACGCCGCAGCTGGTGTCGGCGCCGAAATCGACGCCGGCCACGCCACCGTCGCCTTCGCCCGTGCCGCAGCGGGTCGCTTACGAACGGCCGGCGCCGGCTGCGCCAACACGGCCGGCGGCGCCGCCGCCACCGCCGTCGCGTAGCGCTCCGCCACCGCCGCCCGCATCGCCGGCCGGCTCGACCCACGGCGCGCCGCGGTTCTCGTCCGTTTTTGGCACCAGGAGGCGTTGACCATGGCCAAGCATCGCGGGCGCGGCGTCGCCACCATCAATTATCCGATTGGCATGAACCTCGGCGGCGACCCGAGCCAGGCGCTGGTCCATTCCAATCCAACCGGAAAATTTACCGTGGCGCTGTCGTCGATCGACCTCGGCCAGGGAATGAAATCCGTCACGCGACAGATTTGCGCGGAGACCTTGGGTGTGCCGGTCGAAGACGTCTATGTCGACACCGCCGATTCCGACACCGGACCGCATTGCATGGGCTCGTTTGCATCGCGCGGCACCCATCGTGTCGGCAACGCGGTCATGACGGCGGCGCGCGAGGCGCGCGGGGTGATGCTGGAGGCGGCGGCCGAAGAACTCGAAGTCGATCCTGGTGATCTCGAAACCGATGGCAGAGGCTCGATCCGCGTCAAGGGCGCGCCGCATCGCTCGATCTCGGTGCGCGACGTCGCCATCGCAGCCCAATTCCGTCAGGGCAAGACGATCTCGGGGCGTGGCATTTTTCTTGTTCCGTTGTCGGACGTCGATCCGGAAACCGGTGAGATGTCACCGGCAACCTGTTATGCGCACGCTTGTCTGATCGCCGAAGTCGAGGTTGACGACGAAACCGGCGAAGTGGCGGTGCTGAAAATGACCAGTGCCTACGAAATCGGGCGCGCGATCAATCCCAAGCTGGTCGAGCAACAATTGGTCGGCGGTTCGTGGATGGGCATGAGCCACGCGCTCTATGAAACGCCGGAGCCGTATTACCCGAACACCCGCGATGGAGCGCGCGACTTCAACGAATATCTGATGCCCGGTCCGGGCGACATTTGCCCGCACGATATCGTCGTGCTGGAGCGTCCCGCTCCCGATGGTCCGTTCGGCGCCAAGGGACCGGGCGAGATGTGCGCCAATCCGGTGCTGCCGGCGGTCGCCAACGCGGTGTTCAACGCCGTCGGCGTGCGTATCAACGAATTACCGATCACCCCGGAGAGAGTCCTGCGCGCGCTGCAAGAGCGCGGCGCCGCCGGCGCGCCAGGGCGCACGCGGTAACGACGCATGGCGGTCCGGCACAAGATTGTTGGGATCGATAGCCCGCGCGGCCTCGAAGAGGCGCTGCGTGCCGCCTATTACCTCGCCGACGAGGCACTTTCGACAGCCGCGTATCTCGCGCTTGCGCTTGGCAAGCCGTTATTGCTCGAAGGCGCACCCGGCGTCGGCAAGACCGAAGCCGCCAAAGCAATTGCCGGCGTGCTTGGCCGGACGCTTCTCCGCCTGCAGTGCTACGAAGGTATCGACGCCGCGTCCGCGCTTTATGAATGGAATTTTCCGCGCCAGATGCTGGCGCTCCGCCAGGAAAGCGAAGCCGGCGGCCCGGTCGACATTTACCGCGATGAATTCCTGATCGAACGGCCGATGCTCGCCTGCCTGCGCCGGCCGCAAGACACCATGCTGTTGATCGACGAAATCGACCGCTCTGACCACGAATTCGAAGCCTTCCTGCTTGAATTTTTGTCCGACTTTCAGATTTCCATTCCCGAACGCGGCACCATCCGTGCTTACGAGCGGCCGGTGGTGATCCTGACCTCGAACCGAACCCGCGAGCTGCACGAGGCGTTGCGCCGCCGCTGCGTCTATCACTGGATCGACTATCCGACGCCGGAATTGGAAATGCGCATCATTATGATACGCGCGTCGGGGGTCAGCGAGCGCGCCGCGCGCGCGGTCGTAGCAGCGGTTGGACGTTTGCGCCGCGAGCCGCTCGCCAAGTTGCCCGGGATTGCCGAGGCAGTCGAATGGGCCGAAGCGGCGTCGCTGCTCAACGAGCAGGGTTCCCGCTGGCCCGAAGCGTTCAAACGTTCGCTCGGCGTCGTGCTCAAGGACGAGGACGATCTCGTCCACATCGCGCCGAAGATCGACGCTATCCTCGCGGAGGCGCAGGGGTGAACGACCTGACGCGTCCGATCGCGCACTTTGTCGAATTTTCCGCGCTGCTGCGCCGCGCGGGCTTCGCCGTTGCGCCCGAGCAGACCATGGCGTGGTTGGCTTCGATCGAACTTCTTGGGCCCAACAGCATCGGCGATATCCGCCGCGCCGCATACGCGACGCTCGCGCCGCCGCCGGAGCGTTTCGCCGATTTCGATGGACTGTTCGACGCGCATTTTCTCGGCGCGCAAAGCACCGTGACTGAGGCGGCCCCGAGTGAGGATGAGCCGATCCGCGCGGCCGAGGATTCCGCCGTCGGTCCGGAGCCACTGTTCGGCGATGAGACCCGCGAATCCGGCGCGCAAGCGACCACCGCCGAGCGGCTCACCGCCCGTCGTCTCACGCCGGGCGGTGAGGGCGAGACTTTGCGCCGCTTTGCCCGCGAATTGCCGAACCGTGTGCCGCGCCGGCGCGGCTATCGCTGGCGGTCGGGACGCGGCGGCACTGCGACCGACGTGCGCCGCATGTTTCGCGACGCCATGCGCAATGCCGGCGAATTCATTCATTTACGCCATCGTCGGCGCCGGCTCAGGCAGCGGCGCATTGTCGTGCTGATCGATGTTTCCGGCTCGATGAAGGAGCGCACGCAGGCGCATCTGGCGTTTGCTCACGCGTTGACGCGCGCTGCGGCGTCGGTCGAAGTTTTCACCATGGGAACGCGGCTCACGCGCATTTCGCGGCCGCTGCGGCTGCGCAATCGCGAGCAGGCGCTGGCTACCGCCTCGCTTCTGGTCGCGGACTGGGATGGCGGCACGCGCATTGGCGACGCACTCAACGTCTTTCTGGCGGTGCCACGTTACGCGGCTTTGGCGCGCAGCGCGGCGCTGATCGTGCTTTCCGACGGGCTCGAACGCGGCGATCCCACCGCGATGGCCGATGCGGTTGCGCGGCTGGCCCGGCTCGCGTGGCGGATCGTGTGGCTTACGCCGCTTGCCGCCGATCCGGGTTTCGAAGCGCGTACCGCCGGACTGGTCGCGGCGCGGCCGTTCCTCGACCAACTTGGCGACGGCGGCTCGATCGACGCCATCTGCGACAGTGTGCTCGGCCTGGCAAGCGAGGCCGCATGACACCGATCATTGACGCGCATCATCATGTTTGGCGGCGGAAAGACCTGCCATGGCTCGACGGACCGATGCAGCCACGCATCTTTGGGCCTTACGAGGCCATCCGGCGCGATTATCCAATCCGAGAATTCCTGTCCGACATCGCCGGCAGCAACGTCGTCAAATCCGTATACGTGCAGGCGAATTGGGCCAAGGATCGTTTCGAGAACGAAGTCGCTTACGTGCAGCAGGCCGCCGACGAGACCGGATTTCCCCAGGCGATCGTCGGCTATGCGGATTTTCTGGTTCCGGACGTGCGACCGCAGCTCGACCGGCTGACCAAATATCGCGGCATGCGGGGTTTGCGCATGCAGGTGCAATGGCACGAAAACCAACAATACCGCTTCGCCTCCGGGCCTGATTTGGCGCGCGATCCGGTTTTGCAAAAGAACGTCGGACGGCTCGCCGATTACGGATGGAGCTTCGATCTCCAGGTCTTCACCGGGCAGATGGACGGCGCCGCCGAACTTGCGGCCAGGGCGCCGAAAGTGACATTTATCCTGCAACACGCCGGCATGCTGGAGGATTTGTCGCCTGCCGGTTGGGATAAATGGCGCGCCGGCATGCGCAAGCTCGCGGCCGGTCCGAACATGGTGTCGAAGCTCTCCGCGCTTGGCACCTTCATCCACAAGAACGATCCGCAGCATATCGCTGCGATTGTGCGTGAGACCGTCGAAATTTTCGGTGCCGAGCGCTGCCTGTTCGGCTCGAATTTCCCGGTTGAGAAATTGTGGACCGAATATGCGCCGCTCGTGGCGGCATTTCGTGCCGCGGTCGAACCGCTCGGCGCGAAAGTCGAGCGCGCGGCGCTGCACGACACAGCGGTCAGGGTTTATCGGCTTGACTAAAAACGGGGCAGGGCCTCGACAAAGGTGAGGGTAAGAGCATGGCGCTAGAAATTAAAATTCTGGACTACGGCGATATCGAACTGGAATCCAGTTTCCTCGTGCTCGGACGCGATTGTGGCCGCACGCGACGGGTACCGGTGCTCGGCTTTCTCGTGCTCGGCGGCACCTGGCCGATCGTGATTGATACCGGCTATCGCTCGAACCAGATCATGGAAACGCTCGGCATGCGCGGCATGCAATCGCACGAGACCATGATCGAGAACCAGCTCAAGAAACACGGTCTCAAGCTTGGCGACGTGCGTTACGTATTGCACACGCACCTGCACATCGATCATGCCGGCAAGGACGACCTGTTCCCGATGAACACGGCCGTCGTCATCAATCGCCGCGAGCTCGAGCATTCGGTGTCCGGCCTCATGCATCCGCAATATCCGGCGGTCGACATCAAGCACCTGATCGACCGGTTGCACACCAAGAGCGCGCTGCGCCTTCTCGACCTTGAGCTTTCTGGACCGATCGAGCTGATGCCCGGCGTGATTTGCGAGGTGGCTGGCGGGCACACCGAAGGATCGATGAATATCATCGTCAAGACCAACGAGGGCGACGCCACCATCTGCGGCGATGTGATTTACGACATCAACGATCAACTGGTCGAGCCGTTTCGCGAACTCAGCGACATGGAGCCGCGCGTGACCGGCAATCACAGCACCACCAAACGGCAGGAGAAGGCGGCGATCAAAAAGGTCATGGCGCGGTCGCGTTTTGTACTACCGATCCATGATTTCCCGGCGTTGGTCGAGGGCGGGCAGGTGGTTGGCCGTTTGCGGGACCAGGTGCCGGGCCCGATCGTGCAATCGCTGCCGAAACGCAATTGGTTCCCGGCGTAAGCGGAGAAGGAGACGTCCGATGAGCCATACCGCGCAACGACGCGAATTTGCCGATCTGATCGACCTCGACGCGCCGGTCGAACGGATCGCCGGCGGATTTACCTTCACCGAAGGCCCGATCTGGCACCCGCGCGATCAGTACCTCTTGTTCTCCGACATGCCGGCCGACGTGCGGCGGCGCTGGGACGAACGCGGTGGCGTGCGCGAAGTGGCAAAGCCGTCGAACAAATGCAACGGCATGACTTACGACGCCAATCTCGGACTCGTTGTCTGCGAGCACGCCACATCGAGCCTGATCCGCGAGCGCGACGGGCACCGCGAGGTGATCGCCTCGCATTTCGAAGGCAAGGAACTGAATTCTCCGAACGACGTGTGCGTGCGCTCGGACGGTTCGATCTATTTTTCCGATCCGTGGTATGGGCGGATGCCGGTTTATGGTGTCGAACGGCCACGCCAACTGGGCTTTCAGGGCGTATATCGCGTGCCGCCGGGCGGCGGGGCGCCGCAACTCGTGGTCGACCGCAATCTGTTCGAACAGCCAAACGGCCTGTGTTTCTCGCCCGACGAAAATATCCTCTACGTCAACGATACTGTGCGCTGCCTCATTCGCGCGTTCGACGTCAATGCCGACGGCACCCTCGGCGCTGACCGCATTTTCGCGTCCGGCATTCGCTCGGAACTTGAGCCCGGCGTGCCGGATGGCATGAAATGCGACAGCGCCGGCAACATCTGGGTGACGGCGCCGGGTGGCGTCTGGGTCTATTCGCGTTCGGGTGCGCTCGTCGGCAAGGTCAAAGTCCCCGAGCTCGTGGCCAATCTGCATTGGGGTAAGTCGGACTGGCGCACATTGTACATGTGCGCGACCCGTTCGCTTTATGCGGTGCGCACCAAAATCGGCCCGCACACCGAACCGTTCATGAAGGCGACTGCGGCGAGCGCGACCTCCGGTACATCATCGTCGGCGTCTTCGTCGCAGCCCGAGCGCGCCAGCGCTGGCGCCGGCGAGTTGCGGCTCGATCCGTCACGCTGTGCGCTGATCATTCAGGACATGCAAAACGACGTGATGATGGACGGCGGCGCGTTTGCTTCATCTGGCGCGCCGCAGCACGCGCGCGAGCAAAATGTCGTCGAGAATATTCGACGTCTCGCCGAAATCTGCCGTTCGCGCGGGGTCATGATCATTCATGTCTGGTTCGTGGTGGATCCCGGCGCGCCTGGAGTCACCTTGAACGCGCCGCTGTTCGAAGGCCTGGTCGATTCCAAGGCGATGGTGCGCGGGACCTGGGGCGCGGCGCCCGCGCCGGGGCTTGAGCCGCAACCCGGCGATCACATCGTCGAGAAGATCCGTATGAGCGCGTTCGAGGGCAGCAACCTTGAGATCGTCTTGCGCTCGGGCGGCCGCGATACCCTCATCAACACCGGCGCCTGGACCAACATGTCGATCGAACACACGAGCCGCACCGCGGCCGACAAGGGCTATTTCGTTGTCGTTCCCGAGGATGGCTGCTCGACGATGAATGCCGATTGGCACCGCGCCTCGGTGCAATACGCACTCACCAACGTCGCCGCGGTGACGAAAGTGGACGAGGTGATTGCGGCGCTGCGCTAGTGGAGCGGATTTAACATTCGCTACCCACCTAGCGGCAGACTCGTGAAGCGAATGTCAAATCCAAAGCTCCACTAAGACTCATATTTGCTAGTGGTCCTTTTGATTCCAACATTCGCATGAGAAGCTGCCGAATACG
>DATKRE010000026.1:0-10815 GCA_035532335.1 Xanthobacteraceae bacterium | reverse complement strand
GCTCGGACTCAAGAAAGTCTACCGCGAAGAGGGATTTGAGGCGGACCCCAGTGAAATTGTCGACCGGCTGTCGATCGTGTTGCGCTATACGGCGCACAGCAAAGGCGGCGAGGACGTGGATGACCTACTGAGCCGGGGGGTATTGCCGGCGGTCGAACGCATGACGACCAAACCGGAATCGGCCGCCTGCCAACACGGACCGACGGATATCGACGGCGATACCGGCATCGAACGCGCGAAGCTGGACGACCTCGAAGAGCGCAAACAGCTCAAAGGCCAGAGCCAGGGCGACCAGCTTGCTGGCGGCTATCTACTGGCGTTGAGCGACGATTACGATGCTATGGATGCCGGCCAAAAAATCGCTCACCCTTACCATCAGGCGCTCGGGGCGCTGCTTCTCGTGCTGAAGTTTATGAGAGAGCATCAAGTCGGCTTCCAAGCCATGCGGCTTGGCGCGGGTGACGAAACGGTTTGCCATTAGGATTCATCAAGGGGAGCTCAAGGCCATGAAGTTTGGCGAGCGTGAGGAGGCACGTTACCATGAGTAACATCGTCCTGTTCGTGGCTTTTCCGTATGTGGCGGTCGTGCTGGCGATTTGGGGCGGCGTCCACCGCTACCGCACAAACCGCTTCTCATACTCGACCTTGTCCTCGCAGCTTTTGGAAAACCGCATGCTGTTCTGGGGCTCGGTGCCCTGGCATTACGGCATCGTTGTGGTTTTGGTGGCGCACCTGCTCGGGTTCCTTATTCCCGGGATGTGGGAAGCCATGACAGCCTCACCGTCGGCCCTGTATACGATCGAAACCATAGGCTTCGCATTCGGGCTGGCCGCGCTGTTTGGGCTGTGCGTACTGTTCGTGCGCCGCCTTACCCGCGAGCGCATCCGCGCCGTGACGAGCCCGGTCGACTGGGCACTGTTGGTCGTGTTGTTGGTGCAGGTGGCGCTCGGCTTTTATGTTTCGCTGGTCTACCGCTGGGGTGCCGACTGGTATGTCGACACGGCCGTACCGTGGCTCCTCTCGCTGGTGAGCCTGAATCCCAATACCCAGTACGTCACGTCGTTGCCTTGGGTGGTCAAGCTGCACATGCTCAACGGGTTCCTGGTCATCGCCCTGTTCCCGTTCTCGCGGCTCGTGCATCTGATCATGTTCCCGTTCTGGTATTTGTGGCGGCCGTATCAGCTCGTGATCAGAAACTCCGCTATCCGCCAAGTGGCCGGACACTAGCGGGCGTGAAGATATAGAAGGCCGACACGTCAAATAGGAGCGGCACCGCCCCGAGGCGGAGGCAGTGCAGTCCAGGGCCGGGACGGAACGACGCAGAGCCGAGGAGCAGCACCTGCGCGATGTGTCGGCTGAAAAGCGCCGCGCCGAGGAAGAGTTCGGCCGGCGGCGGCGCGCTGCGCCATTGCTGACATCGTTCGTTGGCCTGTGCGTGCTTGGCGCCGCAATTATCCTATCGCTCAAAATGCCGGCTTCTGCCGCGTCGTCTCAGGCCGCGCCGCTATCGCCGATGCAAGAGAAGGCGCTAAAGCCGAAGGACACCTTTAAGGAATGTACGAATTGCCCGGAGATGATGGTGGTGCCGGCCGGGACTTTCACGATGGGATCGTCGGCAAGCGAGCCGGGGCATTCTGCCGACGAAGGCCCACAACATATGGTTACGATTGCTCGCCAATTTGCAGTCGGCCGATTTGAGGTGACCTTCGACGAATGGGATGCGTGCGCGGCCGATGGCGGCTGCAACGGCTACAAGCCCTCCGATGAAGGCTGGGGCCGTGGCCGCCGACCGGTGATCAACGTGTCCTGGGACGATGCCGAAGCTTACGTCACTTGGCTGTCGAAAAAGACCGGCAAGTCATATCGGCTGCTCTCCGGGGCCGAATACGAGTATGCGACGCGCGCCGGGACGCAGACGGCCTATCCTTGGGGCGATGCCGTCGGCACGAACAATGCCAACTGCCACGCTTGTGGTAGCCAATGGGACGCCAAACAAACCGCACCGGTCGGCTCGTTTCCCGCGAATAGGTTCGGTCTCTACGACATGGTGGGCAATGTCCGGGAGTGGACGGAGGATTGCTACCGCAACAGCTACAGCGGCGCGCCGGCGGACGGCTCGGCTTGGATCGAGGGCAGTAACTGTTATGACCGTGTCGTGCGCGGCGGGTCCTTTCTCCTCGCTCCTGCCTTCCTCCGCGCGGCGAGCCGCTACTGGTTCACCACCGACTACCGGCTCCGCTACCTGGGTTTCCGGGTCGCTCGGACGCTCGCACCTTAAATCTCTGTTCCTTTGCCTCTTGTGGCTGATTTCTCTGGTCGCTTTGGGGTTTGGGAGACGCACCAATTTTTTGGAAGTACGCCAAGAACGCCCATCTCACGGGCGCCGGTCCGGCCATCGAAGCCCACCACCAATTCTTGCTATGGCTCGTTGCCGCGATTGAACGATTTCTCCCGAGCCCCGCGGTTGTCACGCTTCATCTTGTGCTTGATCGAATCGGCAACGCGTTGATGACATTTCCGCATGCGTCTTGCGCAAGCGCGGGTTAGTCGGCGTCCTCACCGATCCGCGGCGGCATCGCGGGTTTCGGTGGTTTTCGGAAATTCCTGAGCGCCGTGAATAAAATCGGTGACTTCTTCACCTGAGCGTCGATCTCGCTGAGTTTGGCGCGGTGGCGAAGTTTGAATAGGCTGACGTCGAAGCGTCACCCGAAGAAATGGCCTCCCCGTGCGGTTTTGCATTCCTGAAGCCGACGCGCGAAAACGTGATGTAGAACGCGGCGATGTTCATCAGCGCCCAGATGGCCAAGCCCAAGGTGTAGCCGCCCAGAAGATGCTTGCTGGCGGCCAGGGTCACCGTCATGGTGAAGCCGCAGGCCGCGCCGGCGGCCTTGGCCGCCCCGCTGACCGCGCCGACGTTCAGCGGGAAGTAGAGCGGGATCAGCTTGATGACCGCTGCCGCTGCGGCGCCGGACACTAGCGCAAGCCCATAAATGGCGAACAGCTCGACCGTCAGTGAAATCTGCATGGCCAAGACCAAGGCCAGAACGACCATCATGCCGAACAGCAGGCCCAGGATACTCAGAGGATCGAAACGGTCGGCCAGCCAGCCGCCCAGCGGTCGGGTGATGGCGACGCAGACCACCAGCGGCGGGGTGTACACCATGGACGCTTGGACGGCATCCACATGCCACTGGTCGAACAGATAGATCGGCATCGACGACGCGAAGAAGGTGAGGGTGCCGAAGGACACCCAGTAAAGGTAGGGCACTAGCCATACCACCACGCCGGAACGGTACACGGCGATGATTTCACGCAGCGAAGCGCCTTTGTGCTGCTGGTGCGGCGAATCCGACGTAAAAAACCAGTAGATCGGCGCCATCAACAGCGTAGCAATGGCGAAGATCGGGAATATCAGGCGCCAGCCGTCCGGGCCGTGCAGGACGTGGGTAATCAGGTAACCGACCGTCATCATGCCGACGGTGATTCCGATATTGCCCAGAGCAAAGATGCCAAGGGCTGTCCCCTGCTTCGATTTGGGGTACCAGGACGATACATGCGCATTGCCGACCACGAAGCTCGCGCCTCCGAGTCCGAGCAGCGTCCCCAGAAGCAGAAAGGCGTAGTAGCTATTGGCGAAGTACCCCAAAAATAGGGGAATGGTGAGGCTCAGAAGCAAAAGCGTGAAAACCTTCCGGCCGCCGAACTTGTCCGTCAAGATGCCGAGCGGGATGCTGACGGCGGCCGCGAAAAGGGGCTCCATCGCGGCCAGGACGAACACCTGGGTGGCGCTGAAATCGTACCACTTAACCAGGAAGGGGGCGATTGCGGAAAACATTCCCCAAACCGCAAAACCGAGCGCAAACGCCAGCATCGATATCCACAAAACCCTGGTGTTGCCCTGCGGCTCAGCCATCACATCAACCTCGACAAATTGATTTCCCGCAGCATCTCTTTCTCATCAATGAATTGTTGTTACCGAAATTTTCTTATCAAAGAACTATTGTCGCTTTTACGATACCACTTTGACCGAAATCAAGATATACACAAGTGGCCGTTCGGTGGTGTCTTCGGCCGCCTTACTCTGGTTCTCCGGCGTCTGAATGAGATGTTGGGTGTACCTCGCTCTCGCTGCCGCCATTGACTTGGGGTTGGAAGAACGTGGTGATGCGGCGGGAAGCGCAGGGCGGAAGCCTCCGGTTCATGAACTGGCTGGCGGAGGGCGCCCGGGGCCTCTCACCGGCGTACTTCGCCTTGGTCATGGCCACGGGGATCGTGTCCATCGCCGCGGACCGCGCGGAGTTCCATACGATTGCCGCCGTCCTCCTGTGGCTGAACGCGGGACAGTATCTCGTCCTTTGGATTCTCACAGTGTGGCGGCTCTTGCGCTACCGCCGGGCACTGGTTGCCGACTTGACCGATCATCAGTCGGGGCCAGGATCCTTTTCTATAGTCGCGGCCACGAGCGTAATCGGAAGTCAACTGATACTCACTGGATCGTATCACCTCGCTCTGGCGCTCTGGATTATTGGTCTCTTCCTTTGGATCATCCTGACCTACGGGGTTTTCACTGCTCTGACGATCAAGGAGACCAAGCCGACGATCGATCAGGGGATTACCGGGGCGTGGCTGCTTGCAGTTGTCGCGACGCAATCAATCGCGCTCTTGAGCGCGCTCATGGCGCGACATTTCCAGCAACCCGTCCGCCTGCACATCAATTTCGTCGCCCTGTCGATGTGGCTGTGGGGCGGCATGATGTACATCTGGATGATCTCGCTTATTTTTTATCGCTACACGTTTTTCAAATTCTCGCCAGCCGATTTCTCGTCGTCGTACTGGATCAATATGGGCGCGATGGCTATCTCCACACTCGCCGGCTCGCTCTTGATTGAGAATGCCGTGGACGCGTGGTTTCTTGAGTCGTTGATGCCCTTTCTCAAAGGGTTCACGATCTTCTTTTGGGCGACCGGAACCTGGTGGATCCCGATGCTCGTCATCCTGGTCGGTTGGCGGCATCTCTATAGAAAATTCCCGCTCAAATACGATCCTCTGTATTGGGGCACGGTGTTCCCGCTCGGCATGTACGCCGTCTGCACCTTCGAGATGGTACGCGCGATGAGTCTGGACTTTCTGCTCCCCATCGCTCACGTGTTCGTTTACGTGGCCCTGCTGGCGTGGGCGACGACGTTCTTTGGGCTCATTCATAGCCTTGTCAGAAGTTGGTTCCTACGCTCCGCGCCGCTCCCGGTCACCGGGATGTCGGGTGAGGAGTGAGTTTCCCGGCGCGGCGCCGTTACCGTCCCTTCCGACATTGCAACACTGCCGGTCCGACCGCTAAAATTTTAAGCGGCGATGGCGCATTGTGACCTCGCTCGTCCGGTACGGAACACCGCTCGATCGCGAAGAAATGTTTCTTGCGAGCCACTGTCGTATAAGCTACCAAAAGTTATCACTTGAACGAGAGCATTATGCTGGCCCAAGCCAAACTGGCCCAAGGCGACCTGCGTCTGGTTGCGCTCGCGCTCATCGCCGAGGCGCCTCGTCGCGGCTACGAGATCATCAAGCTGATCGAGGCGAAGACGGCCGACTGGTACTCGCCAGCTCCCAGCATCGTCTATCCGATGCTGGCCGGTCTTGTGGAAGCGGGCTATGCGACCGCGTCTGACGACCCCCCAAAGCTGTTCACCATCACCGACGACGGCCACTCCTATCTCAAGCAGAACCGCGATCCCGTCGATGTCGTTATCAACCGCCTGACTGCCCTTGGCGAACGCGTCAGCCGCTGGCGGCGGGCCATGGGAACCGACGGCAAGCAGCTCGACCCGGACGCGGACAGCACAGAAAGCCTGACGGAAATCCTCGCCCGCGCAGCCGGCAATTCCGAGCGAAAATAGAAAACTTCGCGCACGGTCACGTCACCTCCCGCCGCTACATCATGCGGTAATTGAGGCCGAACATGATCCATAGCGTGCCGCCGACCAGCATGAGCAGCGTAACAGCAGCGAAGCACAGCGCGATCAGTTTGTTCTGCGACGATGGTTTCAAGTCAAGGTGCAGGAAATAGCGCAGGTGGACGACGACCTGCGTGATCGCCGCCGCGCCGATGACAATAAAAATCTGTTTTGGCGGCAGCGTGCGGGCGGCGACCAGACCGAATGGAATCGCGGTCAGCACCAGCGCGAGAACGACGCCGACCAAGTAGGGCTTAGTCGTAACTTCCGCACGGTGCGGCGAGATCGGCGTGTTGGACAATTGCGGCGGAGTTGGCATGCTAAATAATCTCCGGCAGGTAAACGATGGAGAAGATGCCGATCCAAACGATATCGAGGAAATGCCAGAACAGGCCGAGCCGGCGGAGGCGGGAGGCGACGAATGGATTCAGCCCACGCAACGCGACCTCGCATCCCAAGAGGACGATCCAGATCAGCGCGACACTGACCTGAGCCCCATGGGTGCCGACCAACGTGAAGAAGGCCGAAAGAAAACCGCTGCGCCACGGGCCGGCGCCGGCGACGGCCATGTCGTAGAATTCCCAAATCTCCATGGCGACGAAGCCCAATCCGAGCAGGAACGTCACGCTCAACCAGGCCAGCGTGCGTCGGCGTAGCCCGGTTGCGATCGCGACGCTGGCGAAACCGAAGGTCGTGCTGCTTGCCAGCAGCAGTATGGTTTTCGCAAAGGTGTGTGGGAGCCGGAATAACGTGTGCCCATCCGGCCCGTCGGCGATGTTATGTGACATCACCACAAAAGTAGCCAACAGCAACGCGAAGACGATGGCGTTACTCATCAGGTAGATCCAGAAGCCGTACGCCCTTTCGTCGATGGCGCGGTTGGCTTGTTCGGCTTTGATTTGTTCGCCGTCTCCGGTGGTGATGACGGCGTCGGTCACGTCGGCGTCCCTGATGCGAGTGCGGTGGTTGTGAGTCGCCGATTCTCGATCGCTTCGACTTGGCTCGCCGGGATCCGGTGTTCGGCATGATCGCGGAAAGTCCGTGTCAGCACGGCAGCGAATACGCCGAGCCCGCCGATGGCGGCCAGCCACCAGATTTGCCAGACCATTGCAAAGGCGAACACGAACGACATCGCTCCAAGCGCGACGCCGGCGCTGCTGTCGTCTGGCATGATGATGTCGTAGAAGCGGACAGGTGCGCGGCCCGCCGTACCCGCCTGCTTCATGTCCCACCATGCATCGATGCCGTGTACGTGCGGCACCGCGGCGAAATTGTAGGCCGCCGGTGGCGAAGCTGTCGCCCATTCCAGCGTTCTGCCGTTCCAGGGATCGCCCGTCGAATCCGCGAGCGCGGCGCGATCGCGGATGCTGACGGCGAGTTGAACGGCCAGGAAGGTGACGCCGCACAGTATAAAGAGAGCGCCGAATTCAGCCACGATGAGAAACGGTTGCCATCCGGCGACGTCGTAGCTCTCGAGGCGCTGCGGCATGCCCATGAAACCGAGAATATAAAGCGGCACGAAGGCCAGATAGAAGCCGACGATCCACGCCCAGAAGGCCCGCCGGCCCCATTTTCCCTCGAGCCGAAAGCCGAACGCCTTGGGAAACCAATATTGGTAGCCGGCGAGATAACCGAACAGCGCGCCGGGGATCATCATGTTGTGGAAATGCGCCACCAGGAACGTCGTATCGTGCATCGGACGGCCGCCCGGAGCCAGCGTGAGCAAAACTCCGGTCATGCCGCCAATGATAAACGTTACGATAAAGCCGACCGTAAACAGCATCGGCACGGAAAATTGCACCCGGCCGCGATACATCGTGAGTAACCAGTCGAAAATCGTCACGCCTGTCGGCACGGCGATGAGCGGGGCCATCCTGCCAAAGAAGGCGTTTACATCGGTGCCGCCGCCCATGGTGAAGAAGTGGTGCAGGCAAACGCAGAGCGAAAGCACGGCGATGGCCACGGTCGAGTAGACGAGCGAGTCGTAGCCGAACAATCGCCGGCCCGAGAAGGTCGCCACAACTTCGGAATAGACGCCAAACGCCGGCAAAATCAGGATGTAGACTTCCGGATGCCCCCAGATCCAGAACAGGTCGATATAGTTCGCCAGCTTGCCGCCGCCGCTGTTGGTGAAGAAGTGCATGCCGAGATAGCGGTCGAGACCGAGTAGCGCGGCGGCAACGATCAAAGCCGGGAAGGCAAATACGATTAGGATGCTGGTACACAGCGCCGTCCAGGTGAACTGCGGCATTATCATCAACCGCATGCCCGGCGCGCGCCGCTTCACGATCGTGACGAGGAAATTGAGTCCCGTCAGCATCGAGCCGACGCTGCTGATCAGAATCGCCCAGATCCAATAATCGACGCCGACGCCCGGACTGAACTGCGCTTCCGAGTAGGGCGGGTAAGCGTTCCAGCCGGCTGTAGAAAACTTGCCGATGACGAGCGAGACCATAACCAATGCGGCGCCGGACGCGGTCAGCCAGAGGCTCACTGAATTCATGAATGGGAACGCCATGTCGCGCGCGCCGATCTGCTGCGGAACGACGACGTTGAACAGGCCGACCAAAAACGGCATCGCCACGAAGAAAACCATGATGGTGGCGTGGGACGTGAAAATCTGATCGAAATGGTCCGGCGGCAGAAAGCCATGCGAGTCGAGCGCGACCGCCTGCTGGGTCCGCATCATCAGGGCATCAATGAAGCCGCGTACCAACATGATCAACGCCAACGTCACGTACATGACGCCGATCTTCTTATGGTCGAGGCTGGTCAGCCATTCGGTCCACAGATAGCGCCATCGACCGAGCCAAGTGATGAGTGCAACCACGCCGAGTGCGCCGAGCGCGCTGACCAGCGCGCCGGTCAAGGCGATGCCACTGTAAAACGGCAGGGCGTCAATCGTCAGCTTGCCGAGCATGTCAGTAGTCTCGGATGGTGGGCCGTTATCGCGATTTGTGCCGGAATGGACGGCGCATTCTCCGGCGTTTCGAGAGTACCGGGTCAGGCTGCGAGGTCAATTGGCCGCATGAGCTACGAATTGGCCTGACGGTGGGCGCCTGGAGCAGATTTTGCTCAGCGTTCACTCATACTGCAGCGTCGATCGTGGGTTGCTTGAACAACGGTAGTATCGTTGAGCGGAACTGCCGCCGCGATCGGCGTCTTGTGATCGCGGACCTTGGCGGACACCGCCTTACGTGATGTCGACGAACGTCAGTTGGTAGATGCGGCCCACGCTCTTCGATGCCGCCGACGTAGCAAGTGATCTTGGAAGGCAACGCAAGCGCGCCAAAGCCGCAGCGACCGCACGAGACCGCAAAAAAGGCGAAGACGTCTCAGGCGTTCGCCGTCGCCTTCTTGGCGACGCCTTTGTCCGTGAGCAGGGATTGCAGTTCGCCCGACTGGAACATTTCGCGGATGATATCGCAGCCGCCGACGAATTCGCCTTTGACGTAAAGCTGCGGGATGGTCGGCCAGTTGGAATAAGTCTTGATGCTCTGACGCAGCTGATCGTCCTCGAGTACGTTAAGGCCCTTATAGGCGACGCCGAGATTATCGAGGATCTGCACGACCTGGCCGGAGAAGCCGCACATCGGAAACTGCGGCGTGCCCTTCATGAACAGCACAACCTCGTTTCCCTTCACCTCGCTATCGATGAACTGATCGATGGACATTGTCGTCTTCCTTGCTGGGCAGCGGAAAGACTTCCCGCGCCGACTCCTGTTTGCTCACCGTGCAACATTTGTAGTGTAAATCGGGCGCGAATGCCATGCCTTCATGGTGGGAAAGGCGTCATGGCAATCACCTCAGCTAGAACCGTCGGCATCGTCGGCCAGCCGGCTCGCGAAACGCCGGGCCAAAATCTTTGAGCGGGCTAAATCTTTGAACGGGCCAAATCTTTGAACGAGCCAAATCTTTGAACGGGCCAAATCTTTGAACGAGCCAAATCTTTGAACGAGCCAAGTCATTGAACGGGCCAAGTCTTTGAACGGACCAAGTCATTGAACTCCTGCCTACGCTTATTTTAAGGATTTAAAGATGCGCTTGACATGCTGCTTCAGGTCGGCTCCACTCAAAATAGTGTCCGTGTTTATGCCCGCTGTCGAATAACCCCAAAAATATGGCCGCGGTTTTCTCTGCGCCGGCGACTGTGATGACACCGCCGAGCAGCCATCAAGAAGTGACTGATGGAGGAGAGGAAACGTATGGAGTTGCGCCATGAGCAGGGCAGGCCGATTCACGCCGAACATTCAAACCCTGAACTGAGCCAGATCGGCGTAGTGGTTTACGACGATGGTCTTGTCGGGGATGCTCTCATAGCTCAATGCGCAGCCGGTCTGCTCGACTCCGGTTACCGGCTGGGCGGCGTCGTCCAGTCCAATGCGCACCGGCGCGGTCGGCGTCGATGCGACATGTACGTGAAGGATCTGCTGGCTGGCGGCGAGATAAAGATATCGTTTGACCGCGGCAACGAAGCAAGGGGTTGTCGTCTTGATCCGGACGCGTTCGCGCGCATCGACGCATGGGTCAAGCGCGCGGTGCATGAACGCGTCGATCTGCTGATCATCAACAAGTTTGGCAAGGAAGAAGCGCACGGCCGCGGACTGCGGCCGGTCATTGCCGACGCTTTGATTGCCGAAATCCCGCTGCTGATCGGTGTCTCCACGCGAAATCTTTGCGACTTTCTGACTTTCGTCGGGGATTCAGCCAAACGTCTGAAGCCCGACAACGAGGCGATCGCGGCCTGGTGCCGGAACGCGATTGAGCATGGGGCGCACCGTCGATGCCAGCCGCGGCTGGCATCCGTGCAAGCATAGGGGAAAACGAAATGGCCGAATCTGCGAATGCCGTCGCTGTAATCGAAACG
>DATKRE010000025.1:0-34224 GCA_035532335.1 Xanthobacteraceae bacterium | reverse complement strand
TACGCCGCCAACCGCTCGATGAATGATCGCTGCTTTTACAACGCCGACGGCGAAATGCTGATCGTACCGCAGCAGGGGCGCGCACGCTTCGTTACCGAACTCGGCGTCATCGAAGCGGCCTCGGGCGAAATCGTGATCATTCCGCGCGGCTTGCGCTTCCGGGTTGAGTTACCGGACGGGCCGTCGCGCGGCTATATCTGCGAGAACTATGGCGCCATGTTGCGGCTCCCCGAGCTCGGGCCGCTCGGCGCCAACGGGCTTGCCAGTGCGCGCGATTTTCTGGCGCCGGTTGCGGCATATGAGGATGTTTCCGGCCGCTGGAGCCTGGTTGCCAAATTCCAGGGCAATCTTTGGACGGCGGAAATGGATCATTCACCCCTCAACGTTGTCGCCTGGCACGGCAACTTCGCGCCCTACAAATACGATCTTGCGCGCTTTAGCGTGATGGGATCGGTGAGTTTCGATCACCCCGATCCGTCGATTTTCTCAGTGCTCACCGCACCGTCGGATCTCGCCGGCGCGGCGAATATCGATTTCGTCATCTTCCCGCCGCGCTGGCTGGTCGGTGAAGATACCTTCCGGCCGCCGTGGTATCACCGCAACGTCATGACCGAATTTATGGGGCTGTTGCACGGCGCCTACGATGCCAAGGCGGAAGGCTTCCTGCCGGGCGGCGCCAGCCTGCACAATTGCATGACCGCGCATGGTCCCGACGCCGAGACATGGCAGCGGGCAAGCAACGCGCAGCTCAAGCCGCACAAGGTCGAAGACACCATGGCCTTTATGTTTGAAAGCCGGTTTGCGCTACGCCTGACACGCTATGCCGTCGAATCCTCCGAACTGCAGCACGATTACTTCGAAGGCTGGAAGGGGCTGGATAAGCATTTCCGGCCGCGTTAGCGCTTACCAATGTCGCTTGCGCGTACCAGGCGAACGGTGAAATGGTTCGCCTGCCGGTTTTGTAGGATCAGTGCGCAGAGGGATTCATCGTGGCTGGAAACCAGGGCGACGATCTCGTCGCCGCCTTCTTTGATCGCACGCTTATCGCCGTGCAAAGCGCGGCGAAGGACCGCGTGTTGCTCGGCTCGATCGCGATGATTGCCCGCGCTATCGAAGAATCGATGCGCGCCGGCGGCAAGCTTTTGATTGCCGGCAACGGCGGCAGCGCCGCCGACGCCCAACATCTCGCCGCGGAATTTCTTTCCCGCTTTCTGGTTGACCGCCGCCCGCTGCCGGCAATCGCGCTGACTACGGATACGTCGGTGCTGACCGCGGTGGGAAACGACTACGGCTTCGAGCACGTGTTCGAGCGTCAGGTGCGCGGCCTCGGACGCTCCGGCGACGTGTTTCTCGCCATTTCGGCGTCGGGTCGCTCGCCCAATGTCATTCGTGCGCTCAAGGCGGCGCAAGACATCGGTCTGGTGACCGTCGGCTTTTCCGGCACCGACAAAACCGAGATGGCCGATCTGTGCCGGCACTTCCTGGCTGCACCGTCGCGCGAAACCGCGGTCATTCAGCAGATTCACATGATCGCCGGGCACGCAATTTGCGCGCTGGTGGAAAGCGCGCTGGCGAAGTGACCGGTCGGCCGCCGCAGTCCCAAGGCAGTTACGATACCGACCGCGGCATCTGGTATCAGGTAGCCGCGGGCGATTTCGCGCACCGGGCGGCGTTGTTTCTCGATCGTGATGGCGTCATCGTCGAAGACACCCGTTATCTGGGCAAGCCCGAGAATGTTCGCATGCTGCCCGGTGCGGCGGACGCGATTGCGCGATGCAATGCTCTGCGGATACCGGTGGTGCTGGTGAGCAATCAGTCCGGCATCGCCCGGCGCTATTACGATTGGGACGGCTTTCATGCCGTGCAGGCGGCGCTCGCGGGTGCGCTGCAGAACGCGGGAGCGCGGCTCGACGCGATTTTTGCCTGTGCTTACCACGCCGACGGCAGCGCACGGTTGAATGTCGGCGATCATCCGTGGCGTAAGCCAAATCCGGGAATGATCCTGTCGGCAGTCGAGCATATGAAACTCGATCCGGCACGCTCGTGGATCGTCGGCGACCGCAATTCGGACATTGCCGCCGGCCGCGCCGCGCGGTTACGGGGCGGCATCCTCCTGTCCCGCGCCGAACAAACTCTGCTGAGTGATGCAACGGCACGGCACCAGTCCGAGGAATTTCGCCAAGAAATCGCGGATTCGCTCAGCGATGCGGTTTCGCTTCTGCTGGCGCGCGGAAATTTGGCTCCGCCGGCGGGGTAGCGCCCCGGTGAAAAGCTCGGTATGGGAAGGCTGGGAAATCCCATCACGACACAATGTTCGGATCGAGACTTAGCCCGCGCATAGCGCTCGTTGTCGCGCACGATCTTATCGTGACGGCGGCAGCCGTTATCGCGAGCTTTTATATTCGGTTCGAAGCCGCCGGCTTGGCGTCGCGCTGGCATACGCTGGTGCTATTCCTGCCCGGCTTCGTCATCTACGCCGGCGCTGTTTATTCGCTGTTTCGCCTCTACGAATCGAAGTGGCGGTTTGCCTCGCTGCCCGATTTGATGAACATCGTGCGGGCGGCGTCGGTGCTCGCCGTATCGCTCTTGGTGCTTGATTACATTCTCGTAGCGCCAAACGTGCTTGGCGAATTCTTCTTCGGCAAGATTACGATTGTCCTCTACTGGATTTTGCAGATTGTATTCTTGAGCGCGGCGCGGATGACGTATCGCTATTTCCGCTATACGCGCACCCGCCACCACGCGCGTTCGCCGGATTCCAGTCCGGCCCTCGTCTTTGGTCGTGCAGCGGATGCTGAAGTATTGTTGCGCGCGATCGAAAGCGGAGCCGTCACCAAGACCTGGCCGGCCGGTATATTGTCGCCGTCCGCCGCCGATCAGGGACAAAGCATTCGCGGCATTCCCGTTCTCGGCGGCTTCGAAGCGCTCGATGCGGTTATTAATGATCTGGACCAGCGCGGCACCAAGATTGCCAGGCTGATCTTTACCCCGTCCGCCTTCGAGCCGGATGCCAAGCCGGAAGCTGCGTTGATGCAGGCGCGGCGCCTGGGCCTGGCGGTAAGCCGGCTGCCTTCACTCGGCGATGCCGGTGAAATGCCGCGACTCGCGCCGGTCAACGTCGAGGATCTCCTGCTGCGCCCGACCGTCAAGATCGATTACGCGCGCCTGGAAAATTTGCTGAAAGGCCGTTCAATCGTCGTCACCGGTGGAGGCGGTTCGATTGGGGCGGAGATTTGCGATCGCGTCATCACGTTCGGTGCGGAGCGGATGCTGATCATCGAAAATTCCGAACCGGCGCTGCACGCTGTCATGGAAACGCTCGCCACCAAAAAAATGCGAACGGCAATCGTCGGGCGTATCGCCGATGTCCGCGATCGCGCGCGGCTGCTGCGTCTCATGACCGACTTTAAGCCGGACATCGTGTTCCACGCCGCCGCGCTCAAGCACGTGCCGCTGCTCGAACAGAATTGGGAAGAAGGCGTCAAAACCAATGTTTTCGGCTCGGTCAATGTCGCCGATGCGGCGGCGGCGGCCGGTGCCGAGGCGATGGTGATGATTTCAACCGACAAGGCGATCGAGCCGGTATCGGTGCTGGGGGCGACCAAGCGCTTCGCTGAGATGTATTGCCAGGCCCTCGACGCAGAACTTGCCCACCGCCCGCATGGCGCGCGGCAGCCGATGCGGCTGATCGCGGTGCGCTTTGGCAACGTACTCGCCTCGAATGGCTCGGTGGTTCCGAAATTCAAAGCGCAAATCGATGCGGGCGGGCCGGTGACGGTGACGCATCCAGACATGGTGCGCTACTTCATGACGATCCGTGAAGCCTGCGATCTCGTTGTCACCGCGGCGAGCCATGCGCTCGCGCGCGAGCGCTCGGATGTCGCCGTCTACGTTCTCAATATGGGTCAGCCGGTGAAGATCGTCGATCTTGCCGAGCGGATGATCCGGCTCGCCGGGCTCGAGCCCGGCCGCGATGTCGATGTCGTGTTTACCGGGGCGCGTCCGGGCGAGCGCATGCAGGAGGTGTTGTTCGCCCGCAGCGAACCGACCGCGGATATCGGGATCGAAGGCGTGGTCGCCGCCCGTCCGGCGCAGCCATCCCTGGAGGCGATGCGAGGCTGGCTTGCGCTGCTTGAGCAAGGTCTTGCGCGCGATGAACGCGCGGCGATTTTTCGCGTATTGCGCGACGCGGTGCCGGACTTCGAGGGCGCGGCCGCCTGAACGCGCGTCTGGCCCCGTTCGATCCGAGTGGGCCTTTATCTCCGCCCGCGCGTAAACGCAAAAAGCTCACACGCGACCAACAAAGTGCCGCCGGCCAGCGCCGCAAATTCGACGGTTCGACTCGGCCAGATCACGATCAGAAGCGCCAGCGCGCACAGAGCGACATTGACGGCAAACACCCGCGCAACCACGCCGGCGACACTAAAGCCGCGGTCGGTGGCAAGCTGATAAAAATGGGTGCGGTGCGCGTGCCACACCGGTTCGCCGCGAGAAAGACGGCGCAGCAGGGTCATGGTCGCATCGGCGAGATAGTAGAGCGGCATCAGGAGGGCGGCCGCCAGATGTCCGTTCGCGGCGAGCAGCAACAACAGCCAGCCGAGCAATAAGCCGATCGGCAGGCTGCCGACGTCACCGAGAAAAAGCCTGGCGACCGGCCGGTTGAAATAGGCAAAACCGATCATGGCGCCGCACAGCGATGATGCGATGATGGCGTCTTGCCGCGGTAGAACACCAAAAGCCCCGATCAGGGCGAGCGTGACGGTCATGGGGACGACCTCGGCTACGGTCATCCAGTCGAGGCCATCCATGAAATTCACGAGGTTGACGAACCATAAGCCGCCGATCACGAGAAGCGCGCGCTCGATCCACCAGGGCAGCGACGGCACGACACGCATGTCGGCGGGCAGGACGTAGATCACCACCGCGACGGCCAACGCCTGGAACAGGAGCCGCGGCATCACCGCGACGGAACGGATGTCGTCGGCAACGCCCAGGAGCGCCATGAAAACGGTGGCAGCAAACAGCGCAAGCAGCCGTCCCGCCGGCTCCGGCGTGCCAGCCGAAAGATAAAGAGCAATGCAGGTCGTGGCGATGGTCGCCGCGATGACGGCAATGCCGCCCCCTTGTGGGGTCGGCGTCGTGTGCGACGAGCGCGCATTCGGCTTCGCGAGCGCATAGCGTTGTAGCAGCGGGCGGAGGATCACGATCAGCAGCGCACACAAAATGGCGGCGGCAGCGATCGTCGCCGCGCTCTCCACCCACCCCATTTCGGTCAGCTGATGAATCATCCCGGATGATTATTATAGCTTATAGGTTATAAGCCGCCTGCCGGGTGGCGCGCGGCAAAGAACTGATCCAGCAGCCGGCGATAGAGCGCCACGATCTCGAACCCGACCCGATCGGCCGAGAATCGCTCGACGGCGCGCTGGCGCGCTGCGGCTGCGTAGCGGGCGCGCAGTTGCGGATCTTCCAGAAGTCGCTGGATCGCATCCGCCAGCGCATTCGGTTCGTCGACCGGGACCAACAGCCCGGTTTCGCCATCGACGACGACCTCACGGCAACCGGGAACGTCGGTCGCGACCATCGCACGACCGCACGCGGCGGCTTCGAGGAGCGACAACGGCAGCCCCTCGCGGCGGGACGGCAGCACGGCAATGTGCGCCCGCGTCCATAGTCCAGCGATGTCGTCGACGTGCCCGAGCCAGGTTACGCCGGCCTCACTGTTCCAGGAGACCGCCTCGGTCTGCGTCACCGACGCCGGATTGGCCGGATCGGGCGTGCCGGCGATCAACAGCTGCGAAGGCAATCCGCGCGTGCGCAGGATTTTCTGCGCTTCGACGAGCGTCCCGATCCCTTTATCGTCAAGCAGCCGGCCGACGAAACCGATGGTCGGTGGGCCGTCCGGTTCGGGCAGCGGTTTGAGCCGGCGGACGTCGACGCCAGAGCCGGGAATAAGCGCAATCCGGGCCGATGAAACGCCAAGCGCCATCAAAGCCGAGCGGTCATCGCCGTTTTGTACGAGATTGATGACCCTCTCGCGATCGATCAGAGGACGGAGCACCGCGCTCATGACGAGCCGTATCGCCCTGGCCTGCAAACTCGTCGAAGTGAATGTGTAACCGAGTCCGGTGAGCGCGTTGACGTAAGCGGTCGGCCGGCCGAGCGCGGCGATCAGGCCAAGGAGCGACGGCTGCAATGACACATGATGCGTCACCGCAGGTGCGACCAGCCGATGGGTACGGCGGAGCGCCATGATGGTGGCGAGCGAAGCGCGCGGCGACAGCCGCCCACGGGCGAACGGTATCGGATGCAGAATGAATCGCTCGGCTTCGATCGCTGCCGCGCCATCGCGGACGTTGGTCGCGACATGCACCTCGAAGCCCGCGTCGCGGGCCGCGCGCGCCATCGGCAGCCGGTGCGAGAGAAAATACCAGTCCTCGGAAACGACGTAGAGCAGCCGGGGCATGGCGGTCGCGGCGCAGTCCGCGTGCACCTTCACATTCATCGTTTTCGAACCGCGATGAGCCAAGAAAAACCCCGTGCCTGCACCAGACTTATAAACGGCTGCCAGCGCCGCTGCGAGGTGCGTAAGCCAAGTGTCGGTGAAGCTCCATGCCCGTATTGCGGGTCATGTGCTGGCCGGTGGGTTCGCTTTGAGGACGACGGACGTGCATGCCAACGCAGCTCCAATGAGCAACCAGAAACCGCGCTGGTAAAGCAGCTCGTGAACCTGTCCCATTGTTCCGAGGACGGCAAGCAACAGAACCGGAATTGGCGCCGCGAGATCCCCGTGCCGGGCGCGGACGATTTCGGCGAGAAATATCCGAACTGCCGGAGCGAGGAATACGAGGAAGCCGACGATGCCGAATTCAGCCAGAAGCCACAGCGGTGTGGAGTGGATGACGAGCGGAGTTCCGAACTCCCGCAGATGCTGCTCCATGAAAGCGCCGAGTCCCGCGCCGAAAATCGGATGCGAAAGGAACAGATGCAGGCCGCCGAGAAGGCTCGCCATTCTTTCAGAGTCAGATGATTTGCTCGCGACTTCAGAGAACTGTTGGAAAATATTACCGAAAATTGGTTTGCCCACCAGCGCCGGCAACAGCGCTATCGCTGTCAACACGCCGGCAAAGAGCATGAACGAAACTGCGATGCGCCGCACCGGTAACACACGTGTGTAAAGGGCAAGACCGAAGACTGCAGGCAAAGCCAGAATCAGCGACCGCGAGGCCGCAAACCACAAGCCGACAAAACATGCGGTCAAGAGCACGACGGCGGTTCGTTCGGGAAAGTCGGCGACAAATATGGCACATAATGCAAGAACAAGTTGGAACGAAAACCCATTGGGGTTTTGCGAGAAGCCGGCGATTCGCGGCAATAGCACGTCGCGGGGAATGTCGATGCCAAGTTGAGCCAGAATCACCAGGAACATTTCGATTACGACAATGGAAGCCGCAACCGCTGCAAATGTTCGCAAAATCAGTCGCAATCCTTCGCGTCGATCGGCACGCACGAGAAGGGCGCCGGTTGCGCCATAGCCGAGCAGAATGAACCAGCCAAGAAAGCGGTTGGTGACCGCCCACGCGGTCCAACCGAAAGAGGCGGCGCCGTACAGGAGGCCGGCTGCCAGCGCAAGCGTCACGAGTATGATGTGTAGGTTAAGGTGTGAAAGTCGCCATTGCGGCCAACGTCGCTGCGTGACGCAACCGATCACGAACAATGCTCCGCCGAGAACTGCCAGAGGATCCGCCAAATTCACGCTCAGACGGCCCTGGCCGACCGGAATGTAGAGCTGGAAATACACCGCTGTTGCGGCGAGTAGCGGGACTGACGAGGCGAGGAGCAGCCCATAGTCAGTGGCGGCTTTGACCGCGACCGGGGTGACTGCCGCGGTTGCCGACTGCTTCCGGAAGGACGCGGTCGCAAAAAGTCCGACTACCAGCAAAGAGATGACGCCGATAAGTAAGGCGACGGTCAGAGCGCCCTGTGGGGACACGCCGATCGCGCCGAGCGCAAATACTGCGCTTAGTTCGCGAATACCCCAGCCGGCCAGGCTGATCGGCAGGCTAGCCGCCAGCATGACGACCGCGGAGGCCGCTCCGAGGTCGGTGAGCGCAACGGTCGGCGCAACAGTATTCGCCGCCACGACATATGCCGCCATGGTCGCGGATTGAATGAAAAAACTCACGACCACGTTGCGTGCAATCGATCGCGCCGCTTCGATATTTAACGTCCGGCGGCCTGCGGAAAGGGCTTTCGCGCCCCAAGCAAGCCAGGCTCCCGCTGTGGTAGCGATTAGTAATCCGGCAATGATTTTCAGAAACGACAAACCGCCTTGCTGTATGTCGAGCGTGATGCGTCCGAAGACGTACCACCCGCCGCCGATGGCTAAGAGCAATGAAACCGCGGCCGCGGCGGCACGCTCATACACGGTCAGGGTCACGGTGGCGGCTACCGGCATGCCACGGCGCGCCAACAGCGCCCCACGCGCGGCCAGTTGCCCTAAAATCTGGAAAAAGAGGCTGCCGACAATCTGACTCCATCCGAGCGTTGCGATGGCGTCGAGGGCAGTGAGCCTATAACCAAGATCCTTGGCGATCAGCTGCAGGCGCCAAGCTGACAACGCCGCGCCGATGAGGAGAAACCCGGAGACCGTCAACAACCGCTCGGCGGGAAACGCGGCAATGAGACTTGAAAGCGTTGAAACGTCGACTTTTGAAAGAACAAGATAAAAAACCGCGATCGTCAAACTGATTGAGACGATCGCGCCGAGGAATTTCTTCGTTGACGCGAGGCGGGCTAGCGACGCGACGGTGAGTGTGCGCGTCAAAGCGACTATTTCCTGTAAATGTTGAAGGCGTTTAAAAATGCCATCAGACTTCTATGCTCAAGAATCTGTCAGCCATTTTTTTGATCGTTCGTGTGGATTTTGCAACTCGCTTTCGAACCCCGCGTCGGTCTATGCCGCCGAGTCACTAATTAGGTCTACGGCAATAGCCTGACTGGTCCAGCCGTTCTTTTTCGCTCTGAAACCAAAGGTCAGTGAGCCCGGTCAACAGCCGCAGAAGTTAGCTTCGGCAAAGCTGGCAATGCCCGGTATCTTAAATCTCCACGTGAGCCTTATGCCGCATCCCGCACGATAAATCGCTATACCTCGACGTCGCAGCGCCATCCCGGACGTTGGTCGCGACATGCACCTCGAAGCCCGCATCGCGGGCCGCGCGCGCCATCGGCAGCCGGTGCGAGAGAAAATACCAGTCCTCGGAAACGACGTAGAGCAGCCGCGGCGGCGATCCTTCTGGGCGCAGATCGCCATTTGCCGAATTGGCTTTGCCGTCAGGCAAGGAGGCACCCTTCTACCAGGCATCTTTGGCCGCCCGTGGATTCAAAAGCCGCCTTCACAACCGCCACAGTTCGACGTTGGGGGGCACCTTTGTCCGATCGAGTCGCGACTTCACATCCATAACAACGCCGCGGGCGTTTTTCAGAAGCGATACAATCAACGACCATCCCGGCTGCAAGTAAGTTTGGTGGGGCACCGCGACGATCACGGCTTCTGCGGGTTGCAACTGGTCGATGTTCACAAGCTTGATGCCGTATTCGTGGGCGGCGTCAACCGGCGAGGCAAGCGGGTCATGCACCTGCACGGACGCGCCAAACGAATTGAGTTCGTTGACGATGTCGACGACCCGCGAATTGCGGATATCGGGAACATTCTCCTTGAATGTCAGGCCGAGCACAGTGACCAGTCTCGAACCGGAGCCATTGCGGGTAAGACGGCGGATGCATTCGCGCGCCACGCGCTGCCCGACACCGTCGTTAATCCGACGGCCCGCGAGTATCACCTCTGGATGATACCCGGCTCTTTCCGCTCGGTGCGTCAGGTAGTGAGGGTCGACGCCGATGCAGTGACCGCCGACCAGGCCGGGCGTAAACGACAGAAAATTCCATTTGGTTTGCGCGGCGGTCAGTACATCCATGGTGTCGATATTCAATAAGTGGCAAATCGACGACAGCTCATTCATTAGCGCGATATTGAGATCGCGCTGCGTGTTTTCCAGCACCTTGGCCGCTTCGGCGACCTTGATTGATGGGGCCTTGTGGATGCCGGCCGTTACCACCGCCCCGTAGACTGCGGCGACTATATCGAGAGCATCTTGGTTTTGTGCGGACACCACTTTTTTGATTGTCTCGAAGCGATGGTTACGGTCGCCCGGATTAATGCGCTCGGGCGAGTAGCCGACGCTAAAGTCGGTCCCGACGCGCAGCCCGGATTCGCGCTCGAGAACCGGAACACAATCTTCTTCGGTGGCGCCGGGATAGACGGTGGATTCATAGACAACGATGTCACCCGCCTTCAAGGCGCGGCCGACTGTGGCTGAGGCCTTTAATAGTGCGGTGATGTCCGGCCGGTGCGCATCGTCAATTGGGGTCGGCACGGTGACGATGAAGAAGTCGGCAGCTTTGAGGGGTGCCGGGTCGGAGGTGAACGTGAGCGTCGTGCGATTGAGGTCGTCCGGATCGACCTCACACGTCGCGTCGGTCCCAGACTGGAGCGCGCGCACGCGCTCGGAATTAATGTCGAAGCCGATGACCGGGACGCCGGCCTTACCGAAAGCCACCGCTACAGGGAGGCCGACGTAACCCAGCCCGATAACAGCAATTTTCCGCAACTTTGTCCCCATGCCCCTAAGTGCGTGTGAGCTTTAGGCTTGGGCGTGGCGGGTCGCAATAGCTGTGGGCTTCGGTACACAAGACACTCGATTTACTGGCGCGTATTTATCAATAAAACCAATATTTTAGGAGGTCTGGCATCATTTTGGTGCCGCGTTCACATTCTGAACGTTGGCCTTGACGTTCAGAATGTGAACACGCTAGAGACCAAGGTAGCGGAGGGCGGCGTGGCGACATCGGCCAAGCGTGGCGAGGACGAACGTGTGGTGCTGGGTCTGCTCGAGTCGGTCGACCTGGACGGTGCAACGTCGCAACGTCGTTTGGCGGCTGAACTCGGCGTCGCCGTCGGTCTCGTGAACGCTTACCTCAATCGCTGCATTCAAAAGGGGCTGGTTAAGGTCACGCAGGCGCCAGCGCGGCGCTACGCTTACTATTTGACGCCTCGGGGGTTCGTCGAAAAATCGCGACTTTCGCTGGAATATCTCAGCTATTCGTTCCAATTCTTCCGTCGGGCCAAGCTCGATTGTTTGAGTATGTTCGAAACCGCGCGCGCGCGCGGCATCGGCCGCGTCGCGCTGGACGGCGTTTCGGATATTGCCGAAATAGCCACGATCTGTGCGCGCGAAACGGACATAGAGATCGTGGCGATCGTCGACGCGAAAACCGCGCTCGATCATTTCGCCGGGATTCCGGTCGTTCGAGACTACGACGCGGTTGCGCACCGGGTCGACGGCTTGATCGTCACGAACCTTGGCTCGACGCAAGGGACAATTCAGGCGGCCGTCGCGCGGTTCGGCGCTGAACGCGTCCTTGTTCCAAAACTGCTCAAGCGGGCAACCGGTAACGGCGAGGGCACGGCATGAGCGCGATGGAGAGCTATCGCTGGCATGTGGTGCGGACACAGCCGCATGCCGAAAACAAGGCGTGCGCGCATCTTGGTCGCCAGGGTTTTGAGACGTATCTGCCGCGTTACCTCAAGAAGCGTCGTCATGCCCGGCGTGTCGAGGTAGTCCGCGCGGCGCTGTTCCCCTGTTATCTTTTTGTTGCGATAGACCGGCAGATACAACGCTGGCGTTGCATCAGCTCGACGGTCGGTGTCAGCCATCTCGTCTGCAATGGTCAAGAACCCGCCCCGGTTCCGGACAGCGTGATTGCAGCGCTGCGCGGACGCGAGGACGGTGAGGGGCTTGTTTGGCTTCCCCCGCAACCGCTTTTTGCGGCCGGGGAAAAGGTACGCCTCCTGGATGGCGCCTTCGCGGATTGTATCGGGCTGTTTGAGGGCATGAAGGATATCGAGCGCGTATCCGTGCTCCTCGATTTGCTCGGGCGGAAGGTTCGTGTGTTGCTCGACGCGGACTCGGTGGCGGCAGCCTGACGGGCGCGTAGATCGAGCCGGCTTGGGTTTCTTTTCGGGTGGAGTGCGTTCACCCGGAGTGCGGTAGCATTTGTGAGGGTGGAAGCGTTTCGCATGGACAAGAGAGGCAACGAGTGGCGAGCTTTGCGTTAATCGGCGCCGCTGGTTACGTCGCGCCGCGGCACATGAAGGCGATCAAGGCCATCGGCGGTGATCTGAAAGTGGCGTTCGATCCGAACGACTCGGTCGGCATTATCGACAGCTCTTTCCCCGACGCCCATTTCTTTACCGAATTCGAGCGTTTTGACCGCCACGTCGATAAGATGAGCCGCCGCGGCGAGAAGATCGATTACGTTTCGGTTTGCTCGCCGAATTATCTGCACGACGCGCATTGTCGCTTTGCCATGCGTTCGAATGCGGATGCTATTTGCGAGAAGCCGCTCGTTCTCAACCCTTGGAATCTCGATGGCCTTGAGGAAATCCAGGAACGCACCGGCCGCAAGGTTTCAACTATTCTCCAGCTCCGCTTGCACCCGGCCATCAAGGCGTTGAAAGAAAAAATCGCGGCCGATTCGCGAAACGAATTCCCCATCGATTTGAGTTACATTACCGGCCGCGGGCGCTGGTATCACGCCTCCTGGAAGGGGGACGACGCCAAGTCCGGTGGCGTGGCGACCAATATCGGCGTCCACTTCTTCGACATGCTTGCATACATCTTCGGTCAGCCCGTCGTGAATGTAGCGCATCTGCGCGACGCTTCGCGCGCAGCCGGGTATCTGGTGTGCGGGCGCGCATCGATCCGCTGGTTTCTTTCGGTGGATCGCAACGATCTGCCTGCCGGCGTTTCGCGCGACAAGACGACCCATCGTTCGATCACTATTGATGAAGAAGAGCTGGAATTTTCCGACGGATTCACTGACTTGCATACGCGAAGCTACGAGGAAATCGTCGCTGGGCGTGGGTTCACGCTCGCCGACGTGCGACCCTCCATCGACATCGTTTCGACCTTCCGCAACGCTCCGATCGAGCTTAATCGCGGCGAGCGCCATCCGCTTGTCGCGCGGCACCTGCCATGAGTGGTGCGATGCCGGCGGTCGCGCGCTTCCCGAACGTCCGAATTCACGAAAGTTCGTATGTCGATGAACCGGTGCAAATTGGTGAAGGTACTAATATTTGGCATTTCTGCCACATCCTCGGCGAGGTCACGATCGGTCGCGACTGCTCGATCGGCCAGAACGTGGTGATCGGACCGCGCGTGAGTGTCGGCAACAATTGCAAGATTCAGAATAATGTCAGCCTTTACGAAGGCGTGACGCTCGAGGATGACGTCTTTTGCGGCCCAAGCTGCGTCTTCACCAACGTTGCCAACCCACGCTCGGCGATTTCGCGCAAGAGTGAGTTTCGCCCGACGCTCGTCAAGCGCGGCGCCACCATCGGTGCCAACGCCACCATCGTCTGCGGCCATACGATTGGCAGTTATGCCTTCATCGGGGCGGGAGCAGTGGTGACAAAGGATGTGCCGGACTTTGCACTTATGATAGGCGTGCCCGCGCGGCGCACTGGCTGGATGAGCCGGCACGGGCTGCAGCTTGGCGAGGACCTGGTTTGCCCGGCGACCAAGCGGCGTTATCGCGAAATCACACCCAGCAAACTCGTAGCGGTAGATTAATGGATATTCGCGGCAAGAAATTCGTGGTGGTCGGCGGTGCCGGGCTGATTGGCAGTCATTGTGTCGATCTTCTGGTCCGCGAGGACGTCGGCGAAATCGTCGTCTACGACAATTTCGTGCGTGGCACGCATGAAAATCTCGCCACCGCTTTGAAAGACCCGCGCGTCAGGATTTTTGAAGCGGGCGGCGACATCACCCAAACCGATATTCTGCATGCCGCCCTTAAGGGCGCCCACGGCGTGCTCCACTTTGCGGCTTTGTGGCTCCTGCAATGTCACGATTATCCGCGCGCTGCGTTTGATGTGAATGTGCGCGGCACATTCAATGTCATGGAGGCTTGCGTCTCGCACGGCGTGGAGAGGCTCGTCTACTCATCTTCGGCGTCGGTCTACGGTGATGCGGTCGAAGAGCCGATGACCGAGGACCACCCCTTCAACAACAAGAATTTTTATGGCGCGACCAAGATTTGTGGGGAAGCAATGCTGCGCGCATTTCATCACCGCTATGGGCTCAACTATGTCGGGTTGCGTTACATGAACGTCTACGGCCCCCGCCAGGATTATCGTGGCGCCTACATCGCCGTGATCATGAAGATGCTCGACGCCATCGATCGGGGCGAGGGCCCGACCATTTACGGCGATGGCTCCGAAGCATTCGATTTCGTGGCGGTCGAGGACTGCGCGCTCGCCAATCTTTGCGCACTCAAAGCCGGCGCCGTTGATCGGTTCTACAATGTTGGCACCGGCAAGCGAACCTCACTTAAGGAAATTGCAGAAAAACTATTAGCCCTGACCGGATCTAATCAGCCGATCAATTGCGCGCCGCGCAGCCAGGCGACGCTTGTTCGCAACCGTATCGGCTCGCCCGCGAAGGCGAAGGCCGAGCTTGGCTTCGACGCTGCAATCGCGCTCGACGACGGTTTGCGGCGATTGATTGCGTGGCGCGAGACGCACAAGCAGGATGTTGAGCAGCGTCGGGCAAAAGCCGCCTTTTGAGCGCGGTTACCGATCAACGCCGATCCGTGATGGATAAAAAAGCAATTAGGCAGGTGCAAATTGCGCGGCCTTCGGTTGGCGAAGAAGAGTGGCAAGCCATGCGCGAGCCGCTTCTCTCCGGCTGGCTCACGCAGGGCCCGAAGGTCGCCGCCTTCGAGCGGGCATTTGCGGAACGGCATCAAGTCAAGCATGCGCTGGCGACGACGAGCTGCACGACCGCATTGCATCTCGCTCTTGCAGCGCTCGGTATTGGGCCAGGCGACGAAGTCATCGTGCCATCCTTTACCTGGGTCGCAACGGCGAACGCCGTGCTTTATTGCGGGGCGACGCCGGTACTCTGTGATGTTGATCGTCGCACGAATAATATCGACCCCGCATCCGTTGCCGCCAAACTCACGCCGCGCACCAAAGCCGTCATCCCTGTGCATTTGTTTGGCCTATGCGCCGAAATTGGTGCGCTGCGGGCTGTATTGCCGAGCGGTGTGAAAATTGTTGAAGACGCGGCCTGTGCTGCCGGCGCGTCATACGGCGGCGTTTCGGCGGGCACGCTTGGAGACATTGCGTGTTTTTCCTTTCATCCGCGCAAATCAATCACTACGGGTGAAGGCGGCATGCTGGTGACGAATGACGCAGATCTTGCCGCGCGTGCCGATGTGATGCGCAATCACGGCGCATCGATCTCCGAGGAGCAGCGCCATATAGGTTCGCAGCCTTATCTACTCGCTGATTTCGACGAACTTGGATTTAACTACCGCATGACCGACGTGCAGGCCGCCGTTGGCCTAGTCCAGCTTGGCAAGCTCGATACCTTTATCGGCGAGCGCGAACGCTGGGCACGATTTTATCGCGACGCTTTATCCGATATCACGTGGTTGCGACAACCGATCATGCCGAACGACGGGCAGCATGCGTGGCAGGCGTATGTAACCTACGTTGAGCCGCAACCGGCGGCGCCGCTTTCTCGCAACGAAATTATGGCCGAGCTGCATCGACATGGCGTGGCGACGCGGCCCGGCACGCACGCCGTTCATGCGCTAAGCTATTATCAGCGGCGTTTCGGTTATGCGGCAGACGACCTGCCCGCCGCACGGGACTGCGAGCGCAACACGATGGCGATACCACTCCACAATCTGATGAGTGAGGATGACTACCACTATGTCGTCGATTGCATCAAAGACATTGCGTACCGCGCCTGACTCTGCGGCTGTCGGTTGGTTGGCTGCTTTGTTGGGGATAGCGCTTCCCGGCGAAGGAGTATCCTTCGAAATGAGGGGGCAAGCTCTGACAATGCGCGACGGCGTCCTTCGTGCGCAAGAATATTTGTCCGCTGCACAACACCAAACCTGTGACACATTCGCCTTCAAGTGGGGCCGGCGCGAGGCATTTGAAGGCGGCCCCAGCAAATACATGCGACAGTGGTTGAACGAGAAGTACGGCGATGTTGCTACCGCAAGCTGGTTATTCGAGAGTAGCGAAAACCCCATTCTGCTCGATGCCGGCTGTGGAGCGGCGATGTCGGGCTTGGCGTTGTTCGAGCCTGTGCTCGACCGTGTCCGCTATCTCGGTGTCGACGTGTCATCCGCAATCGATGTCGCCAAAAAGCGTTTCGAAGAACGCGGTCTCTCGGCCGCTTTCATCCAAGCCGACCTCAATCAGTTGCCGCTTCCGGAGAATTCGGTCGATCTCATTTTTTCAGAGGGAGTATTGCATCACACCGATGACACGCGCGCGGCGCTTGCCGCGGTGGTGCGATATCTCAAACAGGGCGGGCGTATTCTGTTTTATGTCTATCGGCTAAAGGGGCCAATCCGCGAATTTACCGATGATTTTATCCGCAAAAAGCTTCAGACGATGTCACCGTCGCAAGGATGGGAAGCAGTTCTGCCGATCAGCAAGCTCGGCAAGGCTTTGGGTGAACTCAAAATTGAAATCGACGTGCCCGAGCGCATCGAACTTCTCGATATTCCCGCCGGCCGCATTGATCTGCAGCGGTTCTTCTACTGGAATATCTTGAAGGCATTCTATCGGCCGGAAATGACCATCGACGAAATGAATCATGTGAATTTTGACTGGTTTGCGCCGAAGAATGCGCACCGACAAAGCCCGGAAGATGTGCGCAGCTGGTGCGCGGAGTTTGGTCTCGCTATCGAGCACGAATGCGTGGAGGACGCCGGCATCTCGATCATTGCGAGGAAATTGTGAATACGCTCCTCGATGATCTGCAGCTCAAAATTGCACGGGTGATGAAGCAGCCGTGGGAGCATACGCAACCCATCTCAATCGAGCTTCATCCCGCAACGGCAATGCGGCCAGACGGGATGCTGACAGCCGGCTTGCACTATCTGGTTCAAGGACGCGATGGCGCTTGGGTAGAGGTTTACGCGGATCCGCCTGTGGCGCTTGCCGACGACGCTGCAGTCGACGATTTGCTCGCGCATGGCTTGTCGATTTTTCTGATGAAGCATCCCAGCTGGCCGTCTTAAGCAACCATCAAAACGCCAATGTGCGGTATCGCGGGCATCCTTAACCTCGATCAGGCTCCAGCGTCGATGCAGCTTGTTGAAGCCATGACCGACGCGATGATTTATCGCGGGCCGGATGACGAAGGCCATTTTGCGGAGGGGCCATGCGCGCTCGGTCATCGCCGGCTTTCGATCATCGATCTATCGAGCGCCGCCCATCAACCCATGGCGACGCCGGATGGGCGCTATCTGCTGATCTATAACGGCGAACTTTATAACTATCGCGCCTTGCGCGTAGAATTGGAAGGCGCAGGCTGGCGCTTTCGATCGGCTTCCGACACCGAAGTCATGCTGTACGCGCTGGTGCAATGGGGCAAGTCGGCTCTGTTGCGCCTCAATGGCATGTTCGCCTTTGCCCTTTGGGACCGCACCGAGCAGCGTCTGTTGTTGGCTCGCGACCGGTTCGGCGTGAAGCCGCTCTATTATTGCGTCGACGGCAAGTCGTTGCTCTTCGCTTCCGAGGCCAAGGGGATTTTAGCGCACGGTGCGTTGCGGGCAAACCTCGATCTCGAAGGGTTGGCGGAATATCTGCAATTCCAGAACTTCTTTTCTGATCGGACCTTGTTTTCGGGTATTCGCATTTTGCCAGCTGGCACCTGGCTCGAAGCGCAGCCGGGACGCGAGCCGTCGCGCGGGCAATATTGGGACTTCGATTTCCGCGATGCGGATGAGTCTTCACCAGCCGACCTGGTCGAGGAGCTCGATCGCCGCTTCGTTGAGGCGGTATCGCGGCAGTTGGTGTCCGATGTGCCGCTCGGCTCTTATTTGTCTGGCGGCATGGATACCGGTGCGATCACGGCGGTCGCGGCCCGTCAAATTGCCAATCTGTGTTCATTCACTGTCGGGTTCGACATGACATCGGCGTCCGGCCTGGAACTTGGCTTTGACGAAAGGCCCCAGGCCGAGCGAATGAGTTATTTGTTTGGCACTGAGCACTACGAAATGGTGCTCAAATCCGGCGACATGGAGCGCTCGTTGGCCAAGGTCGTCTGGCACTTGGAGGAGCCGCGCGTCGGCCAAAGCTATCCAAACTTTTACGCGGCCAAACTTGCCTCGCGCTTCGGCAAGGTCGTGCTTTCCGGCGCCGGAGGTGACGAGTTGTTCGCCGGCTATCCTTGGCGCTATTATCGCGCGGTCGTTAACAGCGATTTTGACGATTACACCGACAAGTATTTTGGCTTTTGGCAGCGGCTGCTTGCCAACGGTGACTATCAGCGCGTGCTGGCGCCGATCTGGAATGACGTCAAGCGCGTCGACGCGCGCGATATTTTCCGCTCGGTGTTTCGCGACCATGCCTCACGGGTGTCTAAGCCCGAAGACTACGTCAATCATTCGCTTTATTTCGAGGCCAAGACTTTCTTGCATGGCCTGTTGGTGGTTGAAGACAAATTATCGATGGCGCATTCGCTCGAATCGCGTGTGCCATTCCTCGATAATGACCTCGTCGATCTGGCCATGCATATGCCGGTGCGCCATAAACTTGGCCGGCTCAACGAGGTCATGCGACTTGACGAAAATGAACCCGGGGGAAAACTCGCGCGTTATTTTGAAAAAACTCGCGATGGCAAGTTGATATTGCGCACTGTTATGAAACGTTACGTTCCCGCCGACATCGCCGACGGTATCAAGAAGGGCTTCTCGGCGCCAGACGCGAGCTGGTTTCGTGGTGAATCAATCGATTACGTGAGGCGAATCTTGCTTCGGAACGATGCCCGAATCTGGAATTATCTGGATCGTACCGCTACCCAGGCCTTGGTACTGGACCATCTGGAAGGTAGGGCGAACCGCCGCCTGCTGGTCTGGTCGCTGCTCAATCTCGAGACATGGCTCGATCTGTTTATGGGTTCCACCGTCACTGTGTCGACCAGCAACGCCGTGGAACGCCGGCGTTCCGCCATCGTGTCTTGAATTTCGGCGAAGGTTGAGACGATAAGATCCCGATCATGTTAGCTCGCAAGGTAAAACTGCTAGGCGATCTGGTCCGCAAGCGGCCAAAGGGTTGGCAATCGCTTCTTTGGAACTCGACGATGGCGCAGATGCGCCAGGCCGGACCTCTTATGTCACCTGTGCACATTTCAATCGAGCCGACCAACGCTTGCAATGCGCGTTGCCCGGTCTGCGAGACCGGCAACGGTTCGATGCGGCGCAAGCCGGGCTTTCTCGATGAAGAACTTTATAAGGAATTTATTGACGAGGTCGCGCCCACCACGGCCACGCTGCTTTATTATTTCATGGGTGAGCCGTTCATGCATCGCTCGTCTTACGACATGATCCGCTACGCGCGCCAGAAGGGGATTTTTGTCGAAACCTGTACGAACGGTGATTTCGTTGACGCCGAAGGCGTCATCTATTCGGACATCAACAAGATCAGCTTTCAGCTTGGAGGCATGGATAACGAGACTCACCAGCGTTATCGCGTGCGCACGCGGCTCGATAAGGCGATGAAGAATCTCGAAGAACTCGTCGCCCAACGCAAGAAACACCCTGATTCAAACGTGCAGATCGAGGTCGGTTTTATTGTGATGCGGCACAATGAGCACCAGGTGGATGAATTTTTGAAATGGGCAAAAGACCTCGGTGTCGATTCCGCAAACATCATCGATCCGTGCGCGCGCAATATGCTGGAGGCGCATGCTTATTTGCCGAAAAACAAAAAATACTGGTTCTACGACGAGCAAGCTTTCGCGCGTGGGATTCTCAAACCCAAGCACGTTCCTGACAACGAGTGCGTATGGATTTGGAACTCCATCCAGCTTAATTGGGACGGCAGCGCGGTGCCGTGCTGCCGCGACCCGCAGGGGCAGTTCATCCTCGGCAACGTGTTCGAAAGCGGACTGCGCTCGGTATTCAACGGCGAAGCCGCCTCCGATTTTCGTCGCCGCATCCTGACCAGGCAAGGCGAGGTGTCGATCTGCAAATTATGTTCCGGTTACGGCTTGCCGCAGCTTCAGCATGCCAAAAAGCCCGGATTCACCGTCGCTCGACATACGGTCAATCGCGATGACGTGCCGACGCATGAAGAAGCAATTGCTGCAGCGCCCAATGCGGCGCATGGGCATCGGAATATTGAGACGTGAGCATATCTGACTATCTGATGCGGGAAGTGAACGGTTGTGCGAGCGCGGCGTGTCGCTGTTGCCTGTAGGCGGTGAGCGTAAAAGGATTGACCGGGCAATCCTGGCTGCCATTTCCGATTTCGATCTCGATCTTTCCGGAATTCGTGTTCTTACAGAGGCTGCGAGCGGACCCTTCGCTGTCACCGCGATGGCAGCGCTCATGGCGCGTGCCCAGAAGGTGATTGCGGTCACCCGCGATTCGCCATACGGCCAGGCTGACGAGATCGCCAACGCCATGTTCGAATGGGCGAAGACGTTGGAACTCGACGAACGGCTAACAATCCAGGTTGGGCGGCCCGAAATTCCCAATGGCTCGGTCGACCTCGTTACCAATTTGGGATTTGTTCGCCCGATTGATCGGTGTTTGCTGTCGCAACTCTCCTCCGACGCTGTGGTGGCTCTCATGTGGGAACCCTGGGAGGCGCGCTCGGATGACGTCGACTTTGGCGCCGCCCGCGAACTTGCTATTCCGATTGTAGGCACGAACGAAAATCATGGACGTGTCAGAACTTTTGAATTTCTGGGGATAGTCGCTGCGAAACTGCTCTTGGAGCGTCGCTTCGCAATACTCGGATCAAACATCGCGATCGTTGCATCTGATCCGTTCGGAGGGCCGATTGCAAAAACGTTAAGCGATCTTGGCGCTTCCGTGCACAGGTATGAGCCGGCGGCACGAAAGCTTCAGATTTCGGAGTGGTACGACTCTCTGCGCCGCCGGCCTGATGCTATTGTTCTCGCGGAGCATCGGAGCAGAGATTTGCTCATCGGAAGGTCCGCAATTCCACCGCATCGCCTCGCGGAAGATTCGGCTGCCATTATCCACATCTGTGGCGCTCTCGACCTTGTAGAAATCGAACGGTGTGGCGTTGAGATCTACCCCCCGCAGCCTGCGACGGCCGGTCGAATGACTGTAACAACCGGATTCGTAGCTGCTTCTCCAGTCATTAATCTACATGTTGCAGGCCTCCGCGTCGGCGAAATTACGATACGTGCACGGCGAAGGGGAGCTTCACCTGAGATGGCTGTCGCCGCAGCGGTGGAATCCGGGTTGGCTATCGCGATGCCAGATGCGATGGCGATCGATCGCGGTTCATCGGTATCATGAGCCACAGTACGAACGCTGTCGCGGTTTTAGCGCGAACTCGCTGGGGTATTGAGGCCGCGCGATGCCTTGCCCAATCCGACATTCCGATTCGGCTCGTCGCAACGGCGCGTGCCGAGAGCTTTTACAACTGCGGCGAGGCCGAATACGCCGAATTGGCACGCGATACCGGGGCCATGTTTGTCAACGTTTCGACGACCTCATCAGATGACTTGAGCGCTGCAATCCGAGAATGCAAATGTGCCCTTGCAATATCGGTGAACTGGCCCACGGTGCTAAATAGTGAGTTCATTGGCCATTTTTCGCTTGGCATATTAAACGCCCATGCGGGAGATTTGCCGCGATACCGCGGAAACGCTTGTCCAAACTGGGCGATTCTGAACGGCGAATCGCGCATCGGGCTCTGCGTACATTTCATGGAGCCCGATGCTCTCGATTCCGGACCTGTCGTCTTGCGGGACGGTCTTTGCATTGGAGCTAAAACGTATATTGGTGATGTGTATGATTGGTTGGATCAGTGCATCCCGAAATTGCTCCGAGAGGCAGTCCTTGGCGTATTACGAAAGACCGTGACGCCAATACCTCAGCAAAACGAGCAGTCACTCGCTTTGCGATGCTATCCACGGCGCCCCGAAGATGGGCGGATCGACTGGAATGCTCCTGCTGAAATCGTGCACCGATTGATCCGCGCCACATCTCACCCTTTCGCTGGGGCGTTCGCCTTTTTGGAAAATGGTCGGCGCGTTACGATCTGGCGAGCGTCGGTGTTCAATCATCCGGGCTCGTTTTGCGCCGTGCCGGGTCAGTTCATGGCCCGCGTCGGCGGTTGTCCTGTAGTCGCGTGTGGCGAGGGGTGCCTCCTTATCGAGGACGTTACCGTTGATGGGGGCGACAGGCAGAACGACCTTTCAGATTTATCGAAATCTTTAAGGGCCAGACTGATCTAGTCGGCGCATGCGCGGTAAAGTCGTCGGCCCAACAATGTCAAAGAAGCCGCGGAAGATGGGAGCGACCGAAGGACGGCAAGGTAAATCGCAAAGCAGGACGTTGTTGCTGTTTAGCCCCGTCAGCCTTGCGTCGATGCTCGCCAAAGGCAACGTCTCTTACGTGCGAGGTTACGAGCATTATTTCGATGATGTGTACGTGGCGTATCTGTTCGGCCCTCGTTGCAACAATGTCACGATGGGCTGCACGCGGTTGATGTCGCTCAGTACTGGCAGGCGTCTTTTTGATTTTCTGCTGGCGCCAATAAGACTCTTCAGGTTGGCGCGTGACGTAAACGCTGGCGCTTTTTTGACGGCGGATTTGGTATTTTCCTGGTGGACGGCGGTGCTGCTGCGGTTGATCTTGAATGCCAAAATCATTCTCATGCCGGTCTGCATTCCCGAAGAAGTCTATAGCGTCACCGGACGGTCGCTGAGTGGAATTCCGATCGCGGCCGAAAGGCTTCTCACCCATCTGTGCTATGCAGCCGCTTCAAAAGTCATAACCTCACGCCATGTTGAGGAATACATAAAGTGGCTGAGTTCGGATGCCCGCACTGCGCGGAAGCTGCAAATTGTTGAATGTATCGTCGATGAATTTCCTCCGGAACAGCTACTGCGCGAATTGGCGACTGCACCCGATTTTGCGCGACCGCTGAGCGATCCGCCGCAATTGCTTTACGTCGGGCGTCTGCATCCCGAGAAGATGACAATGGATTTGATTGAAACGTTGGCCCACCTGAACGGTTGGGGCTATCGCGTTCGTTTGGTTATCGCAGGAGAAGGTCCGCAAGAGAGGCCGATGCGGGCGCGAGCCGCCGAACTGGGCGTGGCCGATGCGATTGACTGGCTTGGATTTGTTCAGGCAGGAGACTTGGCGGAAGTGTATCGTTCGGCGGATTTATTTGTTTCGACCATTACGGGAACGTCGCTACGTGAGGCCGGTCTGGCCGGTCTGCCCGTCGTTGGATACAACGCGGACTGGGTTAAAAGCCTGCTTGAGCATGAATGCACCGCGCTGCTCGTACCGCGCGGCGATACTGTGGCATTGGCCAAACAAGTCGTTCGCGCAATCACAGAGCCGGACCTCCGCGTGCGGTTGCGCGATAATTTCCACACGCTCGCGCTAGCTCGCTGGAACTCAGGCCGTATCGCCTACGCCCTCGGCGAGACGTTCGGGACAAGGTGAACGGCCGATTCGCGTGGGCGCTTAATGATTCGCGGGTTCTTGTCGGACGTCCATGGCAATGTCGAGGCTTTGCAGGAAGCGCTCAAGCTATTGCGCGCTGAAGGGGCCAGTGAGATTTATTTTCTCGGCGACTGCGTCGGCTACCTGCCCGGAGTAACTGCGTTGTCGGCGCTCATTCACAGTGATGTCAAATCCATTCGAGGTAATCACGAAGCCATGTTGTTGGCGGGAAACGTCGATGCCGAGCGTGAGAAGCTTTACCGTTTTGACGATACGCGAGCTGAAATGACGCCAGGACAGCGGGATGCGGTCGCGCAGTGGCCGGCGTCTCGGGCAATTCCGACACGCTCAGGTCCACTACTCCTCGTCCATGGTAGTCCCCGGGATCCGACATTCGAGTATGTCCAGCCGGACTCTTCGCTTGATGACTTTCAAGTCGAGCGTGGAACCACCGTGTTCATGGGCCATACGCATCGCGCCTTTATCCGCACCACCCATGGGGAGGTCCGGTACGTAAACGTTGGCTCATGCGCCATGCCGCGCGACGTTGCCGGCATCGGTACCGTGGCGGTTCATGACGACGACAGTGGAGAGGTGCGCATGTTGAGATTTGATATTCGGTCCCTCGTCGAAGCGGCCTTAGCGCGGTGTAAAGGGGTTCATCCGAACGTGTTGGCTGCGCTGCGCCGACGAGCCGATGTCGCGCCGGCGGGAGATTGCATTGGCGACTAGCGGCGTCTCAGTTCTGGTCGGCGCGATCGGTGGCGGTGGTCATGGCGAGCAAATCGTCAAAGCGCTTCGCGCAGCCGGAGCCAATCGCTACTTCATCGTCGGTGGCGACGCTTCGCCGATGTGTCCGCAATTTGCGTTGGTGGATCAGCCGGTGCTGTTACCCAAAGCTTCAGAACCCGACTACGTGGAGGTTCTGCTCGCGCTTGCCAAACGTTATTCAGTCAAAGCGGTATTTCACGGCTGCGAGCCCGAACTCCTGGCGCTGCATCGCAGCCGCGATCGATTTGACGCCGCCGGGATCTTTCTGCCGATAAATCCCCCCGAGGTAATCGATATTTGCATGGATAAGGCGCGAACCGCCGATTTCCTGTCAGCGCATGGTTTTGAACCGCCATGGTTTGCGCTCTTTTCGGGACGTGAGGTGATCGATGCAATTCCGCGATACCCGGTGATCGTTAAACCGGCGCGGGGTGGCGGCGGTTCGCGCGACACATTCGTCGCTCAAACCCCACGGCAGCTCGAAATTCTCGCGGAGTATCTCGACGCCGCGAATGAACCGTTCCTGATTCAGGAATACGTTGGAGCATATACGGATGAGTACACGGTCGGCGTCCTTCACGACATGAATGGACGACTACTGCACTCCATTGCGTTGCGCCGGCTGATGAACAGCGCCTTGAATATCAGGTTGTCGGTACGCAACGTCACCGGTCGCAACGACCTTGGTGAGTGGCTCGTCGTCTCTTCCGGAGTAAGTCACGGTGAATTTCAGGACTTTCCGGCAATACGGCAACAATGTGAGGAGATAGCATCAGCTCTGGGGGCGCGCGGGCCGATCAATATCCAATGCCGGGTGGTCGAGGGCAAAGTGCGCGTGTTTGAGATAAACCCGCGTTTTTCCGGCACGACGTCGCTGCGCGCGATGATGGGTTACAACGAGCCGGATATTCTGATCCGTGAGCACGTTTTGGGTGAAAAGGTTGAACCGCGATTTTCTTATCGATTTGGGACGGTTTTGCGTTCGCTGATCGAGCACGAAATGCCGGTGCAAAAGCCGCCGAGTTGGAAAGAGCTGCTTTGAGCGAAACTATTCTCGTCACCGGAGCCGGAGGTCTGATCGGCCGGGCGGTGGTGCAAAAGTTAGTCTCGCTCCGGCATGACGTTGTCGGGATTACACGGAAGCCCGGTCCGGGTTGCATCGTTGCTGATTTGGCTGCCGAAGATACCGACCTCCACCGGCTTGTTGGAAAGCCGCGTGCCATTATTCATCTGGCTGCAGCCGTTCCGCATGCGGCTGAATCTCCCGACACGTTGGCAAGCGCCGCACTGACTCGGCGGATCGACCAAAAAGTGGCGGCGGCCGCACGGAAATGGGAGGCCAAGGTTATTTATGTTTCGACTGCGGGACTATACGACCCTTTTGACGTCTCCCTTAAAAGAGAAAACTCGGCGATAAAAATTCGTTCTCCTTATTTTGCCGCAAAACGCGACGGTGAGTTGCTATTTTCCCAAATAGCTCCGGCACTTATTTTTCGCGTGTCGGCGCCCTACGGTCCCGGTCTGCGGCGCAATCTGATTTTGGCAAAAATGATCGCAAAAGCACGACGAGGAGAGCTTTTGGAAATCTGGGGAAATGGTACGCGTGAGCAAGATTTTGTCGCATCGGCCGACCTGGGTGATCTGATTGCATATGGCGCGCTCTCAAATCGTAGCGGCATTTACAATGCTGCTGCTGGCCGCCCTTTGACGATGCTGCAATTGGCAACACTGATCGTGAAGGCGTTAAAATCCGGCTCGATAGCCGTCGGAACGGCGCCGGACGCGTTTGATAATGCAACGGCGCGCTATGATATTACCTCGGTATCCAAAACCTTCGATTGGAAACCTGTGCACGAATTGGCGGGCGATGTTCGATCGCTCGATCCAGCCGAGTTTCGGAACGATTGAATAGGTTTTTAGAGGCAAACGACGTTCGATGTGGAAATGTCCCGCCTGTGACAGTGGAAATTTGGAGCCGTTGGCACGCTTTGGGAGGAGCGTAACGAGTGATGGTCTTATCGTCGACGATATTACGGACAACGTCTTTTGCTTCGGATGTGGGTTGGTCTCGAACTTAGCAGGGCCGCGAGGCAAGGAACTCAACTTTTACCGCAAGTATAAGCTCCATTCTGAAAATACTGGAGCGGAAGCCGTGTCAATTTCCAACAACCAAATTGTCAGCGCCAATCGCCAATTGGTGGAATATCTGTACGAATCCAAGCTATTACCGAAATCTGGACGTTTGTTAGATATTGGTTGCGGCAAGGGACTTTTTCTCCGCGAGTTTCGACTGAAGTTTCCGAAATGGGAAGTTGCCGGGATCGAACTCAGCGACACAGCTTTCGTCGAACTGAAGAAAGAAATGCCGGACGTGCCGCTCCATCACGGTGGCTTTGAAAATAGTCCGTTCCGTAACGAAAAATTTGACCTAGTGGTTGCGGCCAATGTTTTAGAACACGTGCCGGACCCGCTGCCTTTTCTGTCCGGCGTTGAAAGCGTCATGAGTCCGAACGGGCTCGCGTATATCGTGGTGCCGAACTTCGAGAACAATCCGAGTGATCTGATCACCTTCGATCATTTGAGCCGCTTCACGCCGAAAAGCATTGTTTGGGCTTTCAACGCAGTTGGCCTAAACCCTGCACTTTTGAATGTAAGTAGCAGCCGGGTCAGCATGAGCGTGCTCGCCAATCGCGGTAAATGCGAATCGGCTTCGATTGATTCGCCTGCATTTGCCCACGCGAGCGTCGCTTGGCTGGCAACTGCATATGATGTGTTCGATAAATTGTCTGAGCTTCCGACCGATCATAGAGTCGGTATTTACGGAACAGGCCTACTGGCGCTGGGAGCGCACGCCCTGGGAAGGATATCGGCCGAAAAGGTCGCCGCTGTTTTTGATGATAATCCCCACTTTCAAGGCACAACCAAGCTTGGACGTCGTGTGAGTTCGTTGGCGGAATGTGTGGAATTGGGCATAACCGATATTACATTCTCTGCAAACCCGGTTTACTTCGAGCAAATGCGCGCGCGTGTGAGTGCTAATTGCCCCGGGGTAAAACTCTGGACGTTGCCCGCGCTGGAATTTTCACGTCAAATCGAAACGTAACATTCGTACATCTGGGTCGCCATTTCGTTGCCGTTGCTGCGCCTCGAAGGCTGGCAATCTGGAACTACAAAATGAGTGCGGCGCCTAGCGTCCAATCGCAATGACCTCATCACTCCTTGCCTTCATTCGTGACGCTTATCGCGTTTTCGCGTGGCGTTTGCCGGCGTTGTTCACTCTGACGCTGGTCAACGCCGTGCTCGAGGGCTTTACGCTCGCCATGCTGCTGCCGCTGTTTGCGTCGCTCGGCTTCGGAGGCGCGGCGGCGGCGCCGGATAACGTCACGCGCGCCGTGGCTCAGTTGTTTGGCGCCTTAAGCATGCCTGTCTCCACCTTCTCCATCGCGGTGGCTATGGCGATTCTCATTTTTACCAGTGCGGTTTTCTTTTTGCTCGAAGCCTATTTGGCTTCTCGTTTGCAGGCGGCCTATGTGGCGCATTGGCAGAACCGGTTGTTTGCCGCCGTCGTCGCGGCCTCGTGGGATTTCCTGCGCCGCCGGCGTCCCGGCGACATCGTTGGCGGGATGAGTACCGAGGCGGCGCGGCTCGGCAACGCGTTCTATCAGGCCGATATCATCGTCTCTTCACTGGTGTTTCTGATCGCTCAGGCCGCGATTGCCGCCGTTATCGCACCGGCCGTGGTCGCCGCCATGGGCGCGCTCACCCTCCTTCTGTTCGGCCTGACGCGCCACTTGATGCGGCGCGCGCTGACACACGGCAACGAACTTACGCGCGCGAATGCCGATTTGCTGTCTGCATCCGCTGAGCTGCTCGGCGCGATTAAGCTTGTCAAAGGAACATCTCGAGAGAACGAGACGAAGCGGGTTGTGAGCCGGATCGTCGATCGCATCGAGTTGTACAGTTTTAGGAATTTGCTGGATGTCCAAATCGTTCGTGCGGTGTTCAATTACGGCAGCGGCGCGGCCTTGGTGGCGCTGCTGATCGTCGGGCCGCTGCTGTTCGGTGTTCAGATCGCCGCTATCGTTATTGTCGTTGCGATGTTCGTGCGCCTGTTCCCCAAGGTAACGGCGCTGCGGCAATGTATGCAGGCATTCGGCTTTTCGTTTTCGGGGTATGAGACCCTGCGGCGGATAGCCGCGGAAGCCGATGCTGCTCGCGAAGGTTCTACCGGTGTCCCGCCGCAAGCGGGCGGTGCCGCGGCGATCGACTTTCGAAAGACCACGATGCGTGCCGACGCCGGGGTCGTCATACTCGACGCCATCGACCTCGACATCGCCGCGGGCTCCTTCGTCGCCGTCGTCGGTCCGACCAGCGCGGGAAAGACGACGCTCGTCGATTGTGTCCTCGGCTTGGTGGCGCCGACGAGCGGAGACGTTTTGATCGATGGCGTTTCAATCCGCACCATCGCCTTGCCGGTCTGGCGGCGGTTGGTTGGCTATCTTGGCCAAGATCCAGTGCTGTTCGCCGGCAGTATTCGCGAGAACATCATTTGGGGGCGCACGGATTTTACTGATGCAGACATTGCTGCGGCTCTGAGGGCGGCCAATGCCGAGTTTGTGTTTGCTCTGCCGCGGGGCTTGGACACGGTCATTCAAGAAGGGGCTAACACCTTTTCCGGCGGCGAACGTCAGCGGCTGGCGCTGGCACGTGCGCTCATTGGCGAACCACGACTTCTAATTCTTGACGAGGTTACGAGCGCGCTCGACGTGGAAACGGAGCGCAGGATCGCCGAGGCGGTGAGTAGCCGCCGCGGGCTAACGACCGTGCTTGCCGTTACTCATCGGCTAGCGGCTGTGAGCAACGCCGATCTCATCGTCATGATGGAAGCAGGGCGCGTGGTGGAGCGCGGGAGTCTAACCCAACTCCTTGCCGTTCAAGGGCGGTTCGCGGCGTTCTGGCGCATGCAAAGCGAGGACAACTCCGGAGCGACCGCCGATCGGCTCGTAACGGCATGATGTTCGACATTTTTCTTCTTTCTAGCGTCGTTGTTGTGGCCGTGGCTCGTGCGGCTTTTATCCTGGTCTCCGCGAAAGGCGCTGTCGATCATTACTACTGGCTTCTGGCTGCCCGCGCCTATCGACAGACCCGCCATCTGCCCGCAAAGATTGTCGGCAAATATTTGCTCGAAGACGAACGGCAGGCGTATCCGCCGTTTTTTGGCTGGCTGCTTGCGCGGTTGCCGGAGAAGCTTCTGCTGCGTCCCAGCATCGTGGTCGTCGTTCAGATCGCCGATGTTTTGGTTCTACTGATGCTCATCGCGTTTGCGATGGCGTACAACGCGTCGGTTCGCGACATCGCGGTGGTCGTCGCGGTATACGGCACTGCGCCCGCTCTCGTCGCGTACAATACTCAGCTTGCGTCGCGTGCCTTCGGCAATCTGTTTTTGGTGGGGGCGGTTCTCGCCGCAGCAGCTGCGGTGGATCGCGCGCAGATCGACGCGCTTGCGCTGACGCTTTACGCAGCTTCGGCAGTCATGGCCGCGGCCGTCGTGCTGACCCACAAGATGACGGTGCAACTGATGCTCGTGTTATGGCCGTTGTGGGCTTTCCTCAGCGGCGATTGGCTGCTCCTTCTGATCCCGCTGTTGGGCGTCGTTTTGGCTGCTTTTATAACTGGATTCGATTTCGCACGGCTGTTATGGCGCGCGCATCTTGAGGTGATTTTGTTCTGGCATCGGCATCGGGACGAATTGGGCGCACATCTATTTAATGCTTCTCCTATTTACGGCAATCTCGCGCGCAGTGAGGAAAGCGCGTTTCACAAACGCGGCCTGCACGGCATGTTAAGCCATGCAGCGCGGGCCTTTGGACACGGGCCGCTCGTATGGCTCGTGCCGGTGACACTGCTCTGGGATGAGGCGCCGGCAAGCTGGATCGTGATCTGGTCGGTCGGCGCCGCGGCGGTCGCGTTTGTTACGCTCTATGTCTCTTGGCTACGGTGCTTCGGCGCCGGTCACCTCTACATATTCAACGCGATAGCTCCGAGCGCATTGTGGTGGGAATCGATTATACGCGGTGGACATCGCGCGACGCTCGCGGTGTTTGCAATCGGTTTAGCAGCGACGATGGCCAGCCTCGTGTACGGCTACCGTCTTCGTCGCGCAAATCTCGGTGAGCGAGACGAGAGCTTTGAAGAGGCGCTCAAGCGACTTGAGTTATTGCCGCCCGGTCGAATTGCTGTCTTCCCGCTGGTCGCCGCTGAGGCGGTTGCATATCGGACCAGCCACGCCGTTCTTTGGGGCGGCCACGGACTCGGCTTTGATAAACTGGAGCCGATCTATCCGGTTATGCGAGTGAAGGTCGGCGAGGCGCTTAATATATACAACTGCGGTCTGCTCTTGTTCGACAAACGCTATTGGCCCGCTGGCGAGAGCGTCGTAGATCGCGAGCTGCCGAAATCGGAAATACAAGCGTTCGGTTCCTGGCGATTAGTATCAATTCCACGCTAGGTTTGTGTTGTCGTCGCCGCGGCCGTTAGCATTCCCTTGCCGCTGAACATGAGCATGAACACGAACATGAGGGGATTGTCTTCGCAAAATTCGCCGCCGCCAACGCGGTTTCTGTTCGGCGAGAATTGGCGTTCATTCTTGGCGACAGTAACCGATGAAGCCATATTGCAAGCCGAACAAGGGCTGCTTCGGCTGCTGCCGGAAAGCGCTATTGTCGGGAAAAGCTTTCTCGATATTGGATGTGGATCGGGTCTTTCGATGCTCGCGGCTCTTCGGCTTGGAGCCGCTTCGGTCAAGGGCATCGATTACGACGCAGAGTCAGTGGATGCCACACGAACGTTGTTGAATATGCACGCGCCGAGTGGGAGATGGTCGGCTACTCTGAAAAGCGTGTTCGATCTCACGCCCGACGATGGACGCTACGATATCGTCTATAGTTGGGGTGTCCTTCATCATACCGGCGCGGTTTGGCGGGCAATCGAGGACGCCGCAAGAATGGTAGCGCCGTCCGGCACTTTCGCCATTGCACTCTATCGAAAGACCCCGCTTTGTTCGGTGTGGGCGCGCGAAAAGCGCTTCTATGCACATGCATCTACTTCCACCCAATCCGTCATTCGCTGTCTCTACGTCAGCTTTTATCGTGCCGCTTTGCTGGCACGGTGTCGAAATCCGGTAGCTTACGAAAGAAATTATCGAACGACCCGCGGCATGGACTGGAAACACGACGTGCACGACTGGTTGGGGGGCTATCCCTACGAATCGGTCGATTCGAATGCGGTCAGGGTCGAATTGAATCGTCTCGGTTTTGATATTGAACGCGTATTCGAACACAAGCCGGCCGCTGCAGGCTTGTTTGGCACACATTGTGATGAGTTCGTTGCTGTGAGACGATACTTCGCGACGGCATGACCTCCGGCTTAAATGTGAAGCTCGGTTCTGGTCATGTGCACCCGCCCCGAGTCGCTGTCGTCACGTCCCGCCTCGACCTTGGGGGTACAGAGGGGCATCTCGCTCGCGTCGTACCCGAGTTGCGCCGGCGAGGAATCGACATCACTCTGTATCTCATGGAGCGGGGAGGTTCCCTTGAGCGTGAACTTTTGGACCAAGGAGTTCGTCTGGAGGGTCCGCGGCGCAAGAACCCCGGGTTGCTTCACTGGGCAAGGGCGACTGCCGGTCTGGCGCTTTGGCTACGTCGCGAACGTCCGACCATCGTTCATTTCTTTCTAACCCGTCCTTACATCTATGGCTCGCTGGCGGCCGAGTTTGCAGGTCATCGGCGACGGATCATGAGCAGGCGTTCGCTGAATAATTATCGGGCCCGGTATCCATTTGTCGGGAGTGTAGAGCGTTTTCTACATCGCCGAACGATCGGCTTGATCGGAAATTCACGCGCTGTCCTCGATCAACTCGGGACGGAAGTCGGCGATTCCAACAAGCTCGCGCTTATCCACAATGGCGTCAAAATACCTGAACCGATCGTCGCCTTCGAGCGACAACGGCCCCGTCATTCGTTGGGGATCCCTGACGATGCGTTGGTGATTGTCGTCGTTGCAAATCTTTTGCCATACAAGGGGCATGAGGATCTTATCGAGGCACTAGCGCTGCTGAGGGATAAACTTTTGCGCCCTTGGGTTTTACTCGCAATTGGGCGCGACGATGGTATCGGTGATCAATTACGCCAGCAAGCAAAGGCGCTCGATCTCGAAAGCAAGATCATTTGGCTTGGCGAGCAGGGGGCTGTCGACCAACTGCTTCGCGGCAGTGACATTTTTGTCTTGCCTTCGCGCGAAGAGGGATTTTCGAACGCCTTATTGGAGGCGATGGCCGTGGGCCTCCCAGTGATCGCGACAGCCGTCGGCGGCAACCTCGACGCGATAATTGATAACGAATCTGGGATACTGACACCCCCCGGAAATCCGCGCGAATTAGCCGCCGCTATTCTGCGACTGGCCAACGACGCGAACTTGCGTCGGAATTTTGCGGCGGAGGCGCGGTTGCGAGCGCGGGAAAACTTCTCATTCGAGGCTTGTGTTCGGCAATATGAGAAATTGTATTGGGCCATGAACGAGCCTAAGCCGAAGTGCATCGCTGAAATCTTGTTAGACGACAGCCAGTAGGTTCGATGCGATATGACGACCAGCACAACGACAGCGCAATGGTAATGTCGACACAACAACAGGCGGTCGCAGTTACCGGCGCGGCGGGCTTCATCGGCTTTCATCTTGCGCGCCGGCTGCTTGCGAGCGGCCGCGCCGTGATCGGCGTCGACAACGTGAATGCTTACTACGATCCGCGTTTGAAAGAGGCGCGGCTCGATGTGTTGCACCGTTTCGATGCGTTCAAGTTTCATCGTGTCGATCTCGCGCACACGGATGCGTGTCGCGCGCTCTTTGCAGAGCAGGATTTCGGTCCGGTGGTTCATTTGGCCGCGCAGGCGGGCGTGCGTTACTCGCTGGAGAATCCGCACGCTTACGGTGAAGCCAATCTCGCCGGCTTTCTCAACGTGTTGGAAGGCTGCCGCGAGCGTAAGACTCCCCATCTGGTTTACGCATCGTCGAGTTCGGTTTACGGGGCCAATACGAAAATGCCGTTCTCGGTTCACGATAACGTCGATCACCCGTTGAGCCTTTATGCTGCCACCAAGAAAGCCAACGAGGCGATGGCGCACGCCTATTCTTATCTCTACGGCTTGCCGGCCACCGGATTGCGGTTTTTCACCGTTTACGGTCCGTGGGGCCGTCCGGACATGGCGATGTACATCTTTGCCAAGGCGATAGCCGAAGGCGCACCGATCAAACTGTTCAATCACGGCCGCATGCAGCGCGACTTCACTTACATTGACGATGTTATTGAGGCGCTCGAACGCGTCATCGACCGGGCTCCGGCAAAGAACGCCGGTACCTCCAACGCCGCTCCCGATCCCGCGAAAAGTAGTGTCGCTCCGTGGGCCCTCTACAACATCGGCAATAACAAAATGGTAGAAGTCTCTCATGTCGTCGCGCTTCTGGAGAAGGAGCTTAACCGCAAGGCCAAGATCGAACTCGCGCCGATGCAGCCCGGCGACGTGCCGGCAACATGCGCCGATGTCGATGATCTGATGCGCGAATTCGGCTTCCGCCCGGGGACAGCCATCGAGGACGGCATCGCGCGATTTGTCGCATGGTTCCGCGACTATAACGTGCCTGCAACGTGATGTTGGATGACATGTTGACGGTCGATCAGCGTTCTCATCTCGCGGAGCTCGAAGCCGAGAGCATTCACATTATGCGCGAGGTAGCCGCGCAATTCACCAAACCGGTGCTGCTCTATTCGATCGGCAAGGATAGTTCGGTGCTACTCCACCT
>DATKRE010000024.1:0-31983 GCA_035532335.1 Xanthobacteraceae bacterium | reverse complement strand
GCACGGTTTGCAGAAGCCGGAACCATTCGCGCTCGATGTCGGTCAAAAACCCGAACAGCTTGATCTGATCCTCGCGCACGTAGGTTTCAATCGACAGGGTTGACGCCTCCCCGACCCGCGGCAGGTCTTGTAACGTGCGGCTTGAGCAATGCACCTGATAGCCGACGCCGTTGACGTCGATGATGACGAAATCCTCGCCGTAGGAATCGATGATGCCCTTGAGCTTGCCGATCATCGCATCGCGACCTTGAGCAGCACGCTCTGCCGGTGATGCGCGTGTGTCACCGCGACGGCAAGTGCGTCCGCAGCGTCGTCGGAGGACGGGTCGGCCTTGGGCAGAAGCACGCCGATCATCATGCGGATTTGTGCCTTGTCGCAGTGGCCGGCGCCAACGATGCTCTTTTTCACCAAATTGGGCGCGTATTCGGACACCGGGACCCCCGCTTTGGCCGGCACGACGAGGGCAATACCGCGCGCCTGTCCGAGCTTAAGGGTCGCCTTGGCATCCTTGTTCACGAAGGTCGCCTCGACGGCGGCTTCATCAGGCCGAAACTCGTCGAGAATGCGCATCAGGCCGTCGTGAATAACGAGCAGCCGCGCCGCCAGCGACTCTTCATTGCTCGTCGCCACCGTACCGCAGCCGATAAAACCTAGCCGGTTGCCGGCAATCTCCACCACGCCCCAGCCGGTGCGGCGGAGCCCCGGGTCGATGCCGAGAATGCGAATCGGGCGGGTCATGCCAGCCCTTTCATAGCATGGCGGCATGAGCCACGGCTTTGGCCGCTAGGAACTTAACCGTTCTATCAGCGCGTCGGAAATCTCGAAATTGGCATAGACGTTCTGCACGTCATCGTGCTCGTTGAGGCTGTCGATAAGCTTGATGACCTTCTCACCCTGCTCGTCATCGACCGCAACCGTGTTTTGCGGCCGCCAGACCAATGCCGACTTACGCGGTTCGCCGAATTTTGCTTCCAGCGCCTTGGCGACCAAACCGAACCGGTCCTGCGCCGCGTAGATCTCGTGACCGTTCTCGCTTGACGACACGTCATCGGCGCCGGCCTCCAGCGCCGCCTCGAACACGGCGTCCGCGCTCGCAGCCTTTGCGTCGTATTCGATGACGCCGACATGATCGAACATGAACGACACTGCACCGGTTTCGGCGAGATTGCCGCCGCTCTTGGTGAAGGTCGCGCGCACGTCGCCTGCCGCGCGGTTGCGATTATCGGTCAACACTTCGACGATGACGGCGACGCCGCCAGGTCCATAGCCTTCGTACCGGATCTGCTCGTAATTCTCGCCTTCGCCGCCCATCGCCTTTTTGATGGCGCGTTCGATTTTGTCCTTCGGCATATTTTCCGCCCGCGCCGCGATGATGGCGGCGCGCAACCGGGCATTCATATCCGGATCGGCTATTCCGGTTTTGGCGGAGACGGTAATTTCGCGCGCAAGTTTGCCGAACAGCTTGGACTTGACCGCGTCCTGCCGGCCCTTGCGGTGCATGATGTTCTTGAATTGGGAATGTCCGGCCATAACTCGATTCCGTTTTCGTCATTGCGAGGGCGAAGGCGACGAAGCAATTCAAGGCAGCTTGCTACCAAGGGCTGTTGCTTGGTTTCGCTCGCAATGACGCCCTATAAATATCCCCGCAAATATATAGTCACGCAAAACTCAAGCCCAGAAGGTAGGCGCCGCCTGTTCCAGGATGCCACCAAGCCGCACCGGCGCGACACGCACCGCCAGCCCGGTTTTCGGATCGGTTTCAACAGCGACCCCGCACAGCGTCGCTTCGCCCGAGGCCGCCTCGAAGCGCCCGGAGGTAATGCGGCGGGTAAAGCGCTGCAGCGGCTCGTCCTTGACCATGCCGATGACTGAATCGTAATCGCCGGTCATACCGACGTCGCTCATGAACGCGGTTCCGCCGGACAGAACGCGCAAATCCGCCGTCGGCGTATGGGTGTGCGTCCCGACCACAAGACTTGCGCGGCCGTCGCAGAATTGACCCATGGCCTGCTTCTCACTGGTCGCTTCGCCATGAAAATCGATCACGATGGCGTCGGCGCCGTGCCGCAACGGGCACGTCGCAAGCTCGCGCTCAACCGCGGCAAACGGATCGTCGAGGGGGTCCATGAAAATGCGGCCCATGGCGTTGACGAGCAAGACGCGCGCGCCGCCCTTGGTTTCGCACAAGGCCGCACCGTGGCCTGGCGTGCCGGCGGGAAAATTGATCGGGCGAAGCAGCTTCGGCGCCCGTTCGATGAAGACGAGCGCTTCCTTCTGATCCCAGGAATGATTGCCGCCGGTGATGGCATCCGCACCTGCATCGATCAATTCGCGATAGATCGCTTCGGTGATACCGAAACCGCCGGCGGCGTTCTCGCCATTGATCGCGACGAAATCGAGCTTCCAGTCCCGAATGAGACCGGGCAAGCGCTCAACGACGACGGTCCGCCCACTGCGGCCGACCACATCGCCGACGAATAGAATGCGCATGCTCAACCGCCCCGCAAATCGATGACCTCACGCTCGGTTAGCACGAGATCGAGGCGCGCGTCGCGGGGCGTTGCCGGCACCGCCGGAACCTCCTGAGTGGCAAACGCAAGACCTACGGCGATGACCTGCTTGCGTGCCCGCAATTGCGTGATGGTCATGTCGTAGTAGCCGGCACCATAGCCGATGCGATGGCCGGTGCGATCGAAAGCAACGATCGGCACCAGCAGGATATCGGGATCGGCAGTCGCCGCGGTGGGCGCCGGCTCCCGGATACCCCAAATCCCTTGCACCAACGGTTCGCCGAACGCCCATTCACGCATGACCAGCGGCTTGCCGCGCCCGATAACGACGGGAAGCACAAACCGCACGCCCTCGCCGGCGAGTTTGCGCATCAGTGGTTGCGGATCGATTTCGTTCTTGAGTGGCATGAACGCCGAAACAATCATGCCCGGCGCGAGCGGAAGCGGAAACGGCCGGGCGGCGAGGGTCTCGGCGGTAGCCGTGCGTGTTACCGCCGGCAATGCGTCGCGACGCGCGACGACGTCACGACGCAGCACGGCTTTGGAATCTTCAGCGTCTGATGCTGTATTCATGGTCGATCAGTGCGGAGCCGCCTGGCCGTTGGAGCTTTCGATCCCAGGTTCCCTACGAGTGTAGGTGGGCACCGTGTGTCCGAGCCCAGGAGCCCGGTCAGGGACAGTTCCCTTAAGGATCGATAAGGCCCCGGGAATATGGCTCCTGACGCACCAGGCAGCCCCGCTACTACAATGTAGTCCTGCGGCGCGAGCGACGCCATCACCCCAACGCAACACTGCTGCCGCCAATCGTCTTATTCAACTTCTTGGTGATGACTTCGATCCGCTCCGCTGCCGACGTCAGCGCCGTCGCGAGTGCGGTTTGTGAACTCCTGCTGTGGTCGGCGGTCGCCTCCTGCGCCCCCTTGACCGCCGCCAAATCCTCTTCCAGATGCCGGAGGCGTTGCGCCATCTCGGTCAGTTCGTCGGCCATGGTGATCGCCGCCATGACGGTCAACCGCGTATCGCCGATCTCGCCGAATTTCGTGCGAAGGCCCTCGATCCGGCGATCGAGCTGTTGCGCCAATTCGGTCAAGTGCGTTTCCTGGCCGTCCTCGCAGGCCATGCGGAATTGGCGTCCGTTGATGGTGACATTGACCTGGGACATTTCACCCTCGGCTGCTTCCCACTCAATTGCTCTGCTCGAGCACGCTGCGAATTGTCTCGATCGCCTGCGCGATCCGCTGCGCTACATCCCGATTGGCAACCTCTAATCCGCGGGCGCGCGCCGCCGCCTGATCAAGCTCACTGGCCAGTCGCGCCCGATCCGAGCCAAGCGCGTGGATCTGGGTTGCTAACGCTTCTTCATGGCGATCGGTCTCGTCGCGCCGCTCCGCGGACGCTTCCAGCGCGTCGAGCGCAAGCGTCAGGCGCCGCGCTGCGATCTCGATCGGATCGGTCTCACTCATTCGGCCATCCATTACGGCCTTTCCGCCGGCGTTCCGCTGGTCGAAAAGCCTGCGACGGCAATGATTTATGCAGGGAACCTTACGTCGCATCGAGCAAGAGCGTCAACGCCCAAAGCACCGCGCACGAAAGCCTGTGCATGACGCCACTTTGCCGGTCGGCCGCGCAATTGACTCAAGACCGTCGCATGCTAATGGTGCCGGCTATTCTCGTAATTGCAGCGGCGATACAGCGCGCCGCGCTTGGCCCGCTCCATGGCAATGCCGGATCGTCCTGCCGCGGCGAGTGCAAATCTCGCCCAGGCCCAACATTTTCCCTCTACAGGCGCAGCCACGAACGCGCGCGCGGACCACGAGCGCATGGCCAACGCCATCCGTGCGCTCGCCATGGATGCCGTCGAGCAGGCAAAATCGGGACATCCCGGCTTGCCGATGGGCGCCGCCGATTTCGCCACGGTTTTGTTTACGCGTTTCCTCAAATTCGACCCGGCCGATCCGGCGTGGCCCGACCGTGACCGCTTTGTGCTCTCGGCCGGCCACGGTTCGATGCTGATCTATGCGCTGCTGCATCTGCTCGGCTACGAGACGATGACCATCGGCGAGCTCAAGCGTTTCCGACAGTTCGGTTCGCTCACACCCGGCCATCCGGAATACGGCCACACTCCGGGCATCGAGACCACGACCGGCCCGCTTGGGCAGGGGCTTGCTAATGCCGTTGGCATGGCGATCGCCGAACGCCATCTGGCTGCCGAGTTCGGCGACGACGTCGTCGATCATTCGGTCTACGTGCTCGCCTCCGACGGCGACCTGATGGAAGGCATCAGCCAGGAAGCGATCGCGCTGGCTGGGCACCTGAAACTGAAAAAGCTCGTCGTGCTGTTCGATGATAACGGCATCTCGATCGACGGCCCGCTTGCGCTCGCCGACTCTGTCGATCAGGTCAAACGTTTCGAGTCTGCCGGCTGGGCGGCAACGCGGATCGACGGCCACGATCCGGCGGCAATCGCCACCGCGCTTGAGGCCGCGAAGACATCCGACCGACCCTCGCTGATCGCCTGCCGCACGACCATCGGCTTCGGCGCGCCAACCAAGGCCGGCACCGAAAAGTGCCACGGCTCGGCGCTCGGCGCCGAGGAAATCGCCGGCGCACGAGAGAAACTCGGCTGGACGGCACCGGCGTTCGAAATCCCGGCCGCCATCCGCGCGCAATGGCGCATTGCCGGCGAACGCGGCCGCCCGGAGCGACTGGCGTGGGAAACACGCCTCGCCGCGCTCGACGCGCACAAGCGCACCGAATTTGCACGCCGTATCCGCGGCGTGTTGCCGACGGGGGAACTCGCCGCCGCCGTCGCCTCGGTCAAGCAAAAGCTCGCCGAAGCGCCGAAGGAGATCGCCACCCGCTCGGCGTCGGAATTCGCGCTCGAAGCGCTGACCGCGGCACTGCCGGAGATGATCGGTGGCTCGGCCGATCTTACCGGCTCCGTCAATACGCGCACCAAGGCGATGAAAGCGATGCGGGCGGCCGATTATTCCGGCCGCTTCATCCATTACGGCGTGCGCGAGCACGCCATGGCGGCGGCCATGAATGGCATGGCGCTGCATGGCGGCATCATTCCCTATTCGGGTACGTTCCTGGTTTTCTCCGATTACTGCCGACCCGCTATTCGTCTCGCCGCCCTCATGGGCAAGCGCGTGATCCATGTGATGACGCATGACTCGATCGGGCTCGGCGAAGATGGACCGACCCATCAGCCGGTCGAACAGATCGCTGCTTTGCGCACGATCCCGAACCTGAAAGTGTTTCGCCCGTGCGATACGGTTGAAACCATCGAGTGCTGGCAGCTCGCTCTGGAAAGCGAGCACGGACCAAGCGTGCTCGCTTTATCGCGGCAGAACCTGCCGCAGTTGCGGCTCGGCTTTGATACGGCCAACCGTTGCAGGCATGGCGCTTATGAGCTGGTCGCTGCCGATAACGGCGGCACGGCCGGTGTGTCACTGTTCGCGTCCGGATCGGAAGTCGCGATTGCTGTCGCCGCGCAGAAACTTCTTGCCGCGCGCAAGATCGCCGCGCGGGTCGTGTCGGTGCCGTGCTTTGAGCTTTTCCTCGCCGCGCCGGAAAAGGAGCGCGCCGCGATCGTCGGCAACGCGAAAGTCAACGTCGCAGTTGAAGCCGGCATCCGCCAAGGATGGGACGCGGTGATCGGCTCGGCCGGGACGTTTATCGGCATGACCGGGTTTGGCGCCAGCGCGCAATATAAGGAGCTTTATCAACACTTTGGCATTACGCCCGAAAAGGTGGCTGAGGCGGCGCTGGCGCGCTTGGGCGGCTAACCGCAATGAAAATCCGAACGGATGCGGCAGAACTTTTGCGCGATCGAAAATATTTCGGGACGTTTCCGTATGCGATCGTGCACAAACTGGAATTTTGTTGATCATTACAGTCCGACAACACATCTATTGTGTATAATTCGATCGGTTCAAGAAATTTTGATGCCAGGTTAAGAAATTCTGATGCCGGGCAAGCTTCCCCGACGAAAGCGAGAGCAAAATGCCGGTTCGCGTAGCCATTAATGGGTTCGGTCGCATCGGCCGCAACATCCTGCGGGCGGCGATCGAGGCGGGACGCCGCGATTTCGAAGTTGTCGCGATCAACGATCTCGCGCCGGTGGAAACCAACGCCCACCTGCTGCGCTTTGATTCCGTGCACGGTCGCTTTCCCGGCGAGGTGACAGTCAATGGCGACACCCTCAATTGCGGCACCGGCGCGATCAAGGTAACGGCAGTCCGGGACCCGTCGCAGTTGCCGTGGAAGGAACTCGGTGTCGACATCGCGCTCGAGTGCACGGGCATCTTCGCCTCGAAGGAAAAAGCGGCGGTGCATCTCGATGCCGGCGCCAAGCGCGTGCTGATTTCGGCTCCGGCCGAAGGCGTCGATCTGACCGTCGTCTATGGCGTCAATCACGACAAGCTGACCAAGGCGCACACCGTGGTCTCCAACGCTTCCTGCACCACCAATTGCATGACGCCGGTCGCCAAGGTGCTCAACGACTCCGTCGGCATCGACAAGGGCTTTATGACCACGGTGCACTCCTACACCAACGATCAGCCGGTTCTCGATCAGGTGCACAAGGACCTTTACCGGGGACGCGCGGCCGCGCTCAACATGATCCCGACCTCCACCGGAGCGGCCAAAGCGGTCGGTCTGGTGCTGCCAGAATTGGCCGGACGGCTGGACGGCGTCGCTATCCGCGTGCCGACGGCGAACGTCTCGGTGGTCGATTTCAAGTTCGTGGCCAAGCGGGCGACGACGAAGGATGAGATCAACGCGGCGGTGCGGCGTGCCGCCGAACAACAACTCAAGGGCATCCTCGGCTTTACCGATGCGCCCAACGTCTCCAGCGACTTCAACCACGACCCGCGGTCGGCGATTTTCCACATGGACCAGACCAAAGTCATGGACGGCACGCTGGTGCGCGTGATGTCGTGGTATGACAATGAATGGGGCTTCTCCAACCGCATGGTCGACACCGCGGTGGCGATGAGCAAGCTGATCTGAACGCGCTGGGGCGGTTCGTTTCGAACATGACTTTCCGTAACCTCGACGACGCCGATGTGACGGGCAAGCGCGTGCTGGTGCGCGTCGATCTCAACGTGCCGATGAACAACGGTGACCTCTCCGACGCGACGCGGATCGAGCGCACGGCGCCGACCCTCCGGGAGATCGCCGACCGCGGCGGCAAGGTTATCCTGCTGTCGCATTTCAACCGGCCCAAGGGGCGCGACCCGCAAGCTTCGCTCAAGCGGGTGGTCGCCGCTGCTGCGCGCGTGATCGGCCGGCCGGTCGCCTTCGCCGAGGATTGCATCGGCGAAGTCGCCGAACGCGCGGTCGACGCCATGAAGCCCGGCGACATTCTGTGCCTGGAGAACACCCGCTTCCATAACGGCGAGGTCAAGAACGATCCGGATTTCGTCGCCGCCCTCGCCCGGCTCGGCGATCTTTACGTCAATGACGCCTTCTCGGTCGCACACCGGGCGAACGCCTCGACCGAGGGTTTGGGTCACAAGCTCCCGGCCTATGCCGGCCGTGCCATGCAGGCAGAGCTCGAAGCGCTGGCGAAGGCGCTGCACACACCGGCGCGGCCGGTGGCTGCGATCGTCGGCGGCGCCAAGATCTCCAGCAAGCTCGATCTGCTCGGCAATCTGCTGGCGAAGGTCGAAACATTGATCATCGGCGGCGGCATGGCCAACACCTTCCTGGCGGCGCAAGGCAAAGCCGTTGGCAAGTCGCTGTGCGAAACCGACCTGCTGCCGACCGCGCGCGACATTCTGGCCAAGGCGAAGTCGCTCGGGCGCGAGATTGTGTTGCCGGTCGATGCCGTCGTGGCGCCGACGCTCGCCGCGCATGTCGCCTCGCGCGTCGTCCCGGTCGATGGCGTCGGCGCCTCGGATATGATCCTCGATATCGGGCCGCGCAGCATTGAGCAGGTGATCGCGGTGCTCGCCCGTTCCAAGACGCTACTCTGGAACGGCCCGTTCGGCGCCTTCGAGTATAAGCCGTTCGATAACGGCACGGTAAAAGTGGCCAAGGCGGCGGCGGAACTCACGACCGCCGGCAAGCTTGTCAGTATCGCCGGCGGCGGCGATACCTTAGCGGCGCTCAATATCGCCGGCGTCATCGACCGCCTCACCTACGCCTCCACCGCCGGCGGCGCTTTCCTCGAGTGGATCGAAGGTAAAACGCTTCCGGGCGTCGAGGTGCTGAAAATATCCCCCGCCCCGCGCTGACGCGGGGTTTGAGTCGTTACTGGAGCGGTAATAATGTCGGCCAAACCGAGCCGGCATGACCAAATCGAGCAGGGCGCGATGGACCTCAACGAATTGAACAGGGTGGCGGAAGCCATGGTCGCTCCCGGCCGCGGCATCCTCGCCGCCGATGAATCGACGGCGACTCTCAAGAAGCGCTTCGATGCCATCGGCATTGAGTCGACGCCGATCGCGCGACGCGATTACCGCGAGATGCTGTTCCGCAGCAGCGAGTCGATGTCGAAGTTTATTTCCGGCGTCATCCTTTACGACGAGACCATCCGTCAGAACGCCAAGGACGGCACGCCGCTCGTCAAAGTGATCGCACAATGCGGCGCGCTGCCCGGCATCAAGGTCGACAAGGGAACCCAGCCGCTGCCATTCACCCAGGGCGAAGTCGTTACCGAGGGCCTGGACGGCCTGCGCGAGCGGCTGGTGGAATACCGCAATCTCGGCGCCAAATTCGCCAAATGGCGCGCGGTGATCAATATCGGCCCCGGCATCCCAAGCTACGGCTGCCTGTTTGCCAATGCGCATGCACTCGCGCGCTACGCCGCGCTTTGCCAGGACGAAGACATCGTTCCGATCGTCGAGCCGGAGGTTCTGATGGATGGCGATCACACCATCGAGCGCTGCGCCGTGGTGACCGAGCTCGCGCTCAAGACCGTGTTCGAGCAATTGTTCTATCAGCGCGTGCCACTCGAGGGCATGGTGCTGAAGCCAAGTATGATCGTGCCCGGCAAGACATCGGGCAAGACCGCTTCGGTCGAGGAGGTCGCCGAAAAGACCGTGCGCGTCCTCAAGGCCTGCGTCCCCGCCGCGGTGCCCGGCATCGCCTTTTTATCCGGCGGCCAGTCCGACGAGGAAGCGACCGCTCACCTCGACGCGATCAACAAAATGGGACCGCTGCCGTGGCGCGTGACTTTCTCCTTTGGCCGCGCATTGCAGGCGGCGCCGCAGAAGACCTGGGCGGGCAAGCCGGAGAATGTTGCCGCAGCGCAACGCGCTTTCAGCCACCGCGCCCGCATGAACGGACTTGCCACGCTCGGGAAATGGAAAGCCGACCTCGAGCGAAAGGCAGCGTGAGGCGGCTTCAACTGCAATGAGCGCGCAACAGCCCCGCCAGCGGTTATATCTGGTTACGCCGCCACTAAACGATACCGCCGCCTTCGCGCGCGACCTCGGCTTGGTGCTCGACGCCGGCGATATCGCCGCCCTGCTGCTGCGACTTGCCGCAGCCGACGAGCGCACTCTGATCAATCGAACAAAAGCCATTACCGCGGTCGTGCAACGCCGCGATATCGCGGTTTTACTCGACGGTCACCCCGACATCGCGGCACGTGCCGGCGCCGATGGCGCCCACCTCACGGGCATCGAGGCGCTGACCGCCGCAATCGGCTCGCTTAAGCCCGACCGCATCGCCGGTTGCGGCGGATTGCGCAGCCGTCATGATGCCATGCTCGCCGGCCAAGCTGGCGCCGACTACGTCATGTTCGGCGAACCGAACCAGCACGGCAGCCATCCGCCCTTCGATGCGCTTGAAGAGCGAATTGCCTGGTGGGCCGGATTGTTCGAGATACCCTGTGTGGGTTACGCATCCGGCCTCGACGAAGTCGCCCCGCTGGCGCGGGCCAAAGCCGATTTTGTCGCACTCGGTGACTGGATATGGACGAACGAAACAACTGCGGCCGCGACAGTGGCGGCGGCAACCGCCAGCCTCGCCGAGGCCGTCGCGCCGCAATGAAGCCGTTGGGCGGCAGGACCCTCGTGGCCGTGGCAGCGCTCGTGATCGCCGCCGCGACCCGATGCGCCGCCGCCACCGCCGAACCTGACTATGCCTATGGCGAATTCCAGCGCGGTAATTTCCTGCGCGCCTTCGCGCTGGCGACGCATTACGTCGAGACCGCGAGCGATCCGAAGTCGATGACGCTTCTCGGCGAACTTTATTCCGACGGCTATTGCGTGCCGCGCAACGACGCCAAGGCGGCCGACTGGTACAAGCTCGCCGCCGATCGCGGCGATCCGGATGCGATGTTTGCGCTGGGGATGTTCCGGATGCAGGGTCGCGCCGGCGCACGCGACCGCGAAGCGGGCGCCAAATTGCTGGCCGCGGCGGCCAAGCTCGGCCATCCGCTCGCCGCCTACAATCTGGCGCTGCTCTATATGGAAGGCCAATTATTTCCCCAGGATTTCAAGCACGCCGCCGAACTCCTTCGCGCCGCGTCGGAGGCCGGCAATCCGGAAGCGCAATATGCGCTCGGCACGCTTTACAAGCAGGGCCGCGGCGTGCCGAAAGACATGAAAGAGGCGGTGCGATTGTGGTCGCTCGCCGCGCTCGCCGACAATGCCGATGCGCAAGTCGAATATGCGATCGCGCTATTTAACGGCGAAAGCGTCGCCAAGAACGAGCAAGCCGCCGCGGCGCTGTTTCATAAGGCGGCGCTGCACGGCAACCCAATCGCACAAGACCGCTACGCACGTATTCTCGCCGATGGCCGTGGCGCCCCCCGCGACCCGGTCGGGGCGACGAAATGGCACCTCATTTCCAAGGCGCGCGGTGAGACAAACCTGAAACTCGACGATTTCGTGAACGGCCTCAACGCCGACAACCGCAGCGCAGGCGAGCAGGCCGCCAAGGTCTGGCTCGACTGGCTCAACAAACCGCCGCCGTCGTGATCACGGTCAGTCAGTAAAGGTTAGCGCCGCAGACATAACCGGCTCAACAAAACTTTGCGCATTTCGCCAGCGATGGCGGCTAACGTGACGGATCGGGTCGGGTCGCTGGTAGATCGAACCTCGCGGTAGGAGCGCGATTTCCGGTAGTGTCTCAGTTTGATTGTGGCGTGGATAACATCTGTGCACGGCGTTGATGGATTTGCGATTGCTCACGGGCATCAATCATTTGCACCACGTCCGCCATGTGCATTTTCCTGTCGATAAGTCCTGCTGCCACCGCGGGAGTACGCCCAAGCGTCTTGTGCGCCCTGATCCAGTTGTACCAGCAGAAATAGAGCGCCAGCGAATGACAATGGTTTTCGAACTTTTTTGAGAACGCATTGGTCAGCCGCGTAAACCGGCGCATTGCCATCCGCATCGTCAAATTCTGCCGCTCAGCAAACGACGTGTTCACGAGCGCCGGATCGGGATTGCCCATAATTGCGGTCTTGACCGCGCCAATGCATTTGGGCGGGCTGTAGCGTCCCGCCCCAGCGTAGTCCGTCGCGAAAATCTTGTTCAGCATCGCGTAGTCGGCGTCGAAATCGACCGCCTCCACGGCCTTTAGATAGGCTTTGTGGCCGTCCGTGGTGAGTTGAACGCGGTTGGCGAGCCTCGCCTTCAAGTCGCCCATGAACGAAATCCCGGTGTGCTGGCTGCGGTCGCCGACGTGCCATGAAACGATGATCTTGGAGTCCGCGTCGATTGCGGCCCATGTCCAAATGTCGCCCGCGCCCTCGGGCGCGCTTTTGGCGAATTTGACGTTTTTTTGCTCGGCGTAGCTGAACAACCAAATCTCATCGCACTGAACGGCCTTGGCCTTGACGTTTCGGACCTTCTCATCGTGGAAGGCCGCGCAGGCCATTCCCGCGTCTACTAGTAGTTTCGTGACCGTATTGATCGAGACGCCCGTAACGCGGGACACCGAACGCATCGACGACCCCTCGACCAGCATGGTCAGGATTTGGACGCGCTTCTCTAACGGCAGTTTGTTCATGCCGTGCATGATATGAACTTTTATGCTTAGCGTCAAGTAGAAGATTCATCTACCCATCAACTAGGACCAAGCTCGGAGGCGCGCGATTCCGGGGCGCTGGGCCGCCTATGTGGTCCCGAAGTACTGGCAGTGACACTCCCATCCATTCGCTTTCGTCTGGCTCAGGAAGCCGTCCTTTATCGACCAGCTTTTTCCAAGCATTGAATAGAAGGCCGGGACGTTCGATTGGAATCACATCATCCAGCGGCTCTCTGGTTAGCTCCTTGCGTTTCGTCATTTGAATACGAAAAGCAACATACTGATTCTCATCGATAGCGCCAATGTCCTTCGCCCGATGCGCAATTGCTTGCATAGAAACAAGCCACCGTTGTTTGAGTCCCTTAAGGTGGTTGGCTCTGGTCGAATAAAATTCGCGAAACAATGAACCTCTCGGAAGCAAGAAAGCTCCCGCAAACCAATTTGCCTCCCGTTCAATCCTATCCCGGACACCCTTTGACTCCAGATCGTCCTCGGAAATATCTCTATGGAGAATTAAATGAGCCAATTCGTGGGCCGCATCGAATCGCGATCTCACCGCAGAGGATTTGTCAGAACCCAAAATTACATATGGGCGTCCATCCGCCCAACATGAGAACGCATCAATTTTCTCGGATCCAATCTCGAAACGACAAACGACAATTCCTTGGGACTCTAACAAGGCGACCATATTATTGATTGGCCCGTCGCTTAAATTCCAATAACGGCGCGTCCTCGAAGCCAAGTACTCAATTTGTTTTAGCAAATATTCTCCGTCCGGATGGACATCATCAAATAGAGGGACGTTAGGCGTTGGCAAGCGAATGCCCGCCTGAAGCAATGTTTGCACAAACTCCCAGAGCCAATTCGTCCGCACATCCAGCGCCAAATTAAGCTTATTGCTCTTTGGTCCGATGCTTCTAAAGAAGCGAACCTTTTTCTTTGAAACGTCTATGGTTCCCTCATGAAAGAAAAAGGAAACGGGTTGTCGAAGTATCGTCGCGAGCTTCAAAATAATACCCATATCCGGCTTGCGGTCACCGCTCTCGTAGTAGCCTACCGTAGTTCCGGTAACATCCAGCGCGCGCGCAACGTCGGCACGAGATAATTGGAGCGCAACGCGCGCATCGGCGAATCGTTGTGGGACCGCGCCGCCAGCGCGGTCGGGAAACCTAATGACGTTAATCATCGGCCTTCCGTATCGCGGACGGTCTTTATTACTTCTTCAACAAGCTCCGGCTCCGGTGATGCGATTGGGCCTTCGCCTTTGGCCTTAGTGTTGTCTTGAGCGACTTCGTGAGGAAGCTTCAAAAGATCGTCGGTCCACCAAATGAGCTTGTTTTCTGTTGGATGAGGAAAAGCAATGTTGGCGAAGCGCAAATGTGCGTGACCGTGGAGTAAAACTAAATGTTTCTTAGAATCATCTTTCTTGCGTTCTTCATTCCATTCTTCGAACAGATATTCTGTATTGGGAACGCTAAACAATTTCCGGAAAACCGCCAAACGAGGTTTTTGATGCGGGTATTCGACTTGATTGATAGTGATCTGCGCGCCCGGAGAGCGCATCACCAAATGCTTGCCGGTAGGTGATGCATAATCGTCCCAGCATGCTTCGAAAGGAAGATGTCGTTCTTTTATTAGACGCTCGAACTCTAATTCCGTCGCCAAAACGATTAGGTCGCCTCTATGAAACCGTCCGCTGGGAGTGTTTAGGAAGTCTAGGCGTTCGTAGGCTTGATCCGCGCTCGCGTACGCTCGTTTAAGAGCAGACGGCACCAAAGGGCGGTAGACTTCGGGGAACTCAGTCTCGATTAACTCGGCAGCCGGGTTGTGAGCTTCCGACATTGGCGCGTATCCTGTTGCAAAATGCACTTTGCAACAAATACGAGTATTTTAGGAAAAAAGTCAACACCTATTTTGGGCCGACCCCCCATCGTTTTTGAGCAGCTCTTTTCGCGATCTCTGCGCGCTTACGCTTACCCAAGGCCGCCGCCCGCGCCTTCCCCCCCATACGCCCAAGAGCAACAGCGGCAGCGTTCTTGCCGTCGTCCGTTGCTGCGTCCTCGATCTCGCCAGTAGCGATCTTGCCGATCAGGACGGCGCGGGCGTTGACGTCGGCTGGGCGCTGTTCACCCTTAGGTCCGCGCGGCATGGGCAAATCCGTTAATTGCTTATCGCTAAGCATATGTGATATTGAAGCTGCGCGCCACCGTATTATGTAGATGGGCATGAAAGCAGATCGCAAATCGGATCGGAGATGCCCCGTCTGTGGGGATCACCTGCTGGATCGCGCTTTGTCGGGAATGATGCCTTTTGATCTTTTTGACAGCTATAAATGCAACTATCATTCAAAAAGCTATAAAGGTAATTTAAAGGACGATTGGGAACGTGTCGGACGCGACATCAACTCCGCCTCAGAAAAATACCGAGACAGACGGTAACGCGCCCCCCGTCGGAAAGCGCTGCGACCGCCAAACATGGTGACGTAGCACTCGTTTATCCAACCAGACTTGAGGAGCGCCTTTCACAAGGCCTTCGACGTTTTGTTCGCCCCGATCAAATTAAAGACCTGAAATTCCAGGTAAGCCAGGCTGTCGTCCAAACATCGACTGTTTTCCATCAAGGCCCACTGCCAGCGCCTCAGCAGTTTCAGGAATATGAGTCTATCCTGCCGGGATCAGCCGACAGGATACTGGCGATGGCTGAAAATGAACAGAACCATCGCCATGGCTGGGAAGATCGCCATTTAACGTGGGATGGCGTTACCAATATTACTGGGCTGACGTTTGGATGGCTTCTCAGTATAGCGCTGGCAGCGGGTGCTGTTTATTGCGCCACCATCAACCAACCATGGGTGGCCGGAGCTTTGACGGGTTTCTCGGCTTTTGGAGGCGTTGCAAGTCTTATTCGTGGAAGAAAACTATTCGGAAAGAGTGATCACGGGTCATCTGCGACAGAATCTACCGAAGTCGCCACGCAGTCACATCCAGCGGGCGGAAAAAAGAAGAACAAAAAGCATCGTTAGTTAAGTCGCCACAATCAAACTGAGACACTACCGATTTCCGGTAGGGCCAGCCATGGGACTGGACCACTACCCGCGATTTCCTCGTCTCTTTTCCATTGACTTGCGTCACCGTATGTGTTACGAACGGAAATCCTGCTCATTGAGGGCGCCTTTCCGGAAAGGCAAAGCCGCAAAGACGGAGCGGGATGCGGTGCCCGCGCGCGGAGATTTGCACTCCGCTCCCGGGCGGCTTTGGGTCACCGACCGACCGGCAATAGGACCGGTCTGCGCGGAGCGCGCTTAACCGGACCATGGCGAAAGCGGGCAAAACACCTGCCGAGCCAGGTTTCGGGAAGCCCGGTTCTGAAGCTGAGCCAATGCTGGTTGCGACTGGCGTGGCGAGTACCGCAGTGAAGCGCCGGAAGGCGGGCGGTCTCCGCTGAGACCGCCGCCGCGCAGCAGATGAGTGGCGCAAACCGCGCCTACTTGTTTGCGCATGCGCGGACATTGGTCGGATGCGCCTTTCGGCGCTTCGCTTCCCTCGCTTTAATCGCGGGGAAGCGGTTCAAAGAATCTTCGTGGCTTCGTGGTGTCGGCAAAGCTCGGGCGCGGATGCGTCGCGAGAACGATTTGCGTTGCCTGCCCCCCTCCCTACCCTCCCCCGCAAGGGCGGAGGGTAGGGATTTGCGTTGCCTGCCCCCCTCCCTAGGGGAGAGGGAACGAGAGCGGCGATACGCCGCCGGAAGACGGATCGGAGATTCGACTGAAGGAGATAAATGGTGCGACGAAAAGTGAGTGCAGCCAATTGGCGGTTTCCGCGCCGGATGACGCGCACGCAGTGGCAGCGGTTGCCGGTGCGCCGCCGGCACGCGTATCTCGCGCAGGCGCAATGCACGTTGCTCGGCTATTGGAAGGACTGCCATACGCGCCACTGCCGGCGCGCGCACCGCTGTCTTTTCCCGCATCCCTGCTATTGGGACCGCAAGCGCGCCACGCCGCCGGTGGAATGGGCGAAGGCGGAAGCGCGGTGCCGACCATTGCGCGAGCTTTTCGCCATCGGCTCGATGAAGGGATCGGAGGGCTTATGGCTGTTTTGACGAATGCTGCCGGGCTTGCGCGCGGCCCGCGGCGCAGGTAGCGAAGCGCCATGCCGCAGTCCGCAATCCTCAATGTCATGATCAAGGCCGCCTATCGCGCCGGCCGCAGCCTTAAGCGCGACTTAGGCGAAGTCGAAAATCTGCAAGTGTCCCTGAAAGGACCGCGCAATTTCGTCACCGCCGCCGATCGCCGCGCCGAGGAGATCGTGCGCGCGGAACTCGCCAAGGCGCGGCCGGACTATGGCTTCCTCGGCGAAGAAGGCGGCACCCATGCCGGCGCCGACAAAACGCACCGCTGGATTGTCGATCCGCTCGATGGCACCACCAATTTCCTGCACGGGATCCCGCATTTCGCGGTCTCGATCGCGCTTGAGCGCAGTGGCGCGATCGTTGCGGCACTGACCTACAATCCGGCGAACGACGAATTGTTCGTCGCCGAGCGCGGCAAGGGTGCGTTCCTCAACGACCGTCGCATCCGCGTCGCCGCACGGCGGCGTCTCGACGAAGCGGTGGTCGCCTGCGGGTTGCCGCATTACGGCCGCGGCGATCTTGCCGTCGCCCACCGGGAGATCTTTGCCGCACAGCAAAAATACGCGGGGCTGCGCCGGTACGGTGCGGCGACGCTCGATCTGGCCTGGGTCGCAGCCGGCCGCCTCGACGCCTATTGGGAACGCGATTTATCGCCATGGGACATGGCCGCCGGCATCCTTTTGGTGCGTGAGGCGGGCGGGTTCGTCAGCGACATCGACGGCGGCGAGGCGATCCTGACCCAGGGCAACATCGTCGCCGGCAACGACACCATGCACCGCGAGCTGCTGCGGCTCTTAAAAACCGCCGGCAAAGACGCTGCCGTCCAGTCCTCGGTGAAATCCGCCGAAATATCCTGAACCGCCGGCGCCATCACTGCGCCGTAAAGGTTGCGACATTCAAAGCAGCGGGCCGCTGCGCGCACCGGCCGCGTTTTCATGCGTTTTTCTTAAGAGCCAGGCTATGCCATAGTAAGTACGCCCCGGGCGTAGAGTGAAAGCCGATGGCGGACAGCGTCGATCAAGTCAAACTCGCCTCCCCTCGCATCTACCTCGTGCGGATGCTGGTGTTCTTGATTCTGTGCGGACTGATCGCCTTCGTACTCCAGCGCCAGATCCTCAATGCCTTTATGGCCAATCCCTGGCTCAACGGGCTGATTGTCGGCGTTTTGCTGATCGGCATTATCCTGTCGTTTGTTCGGGTGATCCGGCTGTTTCCGGAAGTCTCCTGGGTCAACAGCTTCCGCCGCGCCGATCCGGCCGTACCGGCGGCGCGCGCGCCGACCCTGCTCGCGCCGATGGCCATGATCCTCGGCGGCGAGCGCACCGGCCGGATGACAATTTCGGCCCAGATCATGCGTGCCTTCCTCGACTCGCTGGCGAGCCGCCTTGACGAGGCACGCGACAGCGCGCGCTACCTGACCGGGCTGCTCGTCTTCCTCGGTCTGCTTGGCACCTTCTGGGGCCTGATCGAGACGGTCGGTTCGGTCGGCGGTATCATCAACAATCTCAATATCGGCGGCGATGCCGACACGGTGTTTAACGCGCTCAAGGAAGGATTGGCGGCGCCGCTCGGCGGCATGGGCATTTCGTTCTCATCGTCGCTGTTCGGGCTCGCCGGCTCGCTCATTCTCGGCTTCCTCGATTTGCAGACCAGCCAGGCGCAGAACCGGTTCTACAACAACCTCGAGGACTGGCTCGCCACCACCGTGCACGATCTCGACGCGGCCGGCACGAACGCAGCGGCCGCGCCCGGCGGCATGACCGACGCTATCGAGCGGTTACGAAACTCGATCAACGAAACCGGCTCCGGCAAGGCGACGACCGCGGCCATGGCTAACCTCGCCGAAGCGATCCAGGGCCTCGTCCAGCACATGCGCGCCGAACAGCAAATGATCCGCGACTGGGCCGACACCCAATCGAAACTCAACGGCGACATCCGGCGCTTCATGGAACTTTTGTCGCGCGAACGCGCCGACTGAGATAAAGACAGGCGCAAAAAAGCATGGCGCTTTCCCGAACCCGCCGCGACACCGGCATGAATTACTGGCCGGGCTTCGTCGACGCATTGTCGACGCTGATCTTGTCGATCATCTTCCTGCTTACCGTCTTCATGGTTGCGCAATTTTTCCTGTCGCAGGAAGTCGCCGGCAAGGACACCGCGCTGGCCCGTCTCAACGCGCAAATCACGCGGCTGTCCGACCTCCTCTCGCTCGAGCACACCGGCAAAACGACCCTCGAAGATGAAGTCGCGCATCTGCGCGCGTCGCTGACCGCCACCGAGGGCGAACGTGATCGGCTGCGCGGCGTCGCCGAAGGGGCGCAGAACGCCGACACCGGCAAAGCCGAGGTCGGCCGGCTCGGCTCCCAGCTCGACCTCGAGAAGGAGGCGACCGCGCGCGCCGTAGCGCAGATCGAAATCCTCAATCAGCAGATCGGCGCGCTGCGCCGGCAAATCGGCGCCCTCGAGGCGGCGCTGGGCACATCCGAGCAGAAGGAAACGGATTCGCAACTGCACATCGCCGATCTCGGTCAGCGCCTCAATGTGGCGCTGGCGCAGCGGGTGCAGGAACTGTCGCGCTACCGCTCCGACTTCTTCGGCAAGCTGCGCGACATCCTCGGCAACCGCCCCGACATCCGCGTGGTCGGCGACCGTTTCGTGTTCCAGTCGGAGGTATTCTTCGACTCCGGTCAAGCGGTGCTGCGACCGGAAGGCCGCGCCGAGCTCGACAAGCTCGCCTCGGCGCTGATCGACCTCGAGAAGCAGATTCCTTCGGAGATCAATTGGGTCCTGCGAGTCGACGGCCACACCGACGTGCGCCCGGTGACCGCGACCTCGCCGTTCAAATCAAACTGGGAGTTGTCGGCCGAGCGCGCGATTTCAGTGGTGCAATATCTGATCAGCAAGGGCGTCTCGCCGCAACGCCTGGTCGCCGCCGGCTTCGGTGAATTCCAGCCGATCGATACCGGCACCACCGACGAGGCCTATAGTCGCAATCGCCGCATCGAGCTGAAGTTGACGGAGAAGTAGGCGTGCGCCTGCGCCGCTACGACGCGCGCGACGAAGACACCGCGAACGAGCTTTGGCTGCGTACCTGGCAAGCGGCCTATCCGCGGATCAACTTTGCCGAGCGGCTCGACTGGTGGCGCCAACGCTGGCGCAACGAGCTGGTGCCTGGCTGTGAAATTACGATCGCCGAGGCCGACAGCGAAATGATCGGTTTCGTCACCGTCGATCCGAAGACTGGCTATCTCGACCAGCTGGTGGTCGCGCCCGCTTCGTGGCGATCCGGTATCGGCGCCGCACTGATCGACGAGGCCAAGCGCGTTTCGCCGCTGGGCCTCGACCTCGACGTCAACACCGACAACGTCCGCGCCATTGGATTTTACCGACGGCAGGGATTTTCCATCGCCGGCGCCGGCGTCAATTCGATCTCCGGCAAGCCGGTGCACCGCATGAGCTGGCGGCCTTAGCCGGCGGACCGGCCGCTCGGTAAATCTAAGCTAGTGGTCCGATTCTAACATTCGCATCCGTATTCGGCAGCTTCTCATGGAATGTTAGAATCAAAAGGACCACTAGCAAATATGAGTCTTAGGGGAGCTTTGGATTTGACATTCGCTTCACGAGGCTGCCGCTAGGTGGATAGCGAATGTTAAATCCGCTCCACTAGCATTTTCATTAGAAATTTTTCGATCGATGAAGCAGTTTGGTGCGGCTCACGCCAGGAACCGCGATGTCGTGTCGCCTGACGCCCCACCACGTGCGTTTACGAATCGGGGCACACGCACAGGTGCAGTGATGCAGCTTGGTGCAATCCGGCAGCTCGTCGCGGACGGCGCGCTCAGCGCCGGCGAAATAACCCTGTCGGTGACCATCAGCGTCGGCGCCAGCGCCAGCGATGAAGACACCGCCGGCATCGAGGCGTTGCTGAAACAGGCGGACGTCGCGCTCTATCGAGCCAAGCATTCGGGCCGCAACCGGGTCTGCCGCTTCGAGTCCGGCAAACCGGGCTGAGGCGACGCGACCATCCCCGCGCCAGGATCGCCGACCGGACTGCTAAGACGCGCCGGCCAGCGATCGCGCCAGCGCCGCATCGAACACCGCGGAGTCGACCTTCAGATAGGCGAGCCGCTCGCCAGGGATGACCACCGCTTCGGCAACGCCCGGCACTTGGCGCAGCTTGGCGGCGAGACTTTCGGAATCTTTTGCCTTTTCGTCCGCGAGCGGAAGGAGCCGCGTCGTCAGATAGCTTGGCGGCGCCATCGTGGCTGCTGCCACGAGCCAAACCAGCGCGGCAATCGCCGTCAGCGCAAAAACACCGGCACTTCCCGCGTGCTGATTAGCCAGCCCTCCAACCACTCCACCGACGAAAACGCCGAGGAATTGCAGGCTCGAATAAAGTCCCATCGCCGTGCCCTTGGCGTCGGGCGGCGCGACCTTGGTGATAAGCGAAGGCAGGCTCGCTTCCATCACATTGAAGGCCGAAAAGAAAATCGTCAGCGCGGCGAGGAGAACAAGTAAATTGCCCGAGCCGAAATAGAGCATCGCCTGGCTCACCGCGAGCACGGCGACCGAGCTCACGAACACGCCTTTCATGCGGCGATACTTCTCGGCAACGATGATGGCCGGCAGCATCACAACGATAGAAACGATCAATATCGGCAAATAGACCACCCACTGACCGCGGGCCGGGATGTCCAGCGCGTTGTGCAGCAGACCCGGCACGACCAGAAAGCTGGCGGTCAGCATGGCGTGCAGGACGAAAATGCCGAGGTCGAGCCGCAACAACTGGCCGTTGCGCAGCGCCGCACCGATCAGCTCCGGCACCGTTTCGGCATCGCGATGCACGCGCAGTCGAGGCGGGTTCGGCACGCCCCATTGGGTGATGCCGATGCCGACGAGTGCGAGGCCAACCATCAGCCAGAATATGCCGCGCACGCCGATGAAATTCGCCACAATCGGACCGGTCCCGAGCGCGATCATGAAGGAAGCGCCGATGGTGATGCCGACCATGGCCATCGCCTTGGTGCGGTTTTCCTCGGATGTGAGATCGGCAACCAGCGCAAGGATCACCGAGCCAACGGCCCCCGAACCTTGTAGCGCCCGCCCGAGGATGACGCCGCCAATCGAGGTCGAGAGTGCAGCGACTGCGCTGCCCGTTGCGAACAGGATCAGGCCAATAACGATCATCACCTTGCGGCCCACTTTGTCCGACAACAGACCGAAGGGAATTTGCAACAGCCCCTGGGTGAGTCCGTAGATGCCGAGCGCCTCACCGATCAGGTACGAATTGGCGTTCGACAGGCCGCCGGCATAAGCGGCGAACACCGGATAGATCATGAACAGCCCGAGAAGCCTGACCGAGAAGACGGCGGCGAGCGACCCGGCTGCTCGCAATTCTTGTTTTTCCATCCGACCCGGTCCCGGCGAAGGGTTGCAGCAAAAGGATATGCAGGGAAAGCTTACGCTTTTTGGCCCCGCAGCGGGTCAATTGCAAGCGCTTGCCGCCCGCGCCGCGGCGCGCTATAGAGCCGCCAAATCTCGCAACAAACACCGCCGGCAAAGGCATAAAGTAGCTGCCATGAAACCCGACACGCATCCCGATTACCATCTGGTCAAGATCATCATGACCGACGGCACCGAGTTCACCACCCGCTCGACCTGGGGCAAATCGGGCGACACGCTGCATCTTGACGTCGATCCGAAGTCGCACCCGGCCTGGACAGGCGGCCAACAGCATCTGCTCGACCGCGGCGGACGGGTATCGCGCTTTCAGAAGAAATTCGAGGGTTTCCTCAAGAAATAGCCAGGCGCAAGCTGTTGCGCTGGTTGCCGCCCGATCAGAGGCGGTTCTGCTGCTCGAAAGCGGCTTTCAATAGACCCATTTGGCGTTCAACCGGGTTGCCGGCGGGAATCTGGACCGGCGGCGGCGCGTGCATGGTCGCATCGAGGCGGCGCACCTCGGCTTGCAGCTTGGTCGAGCGCGCGATCAGTTCTTGAAGCTTCTCCGGCAGCAGCGCGATCGATTTCGGGTCGCCCGGGTCGCAGGCGGCAAGCCGCACTTTGCTCTTTTCCTTATGGGCTTGGGCGAGCGTCATCTCGCCCTCCTTCACCGCACGATGCAGCAACAGCCATGAGGCGAGCTGCATTAAGCGCGTGGTCAGGCGCATGCTTTCGGTGGCGTAAACCAGCGCGGCGCTACGCTCGAGCTTTTTGGATTCAGTGCGGCCCCCGCCGTCGAGATAGCTTGCGGTCTCTTCGACCAGCGCCATTCCATCACGGAACAGCGTCGCAAAAATCTGGGAACCGGCCAGCCGCTCACTAAACGACACCGCGCCGGCTTCACTCGCACGCTTCTCGGACATTGGTACGCCTCACACAGCCCGCAGCATCGCTCGATCGAGCGTGTGAGTCCAGCGGGCCGCCGGCGTCAGTTTCCAACATAGTTGCCGCGCGGGAGCGCGGAACATGTCGGTGAAACCACAAAAAAGAGCCGCCGTTGCCGGCGGCTCAAGGTAATAACAGGGAGGCGTCAAACAGAGTGGACAGGAGCCACTCAATGTCCAGAAGATGGACAGTAACTATAATGAACGAGAAAGCTTAACTAATGGTTAATAAATTCGGGAAAGTTACCGAATCTTTTCGCGGGCTGGTGCGCCTATTTTTTGAAGAACGCGGCCGCCGCCGATTGGGAAGCCCGCTTGCTCGTCATTTCCGCCTCCAGCCGGGCGATCTCCTCCTTCAGGAGCCCAATCCGCCCGCCAAGTTCGCCTACCGACAGCAGCGCCAGCTCCTGCCCCAGCTCGTGGGTGATTTTCTTCTTTGGCAGATCGTCCGGGTCGATCGCAGCCATTGCACTCTCCTGCGGCGTTAAATTAACGGCCGGCCCGGCGGTTGTCACACCGGTGAGCTTGACTGCGACATCGCCGAATGTTGGTCCATCCGCGAAGCCCGACTGTCGCCCTGACCCCTTGAAAAATCACGGGAAAATTCTTGCACTCGTACCGCTCTGCGGCTACTCATCGGCCGGCACTTCAAGTTTGGCTCCCGGCTGCAGCGGGCTGCGAATTCGCGGCAAAGTCGGCTAGATTGCGGAACGGGGAGTTCCGGAAAATTTCTGCGCCGGTTGCCGTTAAGTTCGGAGGGCGTTTCTTGGCATGTCTTCGCGCCGCCACGGCGCTCGCGGCCTTCGCATTCGCTGCATGGTTTGGTATTTCCGCCGCCGCCGCGGTGGAAGCCGTCAATATCCGCCTTGATGCCGCGGCGATCGACCTCACCAACGCGGTCGAGTTCCAGCATACCGACGGCGACCGCGTGCAGGTTTCGACCGCGCCCGGGGCCGACGGCATCGTGCGGCGCATTGAGGTGCGCGCTCGCGAAGCCGGGAACAACTGGGCGGTATTCGCGCTCGCCAACAACGGCGATGAGCAAATCGATCGGCTGATCGTCGCACCGCATTACCGCATGGTCGGTTCCGGCCTGATCTGGCCCGATCTCGGACTTTCCCGCATCGTCAACATCACGCCGTCGTCCGGCGACCCGCCCGAGCGCGTCGATAATGTCACCGCCGATGTGTTCCGTGTCACCCTTGATCCGGGCACCGTGATCACTTTCGTCGCCGAACTGCGCGCGCCGAACCTGCCGCAGCTTTATCTGTGGGAGCCGGATGCGTTCAAGGACAAGGTCAACTCGCTTACGCTTTATCAGGGCATCGTTATCGGCATCGCCGGATTGCTCGCTCTATTCCTCACCATTCTGTTCGTGGTGAAAGGCAGCGTCATGTTCCCTGCCGCCGCCGCGCTCGGGTGGGCAGTGCTAATCTACATCGGCATCGATTTCGGATTCTGGAGCAAGGTGTTCGAGGTATCGCCGGGTGTCGAGCGGATATGGCGCGCATCGGGCGAAGCGATTTTGGCGGCAACGCTGCTGGTATTCCTGTTTGCCTATCTCAATCTGAACCGTTGGCATGTGCGTTACGCCCACATTACCGTCGGTTGGCTGGCGTTTCTCGGCGCGCTGGTCGCGGTCGCACTGTATTCGCCGCCTGTTGCATCAGGCATCGCCCGCATATCGCTATTCCTCGTTGCGGTGCTCGGGCTGGGACTCGTAGGCTACCTCTCGGCGCACGGCTTCGACCGCGCGGTCATGCTCATTCCCACCTGGTTTCTTTTGGTCGTGTGGGTATGCGGTGCCGCTCTCACCGTGCTCGGTTTTCTCACCAACGACATCGTCGCGCCGGCGCTGCTGGGCGGCCTCGTGCTGATTGTCATGCTAATCGGCTTCACGGTGATGCAGCACGCGTTCGCCGGCAGCATGGCACAGGGCATCGTGTCCGACGTCGAACGCCGTGCGCTGGCCCTGACCGGTGCCGGCGACATGATCTGGGACTGGGACGTTTCCGCCGACCGGGTATTCACCAGCCCGGAAACCGAAGCGATGCTTGGGCTCAAGCACGGCACCCTCGACGGAGCGGCCGCGGCCTGGCTCGAAGTTCTGCATCCGCTCGACCGCGACCGTTTCCGGGCCACGCTCGATGGCGTCGTCGAGCAGCGGCGTGGCCGCGTGGCGCAGGATTTTCGCATGCGCACCGCCGACGGCCACTATCTCTGGTTCGCTTTGCGCGCGCGGCCGGTGGTCGGCTCCGACGGCGAGGTCATTCGTCTGGTCGGCACGCTGAGCGACGTCACCGAGTTCAAGACCGCCGAAGAGCGGTTGTTGCACGATGCGGTGCACGACAACCTGACCGGCCTGCCCAACCGCGAATTGTTCCTCGACCGGCTCGAAGCCGTGCTCGGACTAGGCAAGGCCGATACGACGATCCATTCGACCGTCATGGTGATCGACGTCGACCGCTTCAAGCAGGTCAACGATTCCGTCGGTATGGCGCTCGCCGACTCCATTCTGCTGACGCTGGCGCGCCGGCTCGGGCGGCTGATCAAGCCGCATGACACGCTCGCTCGCCTGTCGGGCGATCAGTTCGGGCTGATCCTGCTGTCGGAGCGCGACTCGGCCCGCATCACCGCGCTCGCTGAAACCATCCGCCGTACGTTGCGCGCACCGATCACCTTCAACGATCGCGAAATTTTCCTTACCGGGTCGATCGGCATGGCGCTCGGCGATTCCGAACCGCAGCGCGCCGAGGAGCGGCTCAAGGACGCCGAACTGGCGATGTACCACGCCAAACGCAACGGCGGCGACCGCATCGATGTCTTCAAGCCCGCGATGCGGGCGCGCAAGTCGGACCGCCTGACGATTGAATCCGATTTGCGCCGCGCGCTTGAGCGTGAAGAAATCACTATTCTTTATCAGCCGATTGTGCGGCTCGACGACCGCGCGATCGCCGGCTTTGAAGCGCTGGCGCGTTGGAACCACCCGAAGCTTGGCCGGCTGGCGCCGAACGAATTCATTGCCATCGCCGAGGAGAGCGGGCTGATCGTGGAGCTCGGCCTATTCGTGCTTGAGCGCACCGCGCGGCAGCTCAGCGCCTGGCAGCGTACGCTGCGGCCGCGGGAGACCCTGTTTGCCAGCGTCAACGTCTCCTCGCGGCAATTGCTGCGGCACGACCTGATCCAGGATTTGCGCACGGTGCTGGCGCGTTCACCGCTCGCCCGTGGCTCGCTCAAGCTGGAGCTGACCGAATCCATCGTGATGGAAAATCCGGAGCACGCCGCCCAGATGCTGCACCGGATTCGCGAATTGGGCGCCGGGTTGGCGCTCGACGATTTCGGCACCGGTTATTCGTCGCTCGCTTATCTGCAGCGCTTCCCGTTCGATACCATCAAAATCGACCAGTCGTTCGTGCGCACAACGGCGAAAGGCACGCGGCCGGTGATTTTGCGCTCGATCATCGCATTGGCGCACGACCTCGGGATGGACGTGGTTGCCGAAGGCGCCGAGACCGACTCCGATGCGGTCGAGCTTTTCCAGCTTGGCTGCGAATACGCGCAGGGCTTCGTGTTCGGCGAGCCGATGACGCCCGAGCGCGCCCGCGCCTTGCTCCAGCCGCACGGCAAAGTGGAAATGGCGCGCTGACGGCGCCTACGCGTGCCCGGCCTCACTTGAAAGCATGCCGAGATCGATGCCGATCTTTTTCAATGCGCGCTGGTATTTGCCGCCGATATCGGGACCGAAGATCAGCTCGGAATCAGGCGCACAATGCAGCCAGCCGTTACCCTGGATCTCGTTCTCGAGCTGGCCCGGCGCCCAGCCGGCGTAACCGAGCGCCAGAATCGCGCTGGCAGGACCGTCGCCGCGCGCGATCGCTTTGAGAATTTCGAGCGTAGCGGTGAGACAAATACCGTCGTCGATCGGCAGCGTCGAATTCTCGATGAAGAAGTCGGCCGAATGCAGCACGAAGCCCCGCTCGGTTTCCACCGGGCCGCCGCGCATGACTTTCACCACGTCGGCGCGCATCGGCAGCCGGATCGCGTCAGCCGCCGGGATGACGTCGAGCTTCACCAGCAAATCGGAAAAGTTGACGTTTGGCGCCGGGTGATTGACGACGATACCCATCGCGCCTTCGGAGGAGTGCGCGCAAATATAAATGAGCGAACGCGAGAAGCGGTCGTCCAGCATTGCCGGCATGGCAATGAGCATCTGGCCGTCGAGATAGCCCCTGCCCCGGCCTTTGCCTTTTTCCGACGTCGCGCGCGACAATTTCATGGTCGAAGGTTAGCCGATCGACCCGTTTTTGCAAACGAATGGCCGCGGCTCACTGTCGCCGCCGGCAATCGCCACATCGAGGTCATGTAATTAAAGTCACAATGATTTCAGTGGCGCGTGTGGGCGCCTTGCCCTTAAACAGCGGTGGCATGAGCGACGTACCGATCCGACGACTAGCGATTGTAGCCGCTTCGATTTTCTGCGCCGGCGGCATGCCGGCTGCACGCGCGCAAGATGCGTCCGCCTGGGATACCGAGCAGCATGCCGCGGCGCGACTCATTGCCGGCGCCGCCGTTCAATCCGCCGGCGCGACATGGTTGCGGGGCGGCGTGGAAATCCGCCTCGACCCGGGCTGGAAGACCTACTGGCGTTACCCCGGCGATTCGGGCGTGCCGCCCACTTTGAATTTCGCCGGCTCCGAAAACGTCAAATCGGTTACGGCGATGTGGCCAGCGCCCAAGCGCTTCAGCGACGGCGCCGGCGGCCATTCGATCGGCTATGTCGGTGACATTGTGTTGCCGCTGCGGATCGCGCCGCAGGACCCAGCCAAACCATCGGCGCTACGCGTCACGCTTGACTACGCGGTCTGCGGCAATCTGTGCGTTCCCGTGCAGGCCAGTCTCGATCTGGCGCTGTCAGGCAAGGCCGGTACCGAGGACGGCGCGCTCGCTACGGCCGAGGCACGCGTACCGCGGCGCGTGCCGCTTGGCGCCGGCGGCAATCTCGCCATCCGCGCGGTGCATCGCGTCACCGACGGCGGACATGCGCGCGTCGTGGTCGAGGTTGCCGCGCCCGCTGACACGCCGGTCGATCTGTTCGCCGAAGGCCCAACAGCCGACTGGGCGCTGCCGCTGCCCGAACCGGACCATGCCGCTGCCGACAAAGCCGCCGGCGTACGGCGCTTTACCTTCGATCTCGATGGGCTGCCGACTGGTGCCAGCGCGGCCGGCGCGACGCTGACCCTAACCGCTGTGTCGCCCACCGACGCGATCGAGGTGCGAGCGCATCTCGACTAATTCGCTGGTTCGGCTAATTTGCGCTGGATTACACGAAATCATTCGTCTGGATCACGAGAGGATACAACCATGCCGATCAAGGTTGGCGATCGTCTGCCACCCGATTTGAAGTTCCGCGTTATGGGTCCTGACGGCCCGGCCTGGAAGACGACCGAAGAGCTTTTCAAGGGTAAGAAGGTCGTGCTGTTCGCCGTTCCCGGCGCCTTCACGCCCACCTGCAGCAACAATCACCTGCCCGGTTTTCTCAAAAACGCCGACGCGTTCAAGACCAAAGGCATCGATACCGTCGCGGTGACCGGCGTGAACGACGTTTTCACCTTCGACGCGTGGAAGAAGGCAACCGGCGCCGGCGGCAAGATCGAATTTCTCGCTGACGGCAACGCCGACTTCGCCAAGGCCATCGAGATGACGTTTGACGGCTCAGCCGGAGGGCTCGGGCTTCGCTCCAAGCGCTACTCGATGCTGGTCGAGGACGGCGTGGTGAAAAACTTTAACGTCGAGGAATCGCCCGGCAAGGCCGAGACATCAAGCGCCGAAACACTGCTCAAACAATTGTGACGCGCGTTGCTCTGCGCTATCGCGGAGAGCGTCGCCTAGGCGCGCCGCGTGACGTGGTTCAGCGTCGCCTCGAAAACCCGCCGCTGATGTTGGCGGTTTGAGCGAACGAACAGGAACAGCAGGATCTTCACGATCCGTCTGATGAAGTTCTTGCGCACGTGCTCGCGCGTACGCATGGCGAAAACTAGCGCCTGCTTTTTATCGAGTTCCACATGCAGTCGGCCGATCTCGAGGCTCTGCTTGCTGAGCTCGCCGGAATGGCCGGCGGCCTTCGCCCGCATCTCCTCAATACTGAACTCGAGCTTACGCACCGACATGGCAAATTGTGCGCGCAAATGATCCTTGTCGGCCTGGATTTCGTTGATCGCCATCGGCGTGGCCTCGACCATGTGCCGCGTGGCGATGCGCACCGCTCGCGCATGCACCATCGGAAAGAACGCCAGCATCAGCAGGCATCCGCCCAATATCCCGATCGCGATCAACATGAAATCTTCGATCATCGAATTCCCGCGAAACCGGAATGACACCGTCTTGATGTGATGCAGGCGCCCGTCGGTTTGTTGTTGGCAAAACGAACGGGTGCCTGAAGCATGCTGGACTTGGCCACGTAGCCGCCCGCGCCGAGCGGCCGTTGGATTAGAGTGCGGTCTGGATCTGCGTGAAGATGGTGGCGAGCTTGTTGCCGACGCCGGTGACCGACGGGATGATGGCAACCGAGATACCCGACGTGATCAGGCCGTACTCGACGGCGGCCGCGCCGGACTCGTTCTTCAAAAACTTTTTGATCTGCTTCAACATGTCGATGGCTCCTCTAAGGTCGACGTGAGGCAGTCGTGTAGCAGGAACATCGTGGTAAATAAATCGAAACCGGAATTAACGGTGAATGAGTAAACGTTGTTAAGCAAACAACGAGCGCGAACTTTGTTTGTTCGCCTGCACGCGGGGCGCGACGTCAATCGGTTAATCCGTCGCGCCGCCTTTGACGCTGCGGATTTCCGCAATCGCCTCACCGACCAAGACATCGGCGCGCTCGTTCATATCGTGACCGGAATGTCCACGCACCCAATGCCAGCTTATTTTGTGGCCACCGAGCGCGGCGTCGAGCCGCTGCCATAGATCGATATTTTTCACCGGCTTTTTGTCGGCCGTGCGCCAGCCGTTCCGCTTCCAGTTCGCAATGTATTTGGTGACGCCGTCGCGCAGATACCGGCTGTCGGTGTGCAGATCGACGCGGCACGGCTTTTTGAGCGCTTCGAGCGCGGAAATAGCCGCTGTCAATTCCATTCGGTTGTTGGTGGTATTCGGCTCGCCACCCTTAAGCTCCTTTTCGCGATCGCCGAACGTCAGTATCGCCGCCCAGCCACCCGCACCGGGGTTGGGCGCGGCACCGCCGTCGGTGTGAATGACGACATGCGGCAGCGCGGACGGATCGTTCACGGCGCCGACACTCCGTAATCGCTGACGCCCTTAACCTTTTGATGGAAGCGAAGCTTGCGCAGATATTCGACCGGGTCCTTCGGCCGCACCAGCGCGCCGGGCGGCACGTCGAGCCAGTCGACCAGGCGGGTCAGCAGGAAGCGCAGCGCCGCGCCGCGGGCGAGCAGTGGCAGCATCCGCCATTCCTCCGGCGACAGCGGCCGCACCCTGGCGTAACTCGACAGCAGCGCCCGGCCCTTGGTGACGTTGTAGGAATGATCCACCTCAAAGCACCAGGCGTTGAGGCAGATGGCGACGTCGTACACCAGCGTATCGGTGCAGGCGAAATAGAAATCGATCACGCCGGACAGCTTGTCGCCGAGGAAAAACACGTTGTCGGGAAAAAGGTCGGCGTGGATCACGCCCTGCGGCAGTCCTTTCGGCCAATCGCGTTCGAGCAGATCGAGTTCGGCCGCAAGCAGCGCCTTGAGATCGTGCTGCACCTTGTCGGCGCGCTCGCCGCAGGCGGCGTAAAGCTGCCGCCAGCCGGCCACCGCGAGTGAGTTTTGGCGCCGCATCGGAAAATCCGCGCCGGCCAGATGCAGCCGCGCCAGCGCCTCGCCCAGCGCCGCAGCATGCGCGGCGCTCGGCCGGCGAATCCACAAGCCATCCAGGAAAGTCACGATCACGGCCGGCCGCCCGGCGAGCCGTCCCAAGGTCTGCCCGGCCCGGTTCTTCACCGGCTGCGGGCAGGTGATGCCGCGGCTGGCGAGATGCTCCATCAGCGCCAGGAAGAACGGCAGATCGGCCGCGGCCACGCGCCGCTCGTACAGCGTCAGGATGAAGGAGCCACGGCCGGTGTGAACGAGAAAGTTGGAATTTTCGACGCCTTCCGCGATACCCTTGTACGCGAGCAACTCGCCGATGTCGTAGCCGGCGATAAATGCCGCCAGCTCCTCCGCCGCGACGTCGGTATAAACCGCCATGAAGGTCTCCTGGTCTCCGGATCGGGCGGTTTGGCGAGCGCCGCGCCGGCAATATGATTGCACAGAGGCGGCCGCAGCAAGAGGCGCGGCCATGCTGTTTTCCCGCCGATCGCCCGCCGGCGCGTACCGCCAACCATGCCGCAGCATTGATGCCAGCCGCGCCGCGGCGGTATGATTGCCGTGCCGTGAGCAATGGCCACCGGGGCGCGCCGACATGAAGACCATCCTCGTTCCGACCGCGCAAAACGTCGCGATGGCCTCGGCGCTCGATGCGGCATTGCTGCTGGCGCAAAAATTCGACGGCTGCATCGAAGGCTTCCCGTTGCGGCCAGCCGTCGCCGATATGGTGGCGATGGATCCCGACGCCGGCTTGGCCATGGTCGCGGTCAAGGAAAACGACGCCGAAATGGTGCGGCACGCCGAGGAGACGTTCCGCGCCTTCATGCAAAGCCACGCCGTCAAGCAACGCACGTCCGAGGCTGCCGCCGCCTCGCTGTCGTGGACGTGGAACGCAGCCGCGCCCAGCGGCAACGACTTTGCCGGCAGTTACGGCCGGGTCTTCGACATCATCGTGCTGGCGCGCCCGAACGAGGAATGGCAGAGCCCGTCGATGATCACGCTCGAATCCGCGCTATTCGAAAGCGGGCGTCCGGTGCTGATCGCGCCGCCGACCTCGCCACGCTCGCTCGGCACCAACATCCTGATCGCCTGGAACCG
>DATKRE010000023.1:0-4682 GCA_035532335.1 Xanthobacteraceae bacterium | reverse complement strand
GCAAAAACAAAAATGGCCGGGGCGAACCCCGGCCATTCTCGTCACGTCCCGTTAGAGAAATCAGCCGACCAGTGTCGAAATCGCGTACATCGCGCCGATGGTGATCAACGCGGTCGAAAGCCATAGCACGCCGATCAAGAGCCACACCGGACGCGGCTTTTGCATCACGACCGGCGGGGCATCCGTCCACGTTTCCATGGCCGGATCGGCCCGGCGGAGCGTGGCAGAAGCCTTTTCGATGGCGGCGATGTCGCGATTAAGCTGGGCGCGGTCGACAGCGGCCTCGTTATTGGTATCGGTGGCGTCAATGACCGGCTGGGTGACAACTTTGGCCGTATCATCGGCACCAATAGCCTCAAGCACGGCATGCGCCGTTTCGGCCTTGGGCGGAAGAAAACCGAGATGTTGCTCAGACATAAGCCTGTCCTGCTTTGCTGATCATTTTTAGCTGACAAGCCGGTCAGGCGCGATAATCGTCGCTGGTCAACCTTAACGTTGGCGAGGAGCGACCTTATTTAACGCCCAGTCTAAAGCATCCAGGGAGGAAGCCGCCGATGAGCGCTTCGACACTGATCGTCATTGCCGTCATCGTCGTGGCGGTGGTGTGGGCCATCTCGGTCTACAACGGCCTTGTCGCCATGCGGCAACGGGTTAACGGCGCTTTCGCCGATGTCGACGTGCAGTTGCGACAGCGGCACGATCTGGTTCCCAACCTGGTCGAGACGGTTAAGGGCTACGCCGCGCACGAACGCGGCACGCTCGATGAGGTGGTCAAGGCGCGCAGCGTAGCGGCGGCCGCACAGGGCCCGGCGCAGCAGGCGGCAGCCGAAAACATGCTGACCGGGGCGCTTCGCCAAATGTTCGCGCTCGCCGAATCCTATCCCGACCTCAAAGCCAACACCAATTTCCAGCAATTGCAGGCGGAGCTGACCGACATCGAAAACAAGATTGCGGCCGCGCGGCGCTTCTTCAACAACGCGGTGCAGGAATACAACACCGGCATCCAGCGATTTCCCGCGGCCTTGTTCGCGTCGACGTTCGGGTTCACCGCGAAGGAGTTCTTCGATCTCGGCGACGAGCGCAAGACCGCCGGCGAAGCGCCGCAGGTGAAGTTCTAGTCAGCATCATGAGGCAACGCCGTGCCGAAAGCTCATACGTTCCCCGCCCCCTTGTGGGGAGGGGTTAGGGGTGGGGGTGGCGCGCACGGCAGAGCTGGCGCGCGCGCAACCTTCCGGCCCCCCTCCCACAAGGGGGGAGGGATCGCGCATGGTTCGCGGCCTGCGCCGCGCCCCGGCATGACGCGGTAGCACCATGGCCGCGTACGGACTCTACAGTCACATCCAGTCCAACCGGCGGCGCTCGCTGGCACTTCTCGTCGGCCTGTTCTTTCTGGTTTACCTGATGGTTTACGCCGGCGCGCTGACTGCGGAGGCGCTGTCGGTTCCAGCCGACCTCGACACGCTGATGCAGCTCGCGCTGAACGATCTCATCCGCGCGGCGCCGCTGGCGACCATCGGCGCCGCACTTTGGGTGGCGATCGCCTATTTCTTTCATCAGAAGATGATCGACGCGGTCACCGGCGGGCGCGAGATCACCCGTGTGCAGGAGCCGCGGCTTTACAACATTCTGGAAAATCTCTGCATATCGCGCGGCATCACCATGCCGAAGCTTAAGGTGATGGATTCCGACGCATTGAATGCCTTCGCTACCGGCATGAACGAGAAGCAGTATGCCATCACCGTCACATCGGGGCTGCTTGAGCGGCTCAATGACGCCGAAGTCGAAGCGGTGCTCGGCCACGAGCTAACCCACATTCGCAATGGCGACGTCCGCATGATGGTGATCGCGGTCATCATTGCCGGCGGGATTTCGTTTTTCGCCGAACTGGTTTTCCGGTTGTGGTTTTACGGCGGTTTCCGCGGCACGCGCTCGTCAGACGACCGTCGCGGCGGCGCCGGCCTCGCCATCCTGATCGCAATCGGGTTTATCGCGGTGGCCTATTTTCTGTCTTTCGTCATCCGCTTGGGGCTGTCGCGCTCGCGCGAATTTCTGGCCGATGCCGGTTCGGTCGAACTGACCAAGAACCCCGACGCCATGATCTCGGCGCTCCGTAAAATCGAAGGCCGCGGCGAACTCCCGGGCGCGACTTCGGCGGTGATGGAGATGTGCCTCGACAACCCGCGCGAGGGATTCGGCGAATTGTTCGACACCCATCCGACGGTGGACGCCCGCGTCGCGGTGCTGGTCAAGTTTGCCGGCGGCCACGATCCCGGCCCGCTGGCGCTGCCGCAACAAGCCGACGATCTGTCGCCGAACACTGGCGACGCTCCTGCGGTTCCAGGGCCGTGGAGTTCCTTGCCCGGCAGTGGTGGTCCATGGGGTTCGCCGGCCGACGGGGCAAATCAGGCAGCGCCGGCCGGGGCGCCGAGCCAAACTGAGTCGCCCGCCGCGGCGCCGCCCGCCGGACCCTGGGGCCCGCATGGCGGCCAGCCATAACGGCATCGCAATTAACCATATCCGATTGCAACTTAAGCGTAACGCCGCATTCACAAGCGTCCACCGCAGGTTAAGGCTTCCAAACAGCCTGCGGTGTGTTAGAAGCGGTTAACGGGGAATGTTTGCGTGACGCGCTCGATTCGCCCCGAATCATCTACGCAAATTGAGCGCAGGACACAGCAAGGCTCGCGATAGCGCGGAGCCAACAAGGGATCGGCCATGGCAAAGCCAACAGTGGTCGTGGTGGGTGCGGACAAGGGTGGCGTCGGCAAGACCACCGTCGCCCGTACGCTGCTCGATTATTTCACCGCGCACCACGTACCGACGCGGGCGTTCGACACCGAATCGCCCAAGGGCACGCTCAAGCGCTTTCATCCCGACATCAGCGAGATCGTCGACGCGACGTCGGTGCCCGACCAGATGCGGATTTTCGATACGCTGTCGACCACCGACGCGAATGTGACGGTGATTGACGTACGCGCCGGCCTGCTGTCGCCGACTTTGCGCTCGTTGCGCGACATCGGCTTCCTCGATGCGGTGAAAAAGGGCCAGCTCAATTTCATGGTGTTCCATATCCTCGGCTCGTCGATCGCTTCGTTGAACGAGATCGAGGAAACCTCGACCTTCATCACCGATGGCAAATACTTCCTGGTCAAGAATTTCATCAACAACACCAGCTTTTTCGAATGGGACCAGCCGACCTACGCGTCGTATTTCCGCAAGTTCAAGGACGCGATCGAGGTCACCATCCCGAAGCTCAACGAGATGGCGTTTGAGCAGGTCGAGCTTGCCTCGGTTCCGTTCCTCACCTTCGTCGCCAACAAGGGCACCAAGGGCGAGGCGGCAAACTATTCGTTCGTGCTGCGCGGTTATGTGCGGCACTGGCTCGGCAACGTCTGGGCCGAATATGACCGCGTCAAACTCAACGAGATGGTCTCCAGCGGCGGGTTCGGGCAAAGCGGTCCGCGGGTGCAGGTCGTTAGCCGTTCCTGACCTCGCGCGGCTGTGATGGCGCAGCCCGCTCCACTCTACATTATCTGCTCGCCGCGGCCGCGGATCGGCAAGACGCTGGTCGCGCGGCTGTTGCTCGAATTTCTGCAGCAAAGCGGCCGGCCGGTGGTCGGCTACGATATCAACCCGCGCGAGCCGGCGCTGGCCGAGCGGTTTCCAAAGCTGGTCTGGCCGGTCGATATTTCCGACACGCGCGGCCAGATGGAATTGTACGATCGGCTGCTCGCGGACGACGTCAGCACTAAAGTCATCGATCTAGGTTACGGGCCGTTCGAACAGTTCTTCTCGGTGATGCGCGAGATCGGCTTCGTGCCGGAGGCAAAGCGCCGCGGGATCGAGCCGTTTGTTCTGTTCGTTGCCGATCCGTCCGCCGCATCCATTCGAGCTTATGCCGAATTGCAGCGCCGTGCGGAGGCGACTTTCGTGCCGGTCAACAACGAATCGGTCTCACTGACGTTCGACAAAAACGATTTTCCGCCGACACGGCTCGAGTGCGGCGTGATCCGCATCCCGCGCCTGTCGCCGTTGGTGCGTGGAGTGATCGACCGGCCGAATTTTTCGTTCAACGCCTATATGGCCAAGCAGCCGGGTGGACCGACCGAAATCCACCAATGGATCGGCAACCTCTATGCCGAGTTCCGCGACTTCGAGTTACGCCTGCTGATGGGCCGGCTCGATTCGTCGCTCCGCGGCGCGCCGGCGCGGAAGTCACATAAGCAGGGCAGACGCGCCCGCTGACTCTGCGCATCAATTAGCCGATCAGAATATTAATTGGGCACGAGTTGCACATCTATTTGTCTATTTGCCTGCAAGCAATTGTGCGTCTGCGAACAAGTCGGCCCGCGACATGTATCCTACCGTGGCTCGGTTTTGAGGAAACTGCAGCGGGCCTGGCATTGGCCGCCAATGAAGCTCCATTCATCGCCGAGATTTTGCGCGGCGGCGTGCTCGGCGTGGAGCGCGGCCAACTCGTCGCCGGGCAGGCGCTGGGGATGAAGCCCGCCGTGCTCATGCGCCGGATCATCGCCCCGCAGGCGATCCGCACGATGGTGCCGGCGCTGGGGAACGAATCGATAAGTGCCCTGAAGAATTCCTCGCTTGCTTCAGTCATCGCCGTTGAGGAATTGACACTGCGCAGCACCCAACTCGCCTCTTCCACCTTCGACTTTTTCTCG
>DATKRE010000022.1:0-4935 GCA_035532335.1 Xanthobacteraceae bacterium | reverse complement strand
GAGCACGCGCTCTACGTCACCATCAACGACATCGTGCAGGACGGCCGGCTCCGGCCGTTCGAGATCTTCGTCAACTCCAAGAACATGGAGCATTACGCCTGGACCGTGGCGCTGACGCGCATGATCAGCGCGGTGTTCCGGCGCGGCGGCGACGTGTCGTTCGTGGTCGAGGAATTGAAGGCGGTGTTCGATCCGCGCGGCGGCGCCTGGATGGAGGGCCACTACGTGCCGTCGATCCTGGCGGCGCTCGGCGGCGTGATCGAGCAGCACATGATCGAGATCGGGTTCATCCAGCCGAAGACCGCGCCCGCATCGGTCGAGGCCCAGCGCCAGGTGGTCAACCTGCCCGGGCAGAATCCCGGCCTGCGCCAGTGCCCGAAATGCGGCCAGGCGGCGTTGATCCGCATCGAGAACTGCGACCAGTGCACGAGCTGCGACTACTCGAAGTGCGGGTGAGCGGCGCGGCGCCATTCGTTCTAGGTCGGGCGAAAGAACCTTGCAGAAAGACGTCTGGACGTCTACGATGACGTTGCACGGCTGCCGGGGGAATACGTGGAACGCCAAGCACCAGGTCGCGTCCGGGATGCAATCACAGAATTCCTGCAGATGCGGCATGAGCCGGCAACCGTGCAGGAAATATGCGATGCGGTGCGGAACAAATTGGGCCGGTCCGCCTCGGCATCGTCAGTGCGCTCGTATCTGCGTTTGAACGTCGACCGCGCTTTTGAACGTACGTCGCGCGGTGCCTACGCCCTGCAACTTGATGAAGAACAGCTGCCATTTGAGCCGGAATCGGCCGTTGTTCAGCGCGGCACCGGTGAGCTTGTTCAAGAAGATTGCTTGCACTGGCTCAGCAGGCGGCCACCCCTATCGATTCACGCGGTCGTTACAGACCCGCCCTATGGCATGGTGGAGTATAAGCCCCATGAGCAAGCAAAACTGCGCAATGGCAAAGGCGGAGTGTGGCGTATCCCACCTTCGTTTGACGGTCATCAACGCTCACCGCTGCCGCGTTTCACCACGCTAACCGCGACCGACATCGACGCCCTTGAAGCGTTTTTCGTTCGTTGGGCAACGCTATTGCTTCCGACGCTGGTGCCTGGAGCAAATGTAATTGTCGCGTCCAATCCTCTCGTTTCGCATCGAGTTGCGAACGCTCTGTCGGAAGCTGGCCTCGAGCGTCGCGGCGAGATCGTACGACTGGTTATGACAATGCGTGGCGGCGACCGCCCCAAGAATGCACATGACATATTCGACGACGTGAGCGTAATGCCGCGCTCGATGTGGGAGCCTTGGCTCTGCTTCCGCAAACCTATCGAGGGACGCGTTCAGGATAATTTGCGTAAATGGAAGACCGGAGGCTTTAGGCGCATCTCCAGAGACCGGCCATTTGGCGATGTTATCCAGTCGCATCCGACACGCTCCAGTGAGCGCCGAATAGCACCCCACCCGAGCCTTAAGCCGCAGTCCTTCATGCGGCAACTCGTGAAGGCGGTATTGCCGCTAGGCCAAGGGACGATACTCGATCCATTTGCGGGTGCGGGCTCGACGGTCGCAGCAGCAATAGCAGTCGGCTATAACTGCATCGGAATCGAGTCCGACCCTCACTACATGGAAATGGCACGTCATGCCATAGGTCCGTTATCCCGCCTGAACCTTACTTAGGTTTGCGCAAATCATAGAGCCAGTTTTCTCGCAGCCTCGCGATTCCGCGTCGATCCAGCGTAGCAGTGCGAGTACCCAACTCACTTCTCGGATTCTTCCTGAAATCCGCGACAACGACCTTCCCAAGATACGTCTCTGTGAAGGTCATCGGCCGGCGCTCCGTTGCGGGCTCGGTTTCGTTATCGATCTCGTACACAAAAACACACATCCACTGATCGCGGGCTCCATGGGTATCGACCGCGCCGCCAGCTTTTCTTGTGGTCTTCACTTCGACACCGTCGACTCCGCTCTTCACCGCGTTATTCGGATATTTGCCATTGACGACGAGATCAGGATGGCCATTGTGGTAACGGTTCTGCACCAAAACGCGGCTATGCTTACCTAAGCTTGCGGTCAGCATATCGGAGATCGTGCCCGACATATTTGCCGGTCGCATCATTTCGTCCAGTCTTTGCAAACCCTTTGACGATAGGTGTTTGTTCACATCAAAGAAAAAGTCATAGACATCCTGCATGGCGATCTCGAAGTCCTTGAGCCGAAGCTCGAACGGAAGCTCAAGCGCTTTGTTGAACGCACCAAAATTGACGGTGTTACGCTTGATCGCCATACGATTGCCTTGCCTAACACTAGCTGCTGATGCGTTCGCCCAATTCGATAAGGCAGGAATCTATTTTCACAGTCTAAAACCGGGAATGTGCCGAAAGGTACAGCCCCGTCTTTGTTACGCCAACAACGTACGAATGCGGTCCGCCCTGGGTTCCTCTTGCGCGGGAATGACGTAACGCAAAGTTAACCACACTCCGCCGCCCGGGCGCCAAAGCTTCCTTTACCGGCCTGCCTTAGACTCCCGCGCATGGCCATCGAGGTTTCCGCCGGCGTCGCCGCGCGGCGCGGCGTCCGCGCATCCGCCGCGCTGACCGCCGGCTATTGGGCGCTGGCGCTGATCCCCGTCGTCGCGCTGTTCACGCTCACGGCGCTGTCGCCGCCAATGGCGATGAACGACTATCTCAGCGACGACGCCTATTACTACCTGCGCGTTGCGGCCAACATCGCGCACGGCGCCGGCTCGACCTACGGCAACCTCGTGCCAACCAACGGCTACCATCCGCTGTGGCAGCTCGCGCTGGTGCCGGTGTTCTGGCTGATCCGCGCGCCCGACCAGGCGATACCGGCGGTGTTCGCCATCGCGTCCGTGGCGTGGATTGCTTGCGTCGCGCTCTATCGCCGCATCGGCCAACTGTGCGACGCCGAGGCTGCGTTCCTGCTCGGCGGACTTTATCTCTGCTGGCTCTGCACCTTCGCGCTGCCGGGCGGCGCGGGCCTCGTCTTCCTCGGCATGGAAACGACGCTGGCGCTGCCGATCATGCTGTGGCTCGTCGCGCTGAGCCTGCGCCGCGCGATCTTCACGGCCGCGCCGCAGACGCCGCGCACGCTGCTGACGGTCGGCGCGGTGCTGACCCTCCTTTGCCTCGCGCGGCTCGATGCCGTGTTCATCGCCGGCGCGTATATCAGCGCGTTCGTCCTCAGTCAGCGGCAACGCGGCTGGCGCACGAGCCTGCGCGCCGGCATCGTCATGGGCGCGCCCGTCGCGGCGACGCTGCTGATCTACATGGCCGCGAACCAGATCCTGTTCGGCGCGGCGATGCCGGTGTCGGGCGCGGCCAAGGCGCTGGGCGGACCGTTCCTCAATCTCAATCCGCTGATCGCGTCGCTGTGGGGCGCCAGCACCTTGCAGCTGCGGACGATTCCCTTGGGCCTCGTCTTCATCGCCGCGGCCGGAACGGTTGTGGCGCTGCTCTGGCGCAAGACCGGCGACGAACGCACCGACGCGGCGCGCGCGCAGCTTCTGATCATTGCCGGCGTGCTGCTCGCCGGATTGCTGCTCCACCTGGTTTATCTCTGCGTCGGCTCGAGCTGGCCGATCTGGGCGTGGTACGGCTATGGCCGCGCCATGCTCGGCGCGATCGTCGTGCCGCTGGCGCTGATGGCGCTGTGGCGGCGGTGGATTGCGGCGCCGATGGTGGCCGTCGCCGTGATTGCGGTCCTGGCGCTGGGCGGCGGCGTTGTCGTCGCGAAGCGCCTGGCGCTCGGCGACAACCAGTCGTCCTATTGGGTGCATGCCGACCGCGACGCGGCGCAGCTCAACGCGCTCCTGCCGCCGAATGCGGTGGTGGCGATGGGCGACCTCGCCGGCAGCCTGGGCTTTCGCCTCGCGCGGCCGATGGTGCAGATCGAGGGCCTGGTCGAGGGCGCCGCGTATCTTCGCGCCTTGCGGCAGCCAGGCGGCTGGCTGAGTTATTTCCGCGAACGCGGCGTCACCGACATCGCCGCCGCCGATTACCATTTGCTGCGTTGCGCCGACGCCGCGCCGGGCTGCCGCGTGCTAATCGAGCCCAAATTCGGCGCCGGACCGAAAGTGCGGATGCGCGTACTCGATGCCGACGTCGTGTTCCACGACGGCGACCTGACGGTGTGGCGCTACCGGCCGGAGATTCAGGCGGCGCGGTGAGTTGCCCTCAAGGCGTGGATGCCCGGAACTGATCCCCGGGTCAAGCCCGGGGACAATGGTCCGGGCATGACGAAAACAAACGTTGCAACGTATTCGTCAAAGTGCGCGGCCTCGACCGCGCGTCGCGTTCGCCGTATAATCCAAGCATGCGCCGCATCGTGTGCGTGGTCGGGGGGCTGGCGGTTGTCATCGCCGCGGCGTACAGCGTTTATTGGTATTACGTCGCCAGCGTGATCCGCGAGCAGATGACGCCGTGGGTCGAAGCGCGCCGCGCCCAGGGCGTCGACGTCAAATGGGATGCGGTGCGGATCGGCGGCTTTCCGCTGACCATCCGCTTGAGCTTCGACAAGTTCGACGCCGCCGCGGTCAGGCCCCTGCCCTACGAGATGAGCCCGGCCGACATTGCCTTCTGGTCGGCGCCGTGGGATTTGCGGCACTGGCATTTCAGCGCGCCCGACGGCGCGCGCGTCGAGTTCATCCTCGCCTCGGCCGGCTTCGACGCGAAGAATCTCGCCGGCACGGTGTCGGTGCCGCTCCAGCCCGCCGGCACCGCCGACATCGAGGCCGACGGCCTCGACGGGCGCAGCGCAGCGCAGGGCCTCGGCCTCGATTCCGTCCATGTCGCGCTCCAGCAGCCGGCGACGCCGCCGAAGACCGACCACGATCCGGCGCTGCTGGTGAACTTCGACATCAAGGGCGCGCGGCTACGCGCCGCGCCGGCGCCGTTCGGCACCACCATCCAGGACATCTCCGCGACGGCG
>DATKRE010000021.1:0-10813 GCA_035532335.1 Xanthobacteraceae bacterium | reverse complement strand
GCGAAGCGACGGGAGGGTGAGGGTCTTCAGCATGCGGCTGTTACCCTCACCCTCCCAATCCTGACGGATTGGGTCCCTCCCTCTCCCACTTCGTGGGCGAGGGGCTTCGTGCATCAACCGAAACCAACAGGCGGTAAGGAGGCGGCATGAGCCACGCCGTCATAAGATTCGCCGGCCGCGATTACGCGATCCGGCCGCTCACGCTCGGCCAGCTCCGCGTCGTCCTGCCGGCCTTCGCCCGCGCCGCGCGACTCAACGCAGCCGAGGGCATCGACGCCGCCATCGACATCCTGGCGGCGGCGCTGGCGCGCGACCACGCGGCGCTCAACCGCGACGCGCTACTCGAATTGGAGATGCTGCCCGCTGAGCTCGCCGCTGCCGTCGCCCGCATCGCCGAACTCTCCGGCCTGGTGCCGAAGGACGGTGCGCCGGGGGAACGTCAAGCGGCCAGGTGAACTGGGCCGATCTCTACGCCCTCGTTGCCACCGGTTGCGGCTACACCTGGGCCGAGATCGACGCGATGAGCCTGTCCGCCGTGCGCGAATTGCTCGATTACTGGTCACGCCATCCGCCGGCGCATCTGTTGCTGGCGGCGGCGCTGCGCTTCACACCGAAGCCGAAACCCGCGCGCGCCAGCTTCGCCGATCTTGCGGTCCTCGCGCCGGCCGGCGTGCTGTCGCTCAAACCGGTGTAGAAACGGGAGCTTACGTTGTGGTCGCGGAGTGATCTCCCAGTTTGAATTTAGCCGCCGCTCCGGGACCAGCCATGTTCGACCATGCAAGCGTTATAGAGGCGGCTGTTGGTATACGACCCGTGTTCAAAAAATCCAGTGAAGGGATTGATATACACCGGTCCGCTCGGCCGCTCTGCTTGCTGAAGGCACGTCGATCGATCTGCGCCGAAGTCCTGCTGGCTCGCTCCTGGCTTCATCCACGCGCTGCTGCATCCGGCTAGCAAAACGAGGCCGCAGCCCAGCGCGAACCACCGAATTTCCATTGGCGCGCTCCGTTTCAGGCGGCTTGCTCTCCGACCGTTAGCTCGGCAATCAGCCGCACAAATTCGTCCACCGTCATCAACGCGCGGCGACCCCACCGCGTCGTCGGCGCGGTTCCACTTTATACCCCCGGCCCGCAGGGAATGAGATGGCTGACGATCAAATTATCGTGGGCGTCGCTGCCGACATTTCAGATTTCACCGACGGCATGGACAAGAGCTTCGCCGCGCTTGCGCCCGCCGATGTCCTCGCCCTCGCAAGGATTAGGAGTGTTTCCGTTCGACTTTGTGCGAAGTGCCGAAGGCAGACATAGGGCGTCGTTGAAAAAGTTGCGGGCACAAATGACAGCGCGCCGGTCTTCGGCACGACTAAATCTAGATTCCGAAGTTATTCACTTACCTCGCCTGGTCAAAAAAGCCGGGAAAGGTCAGGTTCGGAGTTTCTAAGTTCTACAAGCTGATCTCTGACGGAAGGGTTTTAGCACCAACGAGTGGATGGATGCCAAGGCGGGCGTAGACTTCGCGTTTGAGAGCGTCTTCGTATCCCGTTCCCAGTGCAGATTCACTAATAGCCTGTTCAATCCTTGCGTCGGTCTGAGCAAACCAATCCAGAAACCTATTTACGGCGTTATCCATCGCCTTGCGGTTGGTGGACACTGAAAATTGAGACCGACCCAACAATAGGGCGCGGACAATCGCCTCTGCTACCGACCTTGCCTGAGTGCTCTTGTAGGCGGTGTCCCCTGCTTTTGTTCGCACGTGGATTTCACAGCTATCAAGGAATAGGCTCATGCTGATTTCTTTGAGATTTTTCCGATCGAAAGAGAGAGGAAGGTCCAGACTCGCACCGTCCAAAAAATCATTCGGGAAATTTTTTGATTGAATCATTGGGGCGAGGTCTTTCGTGATTGAGTCTGCTACGCTTCCGATGCTGTCAGCCTCACGCCTCTTCATTTTGCGGCCTTTATCAGCGGCCACCGCGATCCGCGCAAGACAGGTAGCTCGGATATCGCCGTACATCTTGTCGATAGAGATGTTTCGACCAGCAGCTTTCAACATCCATTCATCGAGAGCGTGCAATTTAGTTCCCGGCTTCCAGTTCTCGGAAGACCAATCGAGGGGCTCTTCTTTCCCCCAAACCAGCTCGGCGCGCGATATGAGGTCTTCCCGGTCTTTCGGTTTGAGCTTAGTGACATCCAACACGGGGTAGTCTCGAAGCTTCGTCGTCGGCGCTTCCAGAGCGCCAGCGCCCATTGCTGCGGCGCCGTTGATTTCGAGGCTGTATGTAAAAAGCGAGCTCGTAAGAACGGCGGCGATCTCTCTCCAGTCGATCCCATCGACAGGACTGACGCTGTTCAACCGCTGATCTACGAGCGCGCGCTTATCAAAAAGGAACGGTGCATACACCGCATTAAATGCTTTTCGGAGCCAAACATGGTGCTTGTTGGGACGCGCTTTCGGTGCATACCAGTTGCCGCCACTTTGTGCTTCCAGCGCTTCCTTGATGGTTAGATTCTTGCCCGTCTGCTTTTTATCGGCAGCGCTCCGATGGCTCATCGCGTCGATATAACGAAGCGCGCCTGTGCCATGAAGGTCCTTCCGAGTTTCGCGGCAAGCAAAAAGCCAGAGAGACGGCTTAGGATTCTGCTCAAACACGGACGCATTCAAATCACCGAGCATGAGTATGGGGACCAAGTACGTCTTCTCTATCCCATACGTGTCGATGGTCGCTTGGTTCACGTAAAAGAAATTATTCTGCAGCGATTTGTAACCGAGACTGACCGTCGCAAGAGATTTTAGCTGCGTGAACATCAGGACACGCTTTCGAAGATTTCGTAATACGAGAGAGGCGCGCGCAAATACTTAGACCAGTTTCGTGGCCGCGTCTTGTCCGCATTTAGAGCCGTGAGCTCAGTGTTGGCGTCTACCATTTTGATTCGATAGCGTTCATTTTCTATCGATTTGAAGCTCTCAAGCTCTCCTGCCAAAGCCATTACTCGCGCCCAGTATTCGCCCTCGCCTCCAGTCAAGGTTGCAATGGGCTTTTTTAAAGTGACGAAGTGGATAGGCTCCAATGGAGCATCCGTCGGGCACTTTTCCGCGACCAGCAGCACCGCGTTCACATCGACTTGGGGGAAAAACGATTCTGCGCTTGATGAAATGATCGAGCGAACACGGATAGTGCCTAGCAACGCTTTCTGGAGCGATATGGCATAGTCCGAGGTGAGCCAGCTCGCAGGGGTAACAAAACCGAGTCGCGAACCGTCTTTCATAAAGCGAGTCGAGTGATAGACGAAGAATGCGAAAAGGTCGGTCTTCGCTTCCACATTGAAACCGGCCTTCACTGCCGCGGTAAAGAGGGTTTCACGGTATTCAGGATTCAAATCGTCCTGATTTTGGGAACGTAGGTAGGGCGGATTACCAACTATGCAGTCGAAGGGCGGGACAGGTACCGGCACTTTCGATGTACCAGAGGCATGTTGCGATGCTGGGAAATCTATGGTCTGACCGGGCTGAAGCTCGAAGAAATTTTTCACGTTAACACGCGGAAAATTTTCGTACTGGGCCATGTCCTGCCGATAGAGATTAATCACCGCCACTTCGGCAGCAAACGGACTTACGTCGAAACCCCAAATAATAGATAGGAGGTCTTTGTGAGAAAGATGTGCCGAGTAAGCGAGATAGCTGTAGGCGCTCATTAGAAAAGTGCCGCTTCCACAGGCGGGATCCGCTACGAACGGCCGCTCGCCGTCAATCGTGCTCGCAACGAGAAGATCAGCCACAGGTCGTGGGGTGTAGAACTGACCAAGAAGAATCTGTTCCTTGCGCGGTATGAGGTGTTCGAAAATGGAGCCAAGTACGTCATCCGTAAGCGATGCCCAGTCGTAAGCAGAAAGTTGGTCGATCAAACGCCGCAAGAGCGACTGAGCGTCTTTGCCTATGGGTATCAGTGTCTCTACGGGCTGCGGCTTAAATAACGCCTCATAGTCGTACGCCCGAACATCATTCCAAAACGGAGCGAAGGCCGCTGGAAGAATGTCACCCGTCGCAATCTTCAGTTCTTTCAAACTCGGTAGTTTTCTTCGTAACGCAAAATAGAAAAGAATTTGGCCAATGAAGCGATAGCCAATTTGGCCCGCAATTGCGTGATCAATATCTTGGACAAACCCCTCAAATCCTTGCGTTGCCGCTATTTGCGTCAACTGCTTCCTGAGCTTCTTGCTGACCCCGGCCGCCTTCTTTAGATCGCGATAAAAAATTATCCGCAGGCTCGCTAAAGCGTCTGTAAGGCGCGATACGAAAAGCTCTGGATCAATGGTGTGCCCGTGCTTCACTCCTACGACAGAGTGATGAATGGCGGAGTCGATTAGTTCGATCGACTGATCGTGGAGCTGTTTCTTGAACTCGGGCTTCAGCCAGTCCTCTACCTGAGTTACCGCGAGAGGGTGCGCTGATCTATTGATTACGTCGGTTGGGACGGGAATGTGGGGAACGGGGACGGTCTCATACAATTCCAGCTCACGCATATTCCACAACGCAAAATAACGCGAACCCCACTGTCGCCCCTTGTTGAGAGCATCAGAAAAAAAGGAAGGGTCATTAAGCGGAGTAGTTGGCGTCTTTAGTTCTATTGTGAGAAAGGCGACCAATGCCGCCCTATCTCTCCACACGACAACATCATTGCGCTTGGCCGTTGTCTTGTGAGGTTTTTCTTGGGTGGCCGTCTCCAGCCCGAGCGAGGGGTGCTTCGCAATGTAATCGTTGAGCCAGGAGACCACTTGTCCCTGGAACTCCATCTCATTGCTGGTTTTTTTCGTAGATTTGGCCATTTCCGTCCTCGTAATACCTCGCGGAAGCCGAGTCTAGAACTACTCCCGGCCGATGTCTCAGTTGCGGTCTCAAGCTGAAATTCAAACCGCGATCTTGTCGGATTGAAGGCTACGCCTCGCGCGGCCAGCGCTTGTGGATCCACAGCCACTGCTCGGGCCGCGCCACGATCCATTGCTCGATCGTCGCGGTGACGCGCTTCATCGTCTCGAGCACGGCGTCGGCGGTGTCGTTCCCATCGGGCAATTCGAGCCGCGGCATGACCGTGAAGCGGAACCGCGGTCCGTTCAGGCGCTCGACCCGCACCGGCACGATCGGACAGTCGAAGCGCAAGGCGAGGCGCGCGATCGCCGGCGCCGTCATGGCATCGCGGCCGAAGAACGGCACCGCGATGCCGTCGTTCATTTTTTGGTCGACCAGCATGGCGACGTGGCCGCCCTGACGCAGATGGCGGATCAGGTCGCGGCCGCCCTCGGCGCCCTTGGCGACGGCGCGGCGTGCCGGCATCCGGCGGCGCAGCACGCGGTCGGCCCACGGATTGTTCGACGCGCGGAACACCGACAGCAGCGACGGACCGAGCAGGCGATGGATGGTCGCCGGCCCGACTTCCCAGTTGGCGAAATGGCCGCCGAACAGGATGGCCGGCCGGCGCCGGTCGCGCAGCGCCGCCACGTCCTCGCCGTTGACGATCTCGACGCGCTGCGATCCGGCGGCGCAGATCGTCTCGAGATGCGGCAATTCCGCGACCGAGCGGCCGAGATTGTCCCACATGCCGCGGATGATGCGGCGGTTCTCGGCGTCGCTGTTGTCGGGCAGGGCCTGGCGAAGATTCCGGAGCGCGCGCCGCGACGCGCCGAGCCGCGGACCGATCGTCCGGCCGAGCCAGCCGCCGACCGCCGATGCCGTGTCGACCGGCAGGAGGCCGAAGGCCGTCATGATCGCGAACAGTCCGGCGGCTTCGGCTAGGTATCGCGCCTGGCGCGGCGCCGCGCGAAATTGCCCGATGATTTGAATCGTTTCCCCGATCGGCCGGTCAACAATCCGGTTGCCGATAGCCTAACACCAGCGATCCGCCGATTGCCTCAGGAAAAAACCCATGGCCGACGATCGAATCACGGTCGGCGTCGGCGCCGACATTGCGGATTTCAGCGCCGGCATGGAACGGGCCGGTGCGGTGGCGGACGAGACCTTCGGGTCGATCCGCGCCAGCAGCGCCCGCGCCGCAAGCGGCATGAGCAGCAGCTTCGGCAGCGGCGCCGACCAGCTGACGAAGCAGCAGCAGGGGCTCGCCGCGTCGTGGATCGCGATGTTCCGGCCGATCAACGCCGCCTTCGACCGCTCGATCGCCGGCATGATCCTCGGCACCACCACCTGGCAAAAGGCGGTCGCGCGCATCGGCCAAAGCATTCTCGCCGAGGAAGTCGGCAACGCGCTCAAGATCGCCGAGAGCTGGGCGGTGACCGAGCTGGTCAAGACCACGGCGACGCAACACGGTGCCGCCGCGCGCGGCGCCGCGGAGAGTGCGTCGCAAGGCGGCTTTCTCGGCATGATCGCGGAGCAGCTCGCGCGCTGGCTCGGCCTCGAGACCGGCAAGACGGCCGCGACCGATGCCGGCGAGGCGACGCGCGCCGCGACCGAGACGGCAACATCCGCCGCTGGCCTCGCGGCGATGGTGGCGCGCGGCTTCGCGCAGATCGAGATCGACGCTTCCGTCGCTGCCGCCGGTGCAATGGCGGCCACATCCGCAATTCCGATCGTCGGTCCCGCGCTCGCGCCCGAAGTCGCCGCCGCGACCTATGCCGAAACGCTGGGCTGGGCGGCCGGCATGGGCGGCGGCATCGCCTCGGCCGCCGGCGGCCTATGGGAGGTGCCCGGCACGATCTTATCTGTGCTTCACCCCGAAGAGAGCGTCATTCCGGCGGCGGTCGCCAATCCGATGCGCGATTTTTTCTCGGGCGGTGCGGCGTCTGCCCAGGCGCAAGCCGGCGATATCCACATCCACGGTCCGCTGGTCAGCGCGATCGACACGCAAACCGGCGCGCAGTTCCTCAAGGCTAACATGCGCGCCATTGCCAAGGGCCTCGCCTCCGAGTTGCGCAATTTCAATGCGAACCTGACTCCGGCGCTCAACGGCTGACATGACCGAACCGATTTTTCCCGCGCTCGCCGGCCTCGGCTGGTCGGTGAAGCGCGCGCCCGTGTGGAAGACGCGCACGCAGCAGGCGATCTCGGGCAAGGAGACGCGCCTCGCCGACTGGTCCTATCCCGCCTGGCGGTGGGAGCTGACCTTCGATTTCCTGCGCGCCGATCCGGTCGCGGCCGAGTTTCAGGCGCTCGCCGGCTTCTTCAATGCGCGCCAGGGCGCTTTCGGCACGTTTCTCTATGCCGATGCCGACGACAACGCCGTCGCCGGCCAGGCGATCGGCACCGGCGACGGTGCGACGACGTCGTTCCAGTTCGTCCGCGCCTTCGGCGGCTTCATCGAGCCGGTGCTGGCGCCCAATGTCGTCAGCGCGGTCACGCTCGCGGGCGTCGCGCAGGCGCCGTCGACCTACAGCGTGGACTCAACCACGGGCCTGCTGACGTTCACGACCGCGCCGGCCTTCGGCGCCGCGGTCGCGGCGAGCTTTACCTATTACTTCCGCTGCCGCTTCGCCGAAGACACGCTCGACTTCGAGAAGTTCATGGCGACGCTCTACCGCGCCCAAAAGCTCGCCTTCGTCTCGCTCAAGTGACGCCGATTTATCGGCGTCATGGCCGGCGGCTGCATAAGCAAGGCGCGTGCTTCGAGACGTGCTGCTGCGCAGCACTCCTCAGCATGAGGAAGATCTTCGATGGCATTGAGAAAAAGTCCTCAGCCTGAGGAGCGCCCGGAGGGCGCGTCTCGAAGGCCGCATGATCCCGATCCAGCACTGACATGAAACCCGCATCCGCCGCGCTCAAATCCCTGCTGGCGACGCGCCAGTTCTACGCCGCCGATCTCTACACCTTCGCGCTGGTTGGCGGCGGCAATCTCCGCTATTGCGCCGGTGATCGCGACATAACAGCGAATGGATTCCTTTACCCCGCCGGCGGCGCAGTCGGTCCCTATTTCGACCGCAAGGACAACAAGGCCAAGTGCCACTGGAAGATCGGTGTCGAGGTCGACCAGCTCGTCTTCGACGTGCTGCCGGGCGGCGCGAGCGTGCTCGGTGCGCCGTTTCTGTCGGCAGTGCTCGCCGGCGTCTTCGACGGCGCCGAGCTCACGCTTGAGCGCGCCTTCATGCCGCAATACGGCGACACCTCGGCGGGCACGGTGATCCTGTTCGCTGGCCGCGTCGCCGAGATCGATTGCGGCCGCTCGCTCGCCACCTTCACCGTCAATTCGCATCTGGAGCTGCTCAACCTCAACCTGCCGCGCAATCTGTGGCAGGCGGGCTGCGTCAACATGCTGGGCGATGCGGCGTGCGGCGTGAACCTGGCGAGTTACGCGGTCGGCGGCGCGGCGGCATCGGGCTCGACGCCGAGCGCCGTGCTCGCGTCGCTGGCGCAGGCTTCGGGCTATTTCGACCAGGGCAAAATTTCATTCACCGGCGGATCGAACGCCGGCCTCGCGCGCGGCATCAAGACCTGGATCGCCGGCGTCGGCGGCGCGCCCGGCACGGTCAGCCTCATCGCGCCGTTTCCGATGGCGCCCGCTGCGGGCGACGCGTTCCAGATCTATCCCGGCTGCGACAAGACGCTCGATGCGAACGGCTGCGCCAAGTTCGCCAACACCGCGCGCTTCCGCGGCTTCCCCTACGTGCCGACGCCCGAAACGGCGGTGTGAATCTCAGGTGGCCCAATCATTTCGGTGTTTATGTTCCGCTAACCTTATTTGGCGGATTTTATGCTATTAAGGCATAGCTGTTGGGGGCGATCCCGCAGCCCAGCCCATAAATTGATTGCGGCTCGAACCAGTCCGCAAGGTGATAGTGTTGACTTAAATGGCAACGCTGGTAGAGTTAGTAAGACAAGGTCTGGTGCTCAAATGGGACGTCGATCTGGAACCCCGCCAGCAGATCGAACGGTGTCTCTTTCTTCTGCCGCATCTCGCGCCTCGATTTCTCCACGAGCTTCCTGCCGTCGGGTCGACTTGGAACATCGAAGAGACGCCCGAACAGCAGCTCGACGCGCTGACGGAGGCATATGTCTCGGGGAGGCCGCTGATCATCGATCGACAGGTCAAGCATCTAGTGCGTCACAAATCGGCGGCCGGCGTTTGGTATTTGAAGACAGCCGACGTGCGACTATTTGGATGGTTTGCGTTGCGGGATTACTTCATTGCCGCGTCGTTCGGATTTGTGGAGCAGATAAAGGCCACACCAGGCATCTACCACGGTTTCGGGAACGAGGTCGTACGCTACCGCGACCAGTTGCCGCTTGATGAACCAAAATTCGTTCCGGGAGACGATCCTCATGCCGTCATTTCGAATGTCGACTACCCCGCGTAAGCGGGTGGCTGGCCGATTTATCGCGGCCGTCCGGCGTGAGCTTCAAAAGGCGCTTGCAGAAGAACACAAGGGGCGAGGCCTTACGCAAGCCGGCATCGCCGCTGATTTGGGGGTGAACCGGTCGGTGATTCACCGTCAGATCGTCGGCCATGAGAATCTTACTCTGACGAGGGTGGCAGAGCTCGCTTGCGCATTAGGCCGAATCCCGCATTTCACGTTGTCGAACCCGACGATGCTTGCGGGCGGCAATCATTCATATGTCGGCGTCGTGGACACCGACGTTATGCAGGTGGATACCTTACAAAGCGCCGCGACACCGACTTCAGGTGGCGTTTATTTGGCTGCAAAAGGTGCGGCACCGGCCGCACCACAACGGCCGGCCAGCATTCCTGGTAGGCGCTAAGCTTCGATGGCTGCTGTTATCGGGCGTCAGGCCATGGTCCTGCCATGCCAAGACATTCGCCTTGAGCATGACGGCAAGCTGACTCTCGTGGGGCTGTTCACTGGCAATATCGCAATTCCAACGGTTCCTACGATAATTGCGCATCTGATGTTTTTAATAATTATCGACGGTGATTTGGCAGAGCCGCTAAAAACGCTGAGGATAGAAATCCGTCTGCCGCAAGCTGCGGAACCTGCGGTTGCAGATGTCCCAATGCCTTTCCAGGCGCCAACGTTATTAGAAGGGCAAAAGAGGTGGCGGTATCAGATTCCATTTGCAATAGCGCCAGCCGTGCTCACCCCGGGGCGGATCGTATGCAAAATCGTTCATGACAAAGGGGAGATTGAGACGGGGGCACGGTGGATCGTCCATGCGCCCCTGCCGACGATTGCGTCCGCACAACAGACGCCCGAACTGCCGCAGCAATAATAGCCTACACTGATTTAACCGGCCGAAGACTGCGCCGGCTAGCGCCGGCGGAATTGCGGCCGCCGGTGGGTCGGGCCCGCCGCTGCGGCGCGCTCGTCCTTGTGGCGGAAGATGATGCGGCCCTTGGTGAGATCGTAGGGCGTCATCTCGACGGTGACGCGGTCGCCGGCGAGCACGCGGATGCGCGCCTTCTTCATGCGGCCCGCGGTGTAGGCAAGCGTCTCGTGGTCGTTGTCGAGCTTCACGCGAAACCGCGCATCGGGCAGCACCTCGGTGATGACGCCGTCGAACTCGATGAGGCCTTCCTTGGTCATGCCCTTATAATACTCCGTGACGAGAAGGGGCGGCCGAAGCCGCCCCATTCCGCCGTCAAACCGCCTTCAGATTGGTCGCTGAACTCTTGCCGCTGCGTTGGTCGGCTTCCACGTCGAAGCTGACCTTCTGGCCCTCGCGCAGATTGCCGATGCCCGAGCGTTCCACGGCCGAGATGTGCACGAACACATCCTTCGAGCCGTCTTCCGGCTCGATGAAGCCGAAGCCCTTCTGCGGATTAAACCATTTCACGGTGCCGATCGTCATTGTGTCGTCTTCCATATCGTAAGTGCCCCGCCGGGCGGAATCGCACGGCGGATCGGACTGCGGTGAGGGT
>DATKRE010000020.1:0-18950 GCA_035532335.1 Xanthobacteraceae bacterium | reverse complement strand
ACAGGTCGATGTGTTTTGCTACCGCCCTGGATAAGGCGATCGAGAATATCGATTGCATGAGCGCGATCCTTCGCTGCCAGGCAAAGAATCGCTTTTATGAATCAACTCAACGCCTTATCCAACCGCGTCGAGTACTATGCGGCGGGATATTAGGAACGCTGATAAATATATTGCTTTGGCCGACTTGAAATTCTGCATCGACGAGTGGGGCTGCCTTCGCCTTGGTTCTTAGAACGATAAAAAACGCATCAACTAAATCCTTTTCGAGAAGGGCACCCGCAACGGCATATCCTTGAAAGCCCCATCGGAGGGCGGTGCTTTTTCCATTATTTGCCAAATAAACATTGGTCAAAAACTGCTTCTTGTCATTGGTTATCGGCTGCCACCGACTAACGTCAATCCGGGCATTTTCTTCGCTAAGCGGAATCTCGGTTGGCTCCGGCCCTCCCCACCAATGGCGATCCCCGATTTCAATTATGACACCGAACCAAGCAACGGCTGCCAGTATGTAAGGAAGGTACCGGCGGGGCTTTGTTTCTGCCTTGTCAAGCATTGGCTTGACCTTTGGCAGATGATCCGCAGCAGCATAGATAAGCAACAGCACGGAACAAACCGCACTGATCACCACGCACCAATCGACAAAGCCGAGATGGGCCAGCGACGCCTGCATATGCTTCCCCTGCCCCTCGCAGGGAATTTGCCGCCTTAGCGCGACGGAGGCAATCCTTCCTCGATAATCCCATCGCCCATTCCTTTCGGAATGAGCGGTATCTGGGAGCAATCGCCTGCCGGGTTAGGCCCAGTTTAGTGGCGTTTGTGCCATAATACCGGGCTAACCCACCCTACGATTCTAGCGCTCCAATTCCCGCAGCTTGAAGCGCTGGATCTTGCCGGTCGCGGTGCGCGGCAGATCGGGGCGGATGTCGATCCAGCGTGGATATTTCCACAGTCCGGCGCATTTCTTGACGTGTACCTGCAGCGTCTCGAGCAAGCCGTCATTGAGCGTATAGCCGTCGCGCAGCACGATGAACGCTTTCGGCTTGATCAATCCGTCGGCATCCTGCTTGCCGATGACGGCGGCTTCCAGCACGGCTTCGTGCGAGGTGAGCACCGCTTCGACTTCGAACGGCGACACCCACATGCCCGAGACCTTGAACATGTCGTCGGTGCGGCCGCAATAATGATAATAGCCGTCGGCGTCGCGGTAGAATTTGTCGCCGGTATTGGTCCATTCGCCGGCAAACGTGCGCCGGCTCTTGCCGCGCTGATTCCAATACCCCTCGCCGGCCGTGTGTCCGCGCACCACCAGTTCGCCGATTGCGCCGTCGGCCGCGTCACCCCCCTGCTCGTCGACGATCTTAAGCTCGTAACCGGGCACTGCCTTGCCGGTGGTGCCGAAGCGAATGTCGCCAGGCTGGTTGCTCAGAAACGTCTGGAACATTTCGGTCGAGCCGATGCCGTCGAGCACGTCGACGCCGGCGCGCTCGCGCCAGCGCTCGCCGAGATGGGCCGGCAACGCCTCGCCGGCGGAGATCGTAAGCCGCAGGCGATCCGAGCCGGCGCCGCGCTGCATATCGCGGTGCGCCAGCATCAAGGCGTAGAGCGTCGGCACGCCATAGAAGATGGTCGGCCGGTGCCGCCGCATGACCTCAAATATCGCGTCCGGAGTCGGCCGCTCGGCGAGCAGCACGGAGGTGGCGCCGACCGACAGCGGAAACGCCATTGCGTTGCCCATGCCGTATGAGAAAAACAATTTCGCCGCCGAGAACACGACGTCGTCTTCGCGAATACCGATCACGCGCTGACCCATCGACCGCGCCGCCGCCATCATCGTGGTGTGGACGTGCTTGACGCCCTTGGGGTCGCCGGTCGAGCCGGACGTGTACATCCAGAACGCCACTTCGTCGGACAAAGTCGGTGCCGCGAACACGGCGGCAGATCCTCGCGCCACCAATTCCCTGAAATCGTGCACGTCGCGGCTGGAGAAGGCCGCGCGGTCTTCCGCATCGGCGCCGACCAGAATAACCGTGCGCAGCCGTGGCAGCCGGTCGAGAATCGGAATGATCGATTTGGCGAGCGACGCGGCAATCACAATGGCGGACGTGCGGCTGTCGCTCAGAATGTAGGCGTACTGATCGGCGGCGAGCAAAGTATTGAGCGGCAACACCACGACGCCCGCGCGCACGCCGCCCCAAAACGCAATCGGAAAATCAACGGTGTCGTGAAGCAGGAGCGCCAGTCGCTCCTCGTGCCGCAACCCGATCTGCCGCAATGCGTCGGCGAATTGGCAGGTCTTCGCTTGCAGTTCGCCGTAACTCAGCGAGCGGTCACTGTCGATGAAGGCGGGTTTGTCCTTGAGCCCGCGCGCCACCGGAGCGTCGACGAAATCGGAAACGGAGTTATACGGCCTGCGTTGCAATAAATCGTCGAGCATCGGCGCCGCGTCCCCGCGTCCGACTGAGCCAGCGCCTACGCACAGGCGAGGACTCGATCATTGTCGAGTCCGTTCAGGCAGTCGGTTTCGCCATCTATGATAGGAGCTTGCCGCGCGCTGACAAACTGAAACGTGATTCAAGGCGCACGAAAATCGGCCGGATTTGTCCCAGCATCTGCCCGCATTATTCCAGCGGCGGCGGAAGGTGGCTTCCTACAGCGCGTTTTGAAACAACGACCGGATCGCAATCGCGCAATCGGTGAAGACCCCGAGACGAAAACAAAAGGAAAGGCCCTTGCGGGCCTCTCCTTCGTTTTCTCGGCGTTCAAGCTAGCGATGATAATGGCCGTTGTGCCACCGGTGGTTTCCGTCATACCAGCCGGGGCCTGCGCGACCGGGTCCTGCGTAATCGTAGTAGCCGTCACGATAGGGGCCATCGTATCCGTACGGACCCGGACCGATGCCGGCGCCCAAGGGGCCAACGCCAACGCCAATGCCGCCCGGTCCGGCGTAGACGCCGACCTGTGCCGCCGCGGGTACTGCTGTTGCGATCACGAGCGCGCCTGCGGCGACGAGCGCAAGTGCGAGCTTTCTCATAGTTCCTCCTTCAAGAGTCGGTTCACCCATTTGACAAACGCGAAGGGTGACGAACCAGTTCCTGATTTTTACGTCGCCGAAAGTTGATGGAACTGAGCTTCGCTCCGGTACGGTCAAAAATGATTTGGAACAAATGAGAAATTTAAAGAAAAGGCGCTCCAATGGGATTCCGGCCTGTCCCGGCTACGAATGGATTGAACGAGTTTCACGCATGGACGGCCACTCCTGACGGAAGGCCCGGCCTTGCGCGAGCTGGGCGGTAGTCGGATGAATCGTTAGTTACGGGTTAGTTCTTTGGACCGCACCGCGGTCAGATCGATGACTTCGACCACGTCGTCCTCGGCAATCGGAACGGCGAGCGGCCGTGTAAATGTACCGGTGGTATCGCTTGACGGACGATACTCGAAACCAAGCTGCTCGAGCATTTTGACCACCGCTTGGTTGCGCTCGGTCCGCCGATGGCTGATTTCGATTGTGCCGCCGGCATTGATGGCGCGCAATTCCTTCGCCAACCAACCAAAAAACGATTGCTCCACCCGCTTTCGCTGCACGCGACAGCTCATCATGAATGACTGCACGCGCGCCGCCTGGCGATCGATCACGCACATCCCGACGATACCGTAATCGCCGAAGCGGTCTTCGCAGCGAAGGATATAAGCTTGATGCTTGGCGGAGGGGTTCATCAGCGCTTCGATATCGTCGCGCGAATATCTGGCGCCCGAGACGTTGAGCTGATTCGTGCGCTGTGAAAGCTCGTATGCCCGCTCCCGGTGCGCCGTCGACAAATCAGAGATCTCCAAGCGGATGCGGCAGCCGCGCAGGAAGGTGACATAATCGGTATCGGAGTTGGCGAAGTTCGCCTGACGGCGCTCTTCGATCTGATACAGAGCGCGGCGCTTGGCACTTTCCGGCGTTGCCGGCACGTCGAACAGCGGGCTGGTGAGTAAATTTGGAATGTCAGTGTGCGGCAGCACTGTTACTTCAGGCAAGGTCTCGCCGACTTCGCCGCGCTCGAATGCCTGGTCGTCGACGAACACGAAAGTGTCGAGGCCGATTTCGAGCTTTTCAGCGATCTGCTTGATGCCGGCGCTTTTCGGTCCCCAACCGATTTGCGGGAATAGGAAATAGTCGCGAATGCCGAAGGTTTGCAGCGCCGCAAGCGCCGCGTCAGGGTCGTTTTTACTGGCGATCGATTGAAGAATGCCGCGCCGGTCGAGTTCGACCACCGTCGCGAGCGCCGATGGATTGAGCGCCAAGCCATCGCCTCCGTCTTCCGCCAATGTGCCGCGCCAAATCGTATCGTCGAGATCCCACACGACGCACTTGGCGGTGCGGGCGCGCTTGGTGGCGGTGCGCATGCTTGGCGCCGCTAATTCGGGTCGGCCGCGATCCCCGATCGTCGCACCGGCTCCGGCAGTGAAGCGGACGAAATCGATCAGGCCGAAAACGACTTCCCGCCCAACGGCATCGCCGATCGGTTCGACCTGAACGAGAAACCGCTCGCTCAAATCGACGTGGGCCGAGATTTCCGCGTATGGTAGTATGAAGCGGTTGTAACCGGCGCGCAGCTCGAAGCGCGACTGGAACAATCCTTGCTGTTTATCGTCCATCGGCAAGAAGGTGACGGTCAGCGGGATCGGCGGACCCGACGCAAGCCAGGCTTCGGCGACGAATGCATCGATCCGACCCGACGTCGACCCGGCGGTGGCTGCCTTGAACTGATTCCAGTATCTGTTCGCACGCGAATAGAAGGTCCGCGATGGCGAGAACCTGATGATCAATGAGGACACCCGCCGGTCGAGCCATTCGCGCGCGCGAGCGTTTTTGCGAGAGAAGAGACGCACGGGGCCCGCGCCCTCCAGCTTGGCCCAGCGCCGAAAGCGGATTCGGCCAAGTGCGACGTTGCCGATCTTTCCTTGTTCGACGCCATCGGCAAACCTCCGGCAATGGCCATCGCGCCGCGGCGTGTAGAACGCGCAGGACGCGTAGCAGGTCGGAAAGGTGCATTCCGAGCAATGCTCGCCCCACACCATGAGACTGCGCGCTTCGACGGCAGCCGCGAGTTCGCGGAATCTTTGCCGAGTGTCCGCGGGCAGCGTGATGCGAGCGTTAGCTGGATTATCGACGGTCTCGTACATTCGTTGCCGATTTTGCCGATCGTTGCCTTCGCTTTGGCCGCGTCACCAATATAGAAGCGGGCGGTACATCCGTCTTAAATAGCCGGCATTAACGCTACCGATAGGCCGCGCGGGCCCGACGATGATTGTCGGCGATTGCTTTCAATTAACGGTTAAACCGCGTGGAATTTGGTCCCGAAATCAAGCTTCCGGCGCGGTATTTCATTTCGGATGCGGCTCCTGTCCCGCCAGATATCGGGCCAGTACCGCCCACATCGGCTTGCGGTTGAGATCGGCGTCGAGCGGTAACGGCCGCAGCGGCGATCCGTCGGCGCGTTTCCAATATTGCCGCAGCCAGGTCGAGCGGTCGCTCAAGCCCCACGTCGCAATCGACAGCGGCTTCGCCACGCCGAATACGATGTCGAGATACTCGGCGAGGTGATGTGCGGTGACGCGGTCGCGCTGATCCGGGTTGCCGATGATCCGGCAATCGTTGACGTCAAGCTCGGTGATCATCAGGCGGTAGCCGAGCTTGACGACCTCGCGCAAAAACCCGGTAAGCTCGGCGCGATCGAACTTTTGATGCGCTTCAAGGTGGGATTGCAGCGACAGGCAATCGACCGGCGTGTTTTGTTCGCGCAGTTTGCGCAGCAGGGCGAGCAAAGCGGCGCGGCGACGCTGCGGTTTCGGCCCGGTATATTCGATGCCGTATTCGCTCAGGCACAACGGCACCTGCGGATTGACGGCGCGCGCGAGACGGAATGACAGATCGATGTAGCCGGCGCCAAGGCAGCGAAACCAGACCGAATCGCGGTAGTCCTCGGCAAGATGGTCGTCCGGCTCAAGCGCCTCGTTGACGACGTCCCAGGCCCAAATTTTTCGCCGGTAATGCGCAACCTCGATGTTGATATGGCGCTCGAGCGCCGCTTGCGCCTCCTGGCCGGTCTTCAGGTTGGCGACCCAGTCTGGATTTGCCGTGTACCAGACCAGCGTGTGCCCGTGCATGAGCATGTCGTTGTGCGCGGCAAACGCCGCGATACTGTCGCCCTCGGCAAAGTCGAATTTGCCCGGCTGCGGCTCGGTCTGAATCCATTTCAACGAGCCTTCCGGAGAAAAAATGTTTGCTTCGATCGCGAATTTTTCGAGCAAAATGCGATCCGGTTGAACAATCGGAGCGGCGCCGGCGCAGCCGTATCTGATGCCGGAGACTTGCGTGCGACTGCGCAGCGGCGGTTCGAGCTCGAGCTTGAAGTCAGCCCGTGCGCCGGACGAACGCTCAAACGCAGCGCCTGCCAGCACGGCGCCGGCGAGCCCGAGAACGGTCGATCGCCGGGTCAAACGGGGCGCGGTCGCGTGCTTATCCTGCCGCATGATGGTGGCGTTCCTCGCCGTACCGGGCTTACCGGACGCCGGACATCAGAACGACGCCCGCACCGCATTCATTGCGGCATTCCACCAGGCGTCGTCGTCGATGACCGGGGTGACGCGTTTGTCCTGCCGCGCAACCGCCAGAAGCTGATCGGCGATCGTGCGCAGATCGGCGTTGGCCGGAATGAACGACAGCGCGCCGTTCTGGATCAGCTTGGCGAACCCTTCGTGATGCGCAAACTCGGTCGTCGAGTGCGGCGCGGTGACCACCACCGGACGATCGGAATGCAGACAGGCGATAACGCTCGACCGGCGCGCGGTCAGGCCTTCCGGAAACAGAAACAGGAAAGCGTCGATTTCCTCAAACAGCGTGTAAAGCTCGATTTCGCTCGGGATATAACCGGTGACGGTGACTTGATCGTCGATGGCGAGAGCGGACACCTTAGAACGGAATTCCTGCTCATAGCCATCGAGCGATTTGGTGAAGCTGCCGATAAACACAATCGCGGCGCGGATACCGCGTCCTTGCAGATACTTGCAAATGTCGAGTAATGCCGTCGCCGCCTTGCCGCGATAGATCGAACCGAAACAGCCGATGACGACATCGCAATTTTCGATGGCTTCCCGCAGCCGCCGGACCCGCTCGGTAACGCGGCGCTCGTGCGGCACGCGGATGGTCGGTGGATGCGGCACCAGGCGGCACTTTGTTCCGGCGCCGATGAGCCACCGGCTGTTGGCAATCTGTTTGGAAATGAACGGCGAAACCACGATGACGGTGCGGCTGAGCATCAAAATCGGGGCGAGCGCAAGCCGGCGCAGCCAGTGCAGCCCCGACCATTCGTGCATAAAGACACTGACCGGACGCCGCGCCAGCGCCGCGACCAGCAGAATCACCAGCGGCGTCAGCAATAGTTGCTTCCACGCCACCAGCGGCAGATTGAAGATCACTTGATCGGCGCGGAGGATCTTGCCGAGAACGCCCCGAAGATCGCGCCAGCGGCCGGAGATCGGTAACAGCTCGTACCCTTCGTCCGGATAACGCGCGCGCAGCGCATCGACCAGCGACCGGGTAAATATCTCGACCGCGCAAGATTCCTCGCTCGGCGTCAACAGGAACAGCCGTTTGCCGTGCGCAGTGGCCGCGCCCGGCAGGGTGGTGCTGGCCTGGAAGGCTTGCTCGGTCAGCGGCACGTTCATGGCTGCTCGCGACCCAGATTGTGCTGCACCGGCAGCACCGATTCGATCGGCCCGCTCCCGCGCAGCCACTGCTCCAGCGTGGCGCGGATGCCGGCGACGTTGAAAAGGATAGCCGCGCCGGCATAGCTGACACCGCCAAGTAGAGCCACGCTCGCCAGCGTCGTCAAACCGTGACCGGCCAACGCGGTCTTGGCGGCATAAGTGACGACCGCCATGAATGCAGTCGCGGCGAATACGCGCATTACCGCCCCGCCGATAAACGGCAACCGGAAGGCTCGCCGCGACAGCAGGATGCCGACGAGGACACCGAACGCTTCGGCGATCAACACAGCGGCGGCCGTGCCGGTCAGTCCGTAAGCGAGCGTCAACGGCAACAGCAGCGCGAGGTTGACGACAAGCAGCAGGGTATCATGCGTGACTTGAAGCAACGGCTTTTCGGCGAGCTGGAAGCTGACTTGCAGATACAATTGATTGACGGCGCCGCACATGCGCCCGAGCGCAAGCAGCGGCAAAACCATCGCAACTCCGGTTTGAAACTGCGCGCCGAGCAGCGTTCCGGCGACCACGTTGCCGGAAATCGCCAGCCAAATGGCGACCGGCACAATCAGCGCAAGAATGAGTTCGGCGCCTTCCGCAAGCCGTGCCCGCGTCGCGGCGGGGCCAGACTCCGCAAGCGTGCGAAACGCGATCGGAAACATCGCCGATGCGGCGCTGGCGCCAAGAATACCGATCAGCTGCCGCGACATTTCCGCGGCCAGACCGTATTGGCCGGCGGCGCTCTCGCCCAGGAGGTACGCGATGCCCAATCGGTCCAGCGAATTATGCAGCGCGAAGGTGATCGCGCCGAGCGAGAAGGGCAGCCCGTAACGGGCAAATTGCGTGAGGTATTCGCTGGAATAAAGCCGCTTCGCGCGTGTCAGAGTGCGTAGATATGTCGCCAGGTTGGCGATCAAAAAGCTCGCCGCGACGCCGAGAAGCAAGCCTGTGCCGCCACCGCCGAGCGAGATTGCGGCAAGCCCCAATCCCAGGCCGAGCGTGCTGCGAACAATCGCCAGCGTCGCGAAGCGCGCCGGATTGAGTTTGGCGCGTCTGAATTCCTGGGTGATCTCGAACGCGCTCAACGTCAGCGACAAGAACAGGCTGGCGGCCAGAATCTCGAAACTGATGTTTGGGCGAATGATTAGGATTGCGATTGGCGTCGCCACGGAAATAACAAGCGCGGTTACCGCATAGGCCATCGCTGCCACGTGGCGGAAATCGACGTCCGGCGTCCGCGCCTGATAGCGCGACACCGACAACCGAACCCAGGTAAAGAAGATGGCCGAGACCACGCCGGCGCCGCTAAGTCCGATGACGTACACGCCATATTCAGCCGGCGACAACAGATGGCTGTAGAGAATCATCGCCAGGAAGCCGATCACGGCCGGCGTCATATGCGCCAACAGATAGACCAGCGCGAAAGGATTCATCACGGCTCGACACCTTGGTTATGGGTGTCGTGCCCGATTGCGCCGGTGAACGCCGATTTGCCCCGCGAACGCGCCGCGCGATTGACGTGCTGCTCAAGCCCGCGAAAGAACAGATAAACGAGGCGCGGCCGCAAAATGCTGTCGGGATAGCGGCACGCTCCGATTGCCAAATAAGCCAGGAAGCCGAGCATCTGGCCTTGAACGTATTGGTTGCGGGCTCCCGCCCAGAACGAGTCGATTTCCGCGAGCCGCCGCCGCCGCTTCAATTCGGCGGGAGAAAACCGCTGCCGGATGGTTGGATTTGCATAAATCGCATCGATGGCTTCGCAATTCGGGCGAACCGGCGATTCGCGCAGCTTATAGCTCGCACTGCTGAAGCGCTGACGATAAAGCAGGATGATTTCGTCGGGCATCGCCACGAAGTCACCGAGCGTGGCGAGGCGGCACCAGAACTCCCAATCCTCACCCAGTGAAAGCGCCGTATTGAAGCCGCCAATCGCGCGGGCGGCTTCAATGCGCACGCAAATGGCGCCCGAAATGAAGTTTTTCGCAATCAGATTGCGCAGCGTGTCGTCAGCCGGCAACATTTTCCAGCGGAGATAGGAGCGGGTCGACAGTTCGGCGCCATCCTCCGAGATTTTAATGTGATGGCCAAAGCAAGCGATGCGCTCGGGCATGTGCTCGAGCGTTGCGACCATGCGGGCGAGCGCGTCCCGGGTCAGGATGTCGTCGGCGTCGAGAAAGAAGACATATGGCGAGCGGGCCAGTGCGAGGCCGACGTTGCGCGCGGCGCTGACGCCGCTGTTTTCCTGCCGAAGCAGAACGAGGCGGTGGTCGGAGAACGTCTGCAAGATCGACTGGGTATTGTCGGTCGAGCCGTCGTCAATGACGATGACTTCGATGTTGTTCAACGACTGTGCCAGCGCGCTTTCGACGCTCTGCCGAATGAACCGCGCGACGTTGTAGGCGGCGATGATGACGGTAACTTTCGGAATCGTCAGCTTGTCCCAGGTGGCACGGCGGCTGCTGGTTTTGGCGCTCGGCGCGTGCGGCCGACCCGGCCGCCTTTGGACTTGGCCGTCGCTCTGTGGATGGTGCGGGGGAAAGAACACGTTCTGCATGGCGTCACGATTGCGTGGCCGGCAACCGCCTGTCGGCGGTTGCGCGGATGAGTTCAAGTGCGTCGGCAATCGTCGCGATGGTGCAGCCGGCCGTTTTGGCCGCAGTCACCGCCCGTTCGAGCAGCTTTGGGGTAACCCCGTATTTGCTCGGCTTTTCGGTAACGTCATGGCTGTAAAGGATCAACCAGCCGTTCGTGCGGACGGCTTCGGCGATAAGGGTGCCGATTCCGGCGTGATCGGTCGCTGTGCCTTCGAGTGGGCAAGCCTTTAGCGAGCCGAGGTCGACGCTTCCGCCGTTGATACCGGGATGGACCGACCGGCACGAATCGAAGCGGCTTTCGAGATAGCGCTTGGCGCGAACCGACATCTCGCCGTACGGATAGGCGAAATTACGCAACGCGATCGCACTGTCGATGTTCTGCATAAATAGCCGATTGCGACTGATCTCGTCGTCGAGCGCAGCAATGCCGATGCGCGAGACCTCGGGGTGCGAGTAAGTGTGGCATCCGATCTCGTGACCGCGTGCCGCGACCGCCCTGATGTGTTCGATCGACGCCAGCCGCCCGACCGGACTGGCGGCGCCACAGCCGCCTCCGGCGACGTAAAAGGTGCCGCGGGCGTCCTGGTTTGCCAGGATGTCGGCGCCGATCTCGCACGCCGACACCGGCACGTCGTCGAATGTGAAGGACACGATCGGTGGTGTGGCTTGCACCGCCAGCATCTTGCTGCGGACCGAGCGCGCGATGAATCGTTCCGCCATGCCCCGTACCTTCACCGGGAGCGAAACTCCGTTGAGTTCCTGCGGGCGCTCGCCAAACATCATTGCCGGCTCGCTTTCCGCTGGGCGATTGATTGCCGCGGCAGATCGATCGGATTCGACACGCGCGCGCCGTCCGATTCCACGGTTTGCGCATCAACGGTGATTGCAGGCGCCAGCGAGCGTCGGGCGTGGCGCATTTGCAGGTACAGTAAGCCAGCCGCGTTCAGCGCATGCTCGTAATCGCTGAGCGGCAGTTCATGGGTGGCCAGTTTGGCTTTGTACGGAGCGTCGCCTTCGCCAAGATCGAACGTCTCGTATTCATCGGCGCGGCATTGGTCGATCAGATGCTGCAACAGGAGGTGGCCCACGGAATATTGCCGATAGGCCGGGTCGTAGGCCGGGAAGGTGTAATAGAAGCAGCCATGGCCGGTGAAGCCGAGATGCGCGGACACCACTTTGCCGCCGCAGGTCAGCGCCGAGATGTGGCTGAGACCGCCAATGTGCTGAGGCGCCGCCATCTCCCGGTAAAAGCGGCGAATCCCCGGCATCGCGAGAAAATCATGGCCGGTGGTCGCCATGTATTTTTGCCGCTTGAACTTGATGAGCGTGGTGAAAATCTCGTCGGCCTCGGCAGGCGACGGATTGATCAAGAAAGTCGTCTCGCCGAGTTGACTAAGTCGGCGAAAATCCCGGCGCAATTTCTTACGCAGCCTGGCAACCGAGGTTGGCGCGTTGAGGTTGGAGGAGATCGCGCTCAAGGTAATCGCGTGACCGCTGGTCCCGTGCGGCGCGCAATCGAGATAGGTGAGCGGATTAGGAATGCCCGCGACATTGGCGGATATTTTCTGCAAGTCGATGGCGTCGACTTTTGGCAGCCGCGACAAAATCATCGGCCAGACCGCCGTAAATTCTTGCCGTGCCAGTTCGGCGCCGGGCACGACGATCGGTGCATTGAAGTCGGCAACGCCGGCGTCCATGAAGCGGAGAAGACGGATATTGAATTTTTTTTCAACGACCAGCGGCAGATAAAAGATCGGCCCATGCTCGCGATGCTTGACGACGACGAGAAACGATCGGGCGCGATGCGCGTCGCCGACGGTATTCATCCAGACGTCGAGGAACTCACGCGACTGATAAACGTGCATCAGCACGTTGGAAGCATCGGCAATCGAGGGCCAGTCGGCCCGGTCCAAATCGCCGCCTTCAAATACGTCGATGGAGAATTGGAATGACGGCGCGGCAGCAACCGTAATCGGCCGCAATACGTCGGTTGTCATTTCCATAGTCATTCCAACACTCACAACCGACCCCGCTCGATGTTTTAGGCGTTTCCGGCGTCACCAAGAAATCAACGCTGCTATTAGCGTTAACCCGGGCGCGCCGCGCGCTTCGCGCGGCATTCGACAATTCGCCGCTTGGCTAAGCCGTCCCGCTTTGTGCGCCACCCCTGCGGCCGTTAACGCGGATTGCGATACTCCTCGTAAAAGATGCCAAACTCCGCCGCGATGTAACCGACGCCGCGGGCCGCCCAGATCAGGCTGTTCATGACGGCGCGGCGGCCGCCCCACGCCGCCGCCGGCAGCGACAAAATACCGAGGCCGAGGAGACCAAGCCCCTTGCACCAATGACGTAATACGGCGCGAAGTCCGCCGGACAGTTGGTGATCGATGCGCGTTGCTTCGGTGCCGGTGCGGAACTTCCGCCGCAGCAGATAGCCGACGGTCGTGCGCGACTGCGGCATTGTTTCGAACACTTGCGCGTTGTCGGCCCAGGCGAAGCTACGGCCGTCCGCCTGACAACGCCGGAAGAATTCGCTGTCGCTGCCTCCGGTGAACGCAAAAGCGTGATGGAAAGGCTCGTCGAGATATTGCTCAAGCACCGGGCGCCGAATCAACATGTTGCCGGCGCCATAAATCATCGGCACCCGTCCGGTCGGGTAACGCGCCGGCGCGTAGAGGCCGCTTTCGGCAAGCCAATGGTCCGGCACGTCGAAAACCGGGAATACCGGACCGCCGACGATGTCGACATCGTATTCCTGCGCGACCGTCGTCAGTTCAGTGAGCCAATCCGGATCCGGGTACTCGTCGTCATCGAGGACGGCTACGTAATCGGGCGCCGGAACGGCGCGGCAAGCGCTCGCGAAGGCGCTGTTGTACGCGTATGTATGGCCGCGGCGCGGTTCGACCGAACAGACGATGGTAAAGCGAAAGCTCGGCGCGATCGACTCCACGACGGCAATTCCGGCGCGGTTTTCGGTGTCGTTGTCGACGACGATAACGGTTATCGCGCCGTCATAGGTCGACCGTTCGATATGCTTCAATAGTTTGCGCAGCCCGGCCGGCCGCCGGAACGTCGGGACGCAAAGGCACACCGAGGGCGTTGTTGAACTACTCACCGGTGCGGTCCCACACCGGTTGATCGGCTTGCTTTGTTCGCGTGAGAAGCAAAAACAGCGCGTGCGGATTGGTCACGAAATAGCGGCCAGCGATACGCCGCGGTTCGAGCAAGGTTCGATAGATCCATTCGAGCCCGGCCTTTTGCACCCAGTCCGGTGCGGGCGAATTCTTCCCGGAGAGGTAGTCGAACAAGCCGCCGGCGGTCTTGATCAGTCCGACGCCGTGCAATCGATCCCGATTGCGCATGGCGAAAATCTGCTCGCGCGGCACCCCTAAACCCAACCAGAGGATATCCGGCTGCGCCGCATTGATGGTGTCGATGACTTCGTCTTCGTCGTCGTCCCGGCGCAGATAGCCGCCGCTGTAGCCTACGATGTTGAGATCGGGATAAAGCTCTCGCGTGCGCAGGGCCGCTTGTGTCACGACCGACTGCGTCGCACCAAGCATGAAAAACCGCGCACCGCGCTGCTGGGCGACTTTTGCAACGTCGTGAAAGAGATCGGTGGTGCAGACCCGTTCCGGCAATGCGGTTTTGTGGAAGAGGCGCGACACGAACACCAGCGGCATGCCATCGGCATGGATGAGGTCGGCGTCGAGAAAAAGTTTGCGGACGTCGGCTTGCCGCGCACACAGCGACAACACCTGGCCGTTTGCCGAGGTCACGACGACAGGCGGCAGGGCGGCGTCGCGGCGGCTGAGAGCAAGCTCAACCATCAGTTCCGCCGACTTGGCGCGATCGATGACTGCAATCGGCAAGCCGCCGATATCGGCGATGGGTACCGTCCACCGTCGGTCGGCAGCCACGTCAAAACAAACGTGGTCCGATGCAGGCGTCATGGCTTACGCTCCTGCGCATACTTAATCGCTAAGTTACAGAAAACAAAGGTAAATTAGACATTAGGATTAAGCGGAAGCGACCGCGGAGGCGGAAAATTCGTTACCAGCCGCTAACCATCTCGCAGCGCCGAGCACGGCGGCGAAAACACGCTTCGATTGAGCTACTGCTCCGCCGGTGCGGGATGTTCGTTGTGGGTTTCGATAGCGGGGGCGAGCGAAGCTGACGATCCGGCCGTGTCGCTTTGCAGCCGGCGAAGCACCGCGCGAATGCGAGATACCGGTGTGCCGGAAATCGATTGCGCCGAGAACGCCGCCCGATCGCCGCCGGCTCCGCGCAGCATACGTTCGATAGCGGGCTCGCCGAGCGGTGCATCGTCCCAATAGCTGACACAAGGGGTTTCTGCGGTCAGCCGATGCCTTTGCATGGCAACCGAATTGTTGCAGACGAAATAGCCGTACAGCATGTATTCCGAAATCGATCGTTCCCGGCACAGCGCCTCGACCCACTCGACTCCGGTTACCGCCTCGATCCGCGCCGTCATCGCGCGCACCGTTTGCTGATCCCAATAAATGACATGACCGATAAAGTCGTCGGCTGGAAATGCAGGCGGCGGTAATCCAAGCAGCCGATGGCTTGAAGCGACCCAGCGCGCATGCAGTGGCGCGTCGGTAGCGACTTCGCGCGGCTTGAAATAGAGCGGCGGGCGCCTGCCGGTTCGAAACGGAAGCGATGCGTCGAAGTCGCGAAAAAACACGACGTCTGAGTCGACCATGCATACTCGATGCTCGGGTATCGAGCTGGCCGCAGCGATTTTTGCGAATTGCTGGACGAGCCAGCCGTTGACCGGGGCGGACCGCAACGACCACCAATATCGCCGGCGGTTGCGTTCGATAAAGGCCGGCATCGGTTTGAGCCAGCGCGGCAAAAATTCCGAGACCGGCAACACCAGGCGCCGCTCGCTCTTGAATTTGGCGAACAATTGTATCTCGTCGTCAGCGACGATGAGATAATGCCGCGCGAAAGAGGTGACGTGACGATCGACGCTTTCGCACAACAGCGCGCAGCGTTCGAGGTCGGGCCGGTAAGTCGGCGTAATCAAGCCGACCGTGTGCGCGTCGCCGGAACTATCCATGCCGGCACCGTATTCGCCGATCCGGTGAAAGCACAAAGCGAATAGTCCGGTAAGGTTAAGGCGCCGGTCGTCTTAGGGGTCGCTGCCGCTCGCCTTACGTCGCCGCGCGCGACACCGAGAGCAGGCGCAGGCCGAATGCCGCGGTAAACAGGAAGAACCCGTCGGTGCCCTCCTGCAACAGTCTGCTCTCGAAGCACGACGCGTAGGCGGCGAAAAGGCAGACCCGCAAAAACAAGGTTTCCAGCGGAGCGACGGCGGCGTCGTGCGGGGAGCGGTAAAAGTCCAGGATCGGCAGCACGATCAGCCAGACAACGACGAGTATCGCGCCCGGGATGCCGATGGTGATGGCGAGGTCGAGGTAGCCATTGTGCGCGTGGCTCGCCGTGTTGGCCCAGTTATCCTTCATTCCGTAGATGACTTCAGGCGTGTTCCAGAAGGCGGCAAAGCCGTAGCCGACGATCGGGTGTTGCGCCAACCGGCTGATCGCGAATTCCCAAATATCGGTCCGGCCGGTGAAAGAAGGATCGGCCATCGTTGCGTCGAGGAGATTGCGGATCGGCTCGATATAAATCGAGCCAACTGAAAACAGGTTGACCCCGATCACGATGGAGAGCGCGAACGCGACGCCGACAAACGGACGGCGGATGCGCGGCAGCAGCGCCGCGACGGCGAGCGTCAACGGCAGCATCAGGATCGACGTCTTGGAGTGCGTGAAGATGAGGAATACGAACGACAGCGCGACGATGAGCAGGCCGACTGCAACGCTCCGCATGCGTGCGATAAATAGCCCGATAAAGACGAACAGAACCATGGCCGCGCTGGCTTCGTTTTTGTGCCCGAATATGCCGCGCCAGTCGCCGGCCAGTTCGGTTTCGGTGAAGTCCGTCGGCTGATGGATCGAAAATGTCGGGGCGATAAAAACCCCGATGTAGCAGGCGGCCAACACGATCAGAGTCACCGCCGCCAGCACATCGCCGAAGTGGCGCGCGTTCCTCGGCAATAACAGGACGATGGCGGCAAAGCCGATCGTCAGCAATGTGAACATGAGGCGTCGAGCGGAGAGCGACGGGTCCGAGGATGCTGCGACGGACATCGCAAGCCATAGCAACATAACGATAAGAGTCGGCCGCATCAGTGGCAGCAAGCGGGCCGGTTCGTGGACGATGCACCAGGCGGCAAGCACCACGAACAGCAGCGAATAGCCGATCTGATTAACGACGCTACCTTGCTCGGTAATCTCGGGCGGCAACGACCGGTCGGGGAACGGTACGAACGAGATCCACAGCAGCAAAAAGACCGCGCCGAGCAGGAGGCTGCGGATCAGCCAGCCGGGCGAAATCGCCGCGCCGGCAAGGCGAATATCCGTCGAAATAGCGCCGTGCTGTGCCAAGACGATTTTCCCTGAACGCGTCGTTGACGGAGTATCGAACCCAACACTCACGCCGTTTTCGCGCCGGTGAGCACGGCGCCGCGCACCTTGCGCGCGTCAACGCCGAGGCGCGAGACGAATTGGTTGACAACGCCTTCGTAGGGCTCATCGGTGCGGGCCACGACCACGATATGGTCGACCAAGCCGGCAAAGAAGCTCGTGCTGGGATCGCGCGTCAGGTCGACCGCAGCGACGATCACCATGTCGAAGCGCTTGGCCTGATCGAAGGCGCGCCTGACGTCGGTTTCACTGATCCGACGGTCGCGGCGGCTGCTCGGCGACACAAACGACACCAGATTGATATTGGTTTTCTGGTCGCGAACGATGACATCGGCAAGCTGACGCCGTCCGGTCGCGACATCGATCAATCCGGCGTCGTTCTGGTCGGCGTCGATCGCCGACAGCGTCCGGCGTTCCAAATCGGCGTCGATCAGCAGCACGCGTTGCGTCGATGCGGCGACGGCGGCAAGCGTCAGCGCGACCGACACCGTGTCGTCCTGATCGTCGCAGGCGACCACGAGAATGCTGGGATGTTCGTGGCTCTGGTGGTCGGCATGCACAGCCTTGAGCACCTTGCGAAGCTCGATGGCGAAGCGCGATTTCGAGTCCTCGGCGGCATCGAGGCCGAACGAAACGTCGACATTCGGCAATACCGCGAGCACCGGTATCGGGGCGGACGAAAGCTTGATCGAGGGCCAGACTTGCGTGATGGTCCGGAATAGTTTGCCGCCCAGTGTACCGGCTGCCGCGCGACGCGTACCAATGCCGGTCCCGTAACTGCGCGGCGACTGTAGCTCGTACAGCTCCCGCATGACGACCATGCCGCTGCCGGTGAGGACGCCGAACAGCATGCCGGCCATCGCGAGCAGCAGGCTCGACGGCGGGAAGCTACGGCGCAAAGGCGCTTCGGCACGGGAGATGATCCGGATATTCTTGGTGTCGACCCGCTCTTGCTCGCCGGTTTCGCGGGCGCGGACGAGAAACGCTTCATACACCGCGCGGCTCGCCAGCACATCGCGCTCGAGTTCGCGCAATGTCACCAGCGCTTCGTTGGTGGTGACTGCAGTGCCTTTGAGTTTTTCCAGGTTGACGGCGAGCGCGGCGTCGTTGGCGCGGGCGCTTTCATAGTCGCTGCGCGCCGAAAGCGCGACCCGCCGCACCTCGTCGTCGATCATATGCCGCAAGCGTTCCGCTTGCGCCTGAATCTCGATCACGGCCGGGTGGCGTTCGCCGAGCGACGTCGTCTGTTCGGCTTCGCGGCGCATAACCTCGGCATATTGGCTGCGCAACGCGGTAATCGTTTGCGACTGAATCGCTTCCGGGAAGGCGCCGATTTCGCCCTTGGACGATTGTATTTGCTGAATTTGATCGAAACGCGCCTTCGCCGCCGCCGTACGCGCGCGGGCCTGGGCGAGCTGATTGTTCACCTCGGACAGCTGCTGTTCGTCGACCAATTGTCCGTTCACGCCGAGGATATTGTGGCTCGCCTTGAAGGCTTCGGCGCGATCCTCCGCCTGGCGGACGCGTTCCTTGAGTTCGTTGAGACGTGCGGACAGCGATTGCGAAATCTGGCGGGCGGCGTTCGATCGCACGTTGGTTTGCTCGGTCAGGTAAGCCTGAGCGATGGCGTTGGCGATGCGTGTCGCCTTGGCGGGCTCGTGTGCGGTAACGCTTATATCGACCACGTAGGTGCGCTCGGCGCGCTTGACCGAGATGCTGTGCTTGAGCGTGTTGATGGCGGCGGTCGTGCTGTCGGCGCCGCTGCCAAACCAGCGGCCGACGAATTCCGGATCGCGATCGAGCATTTCGGCCTTGACGACGCGCCCCAGCACGCTATCGGACATCAATACGCGGACCTGGCTTTCGACTTGCAGGACCGCCACCTCGTTGTTGGTCTGATTGGCGTTGATGTCGGTATTGACGGCGCGCAAATCGGTCGGTTCGATGAGGATCTGGGTGACCGCGGTGTAGCTGCGCGGCACGACGAGCACGAACAGCATGACGGCTACCAGAGAGGCGATGGTGGTCCACACGATGGTCGCGCGGCCCTGCCAAAGTATCGACAGAAGTTTCTGAAAATCGATCTCGCCGG
>DATKRE010000019.1:0-6848 GCA_035532335.1 Xanthobacteraceae bacterium | reverse complement strand
GCTGGCCGTGCGCTGGGCTGGGAGCGCATCATCCCGATCGCACTCCTCGGCTTGCTCGCCGCGCAATGGGCGCGTGACCGCCGCGAGCGCAAACCCGACGACGCGACTTGACGCGCTTTCGGTTAAATCGGCGGAAACGCCTTCGGATCGCGGCCAAGCAAAGCCCGCGCCCGCAACACATCGTCGTTCATCGCGCCCTTGAGCTCATCGATCGAGCCGAAAATCTTTTCCCCGCGGATCCAATCGATGAACGCGACGTCGATACTTTGTCCGTAAAGGTCGCCGGCAAATCCGAACAGAAAAGTTTCCAGCAGCACCGCGCCGGTATCGAACATCGGCCGCCGGCCGAAGTTCGCAACGCCGTCGTAACGGCGGCCGGCGTGCGCCACACGCACGGCATAGACGCCGTGGCGCAGCCGGCAACCGGCATCGAGCCGCAAGTTGGCGGTTGGAAAGCCGAGCTCGCGGCCGCGCTTATCACCGTGAATCACCTCACCAGACACGAACCACGGGAATCCCAATAGAGCGGCCGCATCGTCGAGTTTCCCGGCGGCGAGCGCGGAGCGGATGGGGCCGGAGGAAACCGGGCGCCCGTTGAACTCGAATGGCGCGACCACGTCGACGGCAAATCCGAATTTGCGGCCTTGCTCGGCGAGAAACTCCGGCGAGCCGCCGCGATTTTTGCCGAAGTGGAAATTAAAGCCGATGACCGCGCCACTCAAAGCGAAGCGCCCGACCAGGATGCGCGCGACGAATTGCTCCGCCGAAAGCGCCGCCAGTGCCGCGTTAAACGTCAGAACGACCGCACCATCGAGCCCGGCCGATGCAAGCAGCCGCATTTTTGCGGTTTCGTCGGTCAGCCGGAACAGCGGCTCGGAGGGGTTGAAGAAGATCCGCGGATGCGGTTCGAAAGTCAGCGCGCCAGCCGGCTTGCCGATGGTTTTGGCCCGATCGAGCGCGGTGGCGATCACCGCCCGGTGGCCACGATGGACGCCATCGAAATTCCCCATAGCGAGTACGGCGCCGCACAGAACGCCGTCGGGATCGCCATCGCGCACGACGAGAAAGTTCTTCAACGCCATCGAGTTTCAATGGTTAAGAAAATCTTTGTGGCCGTAGGTGCCGTCGGGATGGGCTTGAGTCAAGCAGAGCCGCCAACGAAAGAGGTCCGCACGGCACCGGCAGCCCGGCCCGCAATTAACCCGAAATTCAGTGCCCTATGGATACAACTTCCGCCGCAAATGGCTCTCGATCCGTCCATGTCAGTCCTGGTGGTGGACGATTACTCCACCATGGTGCGCATCATCCGCAATCTTTTGCGGCAAATCGGCTTTGCCGATGTCGATGACGCGTGCGACGGCGCCTCGGCGCTCGGCAAGATGCAGTCCAAGCGCTACGGCCTGGTGATATCGGATTGGAACATGGAGCCCATGACCGGCTTCGACTTCCTGCGCGAAGTGCGATCGAATCCGAAACTCAAGGCGACGCCCTTTATCATGGTCACCGCCGAATCGAAGACCGAGAACGTGATCGCAGCACGCAAGGCCGGCGTGAACAACTACATCGTCAAGCCGTTCAATGCGCAGACGCTGAAGGCCAAGATCGAGGCCGTGTTCGCCAAACCGGACGGCACGACCGTATCAACCGCCGCATAACAACGCGCCATCTCACCATTCCAGCCGCCGCACGACAGCAACAGGCGTTACGTCGGCGGCTGCAAACGCGGCATTGAGGCGGCCGATCCCCGAGGCGTCGCGGCCGCCGAGTTCCTCGGCGTGAATACCGGAGACAACGAACAGGTAATCGACGCCGAAGGCGGCGGCACCCCTCAGATCGGTTCGTATCGAATCGCCGATTGCAAGCACCCGCGACCGCGGTGGCATCGCCCCGCGCAGCGCGGCAGCCTCAGCGAGCGCGGCTTGATAGATCGGCGCGTGCGGCTTGCCGCAGTAGAGCACTTCCCCTCCCAACTCCACATAAGCGTCGGCGAGCGCGCCGGCGCAATAAACCAACGTGTCACCGCGCTCGACAACAATATCCGGGTTGGCGCAGACCATGAACAATGCGCGCGCGTGCATGGCTGACAAAAGCTCGCGGTAGTCGTCGGGCGTTTCGATCGTGTCGTCGAACAATCCGGAGCACACGACGTAATCCGCAGTCTCGACCGGCGCGAACTCGAGATCGAGCCCCTCAAAAATCGGCAGATCGCGTTCCGGCCCAAGGTGGAATACCCGCTGGCCGGGCCTCGTCCCGACCATGCCGCGCGTCACATCGCCTGAACTCACGATGGCGTTGTAGGCCTCGCGCGGGACGCCGAAGGCATCGATGACATGCTGCACCGACGCGCCCGGACGGGGCGCATTGGTAATAAGGATCACCGTACCACCCTCGGTCCGAAATCGAGTGAGCGCGCTGCAGGCTTCCGGAAAAGCGGCAACGCCGTTATGCACCACGCCCCAGACGTCGCAGAACAACACGTCATAGGCGCCTGCGAGCGAGCCAAATTTCTCGATGAGATCAGGCAATGGTGGCGGACCGCGTTAGTTGCGAGCGCCGCCGGCGCGCGCCAGTTGGGCGAGAATACCGCGCGCTGTAGCGGCGACGCCGTCCGCCGGTTCGTCGAGCTTGGTCGGCTCGCCCTTGGCAGGCTCGCCGGCGACCGCCTGCAAAGCTTCCGCCCGCACCGGGCGCGGCGGCGAGAACAGAAAGCCCTGACCGAAGCGCACGTCGTAGTCGAGGAGGTCGACCACCGCGGCTTCGCTCTCGATCCGCTCGGCGATGAGATCGATGCCGAAGCGGCCGAGCAGATCCGAAAAATCGGCAGGATGGATGTTGGCGGAGGCGCTGACCCGGTTGAGCAACAGCGCAGCGGGAGCCTTGATGAAGCGAAAACCGCGCGCGGTCAATTCGCGCGGCTCGACGCGAAGATCGGTGAGATTGTCCATGGAGAAACGGAATCCCCGCTCGGCCAGCGCCGCCAAACTCTCATGCTCGATCGGCCCCATGCCGCGGACCGCGTTCTGGGTGAATTCAAACACCAGCGAGGGCGCGATCGCGCGGTTGGCTTCGATGAATTCCAGCAATTGCGGAAATCCCGCATCGGTCAGCGTCGCCGCGGCGAGGTTGCAGAACAGACCCACTTCGCGGTTCTTGAGCAACAGCCGGCGGACGACCTGAACGCATCGCAGCACTGAAAGGCTGTCGAGCTTCGGCATCAGCGCGCCGGCTTCCGCGTAGGGAAGGAAATCGGCAGCCGATACCAGCTCACCGTTGCCGGCATTCAGCCGCGACATCGCCTCGTAATAACGAACCTTGCGCTGCGGCAACGTGACGATCGGTTGCAGATAAAGATCGATCTTCTGGTCTTCGATAGCGCCGCGCACCAGTGCGATGATGCCGTCGCGGTCGAGGCCGCTGAAAGCCGGAATCTTGCGCAGGACCGGCCCTGCAACGGCACTCTGCTCGGCCGCATTTGCGGCAGCGGCAAGCACGTCGGCGCTGCCGGCCGGGATCTGCTGTTCTTCTTCGGTGGCACGCGCCAACGCAAGCTCGTGCTGCGCCACCGACACCGCCAGTTGTTTGACCAGGCGCGAAAGCTCTTCGATCTCGGTGGCAAGCGGCTGTGCGGTATTTTGCGCCTTGTCGAGCGCGGTTTCGACCTTGCTCTCCACCACGCTGAGCCGGCGGCCGAACTCGGCGACCTGTCGGGCGATATCGCCGGAGCCGCGGGCCAGGCTGGACACCTGGTTGTTCACTTCCGCGCGGTCGCTTTTGCGACCGGCGACGGCGTTATAGACGGCAAGCGCGGACAGCACTCCGAGCGCAACCAGGCCGGCATCTGCAGCCGTAAAGCCGAAGCGCAAATAAAGCACGGCGCCGATCGACGCGGCGATAAGCGCCATGCAAAAAGCGATAAAAATGGCGCCGATGCGCACCATTGCTGGCCCCGCGTCCGGATCAATTCACTACGATTCGCGTTCGGACGGTATCAGTGTCCACAAGCGTCGCGCCGCCGCAAGTCCGCACGCTGCCTAGCCTACGCGACCGCCCGGATCACCCGCGCCGTCTTCTCGAAGATTTCGCCAATTTGCGCCTCGCTGACAATCAGCGGCGGCGCGATCGCCAACGTGTCGCCGGTAACACGGATGACCATATCCTCGTCGTGGAATGCACGCTCCATGGCCGCGTAACCGCGCTCGCCGACTGCGTCAGGCTTGCTTGCGAGGTCGATACCGGCGGAAATCCCGACCGTGCGGATATCGAGGACGCCCGGCAGGCCCTTGAGTGTCATCGCCGCGTCCGCAAACCGCGATTCCAGCCGCTTGGCGCGATCGAACAGGTTTTCGTCGCGATAAAGGTCGAGCGCGGCGAGACCGGCGGCACAAGCGAGTGGATGCGCCGAATAGGTGTAGCCGTGGAACAACTCGACGGCATGCTCCGGCCCGTGCATGAAGGCGTCGTAGACGCTCTCGCGGGCGATCACGCCGCCCATCGGCACCGCGCCCGAAGTAACGCCCTTGGCGAAGCATAAAAGATCGGGCGTCACCCCATAGCGCTCGGCAGCGAAAGCGCAGCCCAGGCGGCCGAAACCGGTGATCACCTCATCGAAAATCAGCAGAATGCCATGCTTGTCGCAGATCGCGCGCAAGCGCTCGAGGTAACCTTTGGGCGGCGGCAGCACGCCGGTGGAACCGGCCATCGGTTCGACGATGACCGCGGCGATGGTGGAAGCCCCATGCAGCGTGACAATGCGCTCAAGCTCATCGGCAAGATGGCCGCCCCAGGCCGGCTCGCCTTTGGTGAACGCCTGTTGCTCGCGATTATACGTCGCCGGCAGATGGTCGACGCCGGTCAGCAGGCTACCGAAGTATTTCCGGTTGTTGACAATGCCACCCACCGAGATGCCGCCAAAGCCGACGCCGTGATAGCCGCGCTCACGCCCGATCAGGCGCGTGCGCGTCCCCTCCCCGCGTACGTTGTGATAGGCGAGCGCGATCTTGAGCGCCGTGTCGACCGCCTCCGAGCCCGAGTTGCAGAAGAAGACGCGGTTGAGATCGGCCGGCGCCAGCGCCGCCACACGGCTCGCCAGTTCGAAGGATTTGGGATGAGCGAAATGGAAGGCGGCCGCATAATCGAGTTCGGCCGCCTGGCGCGCAATCGCCGCCACGATCGGCTCGCGGTTGTGGCCGGTGTTCACGCACCAAAGCCCGGCGAGGCCGTCGATCACAGCGCGGCCGTCGGGCGTGAAATAGTGCATGTCCTTGGCGCGCGCGATCACCTTGGGCGCGCGTTTGAAGGCCCGGTTGGGTGTGAACGGCAGCCAAAACGCGTCGAGGTCGTTGGTTTGCGCGGCAAAGGCGGCGGCGGTGGGAGATGCCATGGCCGGAATCCTGAAGCTTTGTGTCACATCACGGGCTTCGGCCCGCGCCGACTTGAAACCGCTATAGCGCAAAATCGGTCCAACCGCGCCTTTCGATTTTGCAGGGCAATCCGCCGCACAAACCGGCATTGAAAACGCGACTAGGACGCGAACCGTTACGGTTCGCGTCCGGGATGATTTCCGAGCGCTCGATTATCCACAGACCACAATTCCCCTGCCTTGGCCGTATTTGCGAAAGAAAATTGACACAACTATAAAGTGCATAGCAAAATAAATGCGCGCAGACCGATTCGATACAGGTTTAGCCAGTGGGCCAATCCGCTCTCACCAACAAGCCGCCGGCGCCGACCGAGGACGCCAGCTTACGAGCCGCCGAGATTCGCGAGCAACTCAACAGGATCATTGCCAGCGCGACATTTCGCGGTTCGTTGCGGCTGACGAGCTTCTTGCGCTTTGTCGTCGAAGCCGCCCTGACCGGCCGAGGCAGCCGCATCAAGGCCTATACGGTCGCCGTCGAGGCGCTCGGGCGACCGGACGATTTCGATCCGCAGAACGACCCGATCGTGCGGGTCGAAGCCGTGCGATTGCGGCACGCGCTCGCGCATTACTATGCCGGCGCCGGCATCGACGATCCCATCGTCATCGAAATGCCGCGCGGCTGTTATGTCCCGAATTTTCATCGCAGCACTCGTGCATCGATGTGCGACGACGACGTTGTCCCGGGCCTTGCATCGCAGAAGCAATTGGAACGCGCTTCGGAGCTCATCCATCGCAGCGAGCGGATCGTGGATTCGTTGAAGCTGATGCGGAAGCTGGCGAGAAGCCAGCGTGTCGAAATCGCAGCTTTGACGTCGGAGATCGAAGTCGCACGGCAGACTCTGCAAGCCTCGCGCCGGAAGATCGTGCAAGACACCGCTTTAGCGCAGACCGCTTTGCCGCCGGACGCGGGCGTTCGCTCGAACGCTCCGGTCGCGCGGCCGAAGCGATAAGCCGAGGCGCGACGGCCCGAGCGTGCGCCGGTGCGCTTGCCGCCCTGCTTCGCCGCTGCTACCTACCGCGCCATCCACCGAAGCAGCGCGGGCGGCGAATGGCCGACAAGATCAAAAAGCTGAAAGCGCGGCTGCCGCGCGGCCTCGCCGACCGCGGGCCGGCGGAGATCGCGGCGACGCGGGCGATGATCGAGAAAATCCGTGCGGTCTACGAACGCTATGGCTTTGAGCCGGTGGAGACGCCGGCGATCGAATACACCGACGCGCTCGGCAAATTCCTGCCCGACCAGGACCGGCCGAATGAGGGCGTGTTCTCGTTCCAGGACGACGACGAGCAATGGCTGTCGCTGCGCTACGACCTGACCGCGCCGTTGGCGCGCTACGTGGCGGAAAATTTCGACGTGCTGCCGAAGCCGTATCGCTCCTATCGCGTCGGCTGGGTTTTCAGGAACGAGAAGCCCGGCCCGGGGCGTTACCGG
>DATKRE010000018.1:0-14412 GCA_035532335.1 Xanthobacteraceae bacterium | reverse complement strand
TAGTTAACGCGGGCCTCCACCGGCCCGCTGATGCGACGGCATTCGGAATGTGGATTAAGGGCCCGGAAACAGCGTCTTTGTCTTACCGGCGATCCAATAGGCCAGAAGACCGATCCATTCATGTGCAGCCGTATCCGTCTGCCCCAGTCCCTCGCTCAACAAAAGAAACGGCCGCGAAGCGTCGATAGGTCCGGATGTGCGCCAATCAACCGGGTAGGCCTCGACCCGGAAATGCGCGGCTCGGAAAGCGGCTATCGCCCGTGGCATGTGCGCGGCGGACGTGACCAAAAGCCAACGCTCACCGGGCTTAGGATTGGCAATGAGCCTCGAATAGACGGCATTTTCGATGGTGTTGCGCGACTGCTCCTCGGCTGTGAGGCGGTCATGGTCAACGCCGAGGGCCTGCAATTCGCGCACGGCGTACTCCGCTTCGATACCCTCGCTGAAAATGAGCGTGTTGCTGCCGCCGCTATAGATAATGCGCGCGTTCGGGTAACGGCGTGCCAGTTCAGCCGTCACCGTGATGCGTTCCGCATTTTCGTTGAGCGACACTGCACCGCGCGCGGCTGAGATGTTCGGGAAAATTGCGCCGCCCAACACGACAATTCCATCCGGTGGACCGCGCGAAGAATCCCATGGCGGAAAACGCTGTTCGAGAGGCAGTATCAGCGCGTTGCCCAGCGGCGACAGTCCAGCCACCGCAATAAGCACAATGCTGGTCACGATCAACCAACTGGCGAGCCGGTTAAACCGGGTCAGCAGAAGAACCAAGCCCAGCAACCCGATCACGATCAATACATTCGACGGCACGGTGAAGAAGGCAAGAATTTTGGAGGCGGCAAAAAACATCCGCCACCTATACGCTTGCGGAGCGCTTGTCGTCGCTCACGATTGCGACTTCCGCCACGCAGCGTACCTGGCCTTCGCCTCGTCGTTCGGCGGGTAGAGACCGGGCAGTTTCACGCCGTTTGCAACTTCGCCGAACACCCAACTTTCGTAAAGCTCGTGCTCGGCGCCGTCCTTGGCGACGAACTCGATCATCGCCTGCGGAATGACCACCGCCCCGTCATCGTCAGCCACGATCACGTCATCAGGGAATATGGCGCATCCACCGCAGCCGATCGGCTGTTGCCAACCTACGAATGTCAGCCCGTTCACGGACGCCGGCGCCGCGACCCCGGCGCACCATACCGGTAGCGCGCAGGTCAACACGCCGGAGCGGTCGCGTACCGCGCCATCGGTCACCAGCGCGGCAACGTCGCGTTTTTTCATGCGGGCACAAAGAATGTCACCGAAGATTCCGGCGCTTTGCAAGCCCATCGCGTCGGCAATAACGACGGCGCCAGCCGGCATTTCTTCGATGGCCGCGCGCGTCGATATCGGTTGGCCCCAGCTTTCCATGGTTGCAAGATCTTCGCGCACCGGCAGGAAGCGCAAGGTGAAGGCGCGGCCGACGACCCGCTCACCTCCCGGCACCAGCGGCTTCGGGCCATTCATCCAGCAGCGCCGGATGCCCTTGCGCAGGAGCATCGTGGTGATGGTTGCGGTGGTGACCTTGCGCAGAATATCGAACAGCGCGTCGCTCATCGCCCAGCCTGCCTAACTGTATCTTTTTTCAGCCAATCGCCGATCCGCTCGACTGCTTCGCGCATATCTGCGCGTGCGCCGGCATAACATAGCCGCACGAAATTCTGGCCCCGTAATGGGTCGAAGTCGACCCCCGGCGTAATCGCCACGCCCGCTTCCTCCAACAATCGTTTTGCAAACGCCAAGCTGTCGTTGGAAAATCGTGACACGTCGACATACAAATAGAACGCGCCGTCGGCCGGCAAAAACGAATCCAATCCGACGCGCGGCAGTTCTTCCAGCAAGATTTGCCGGTTTTCCTCATAGCCACGCCGAACGTTTTCCAGTTCGGCTCGCCCGTCGAAAGCCGCTTCGGCCGCAATTTGCGACAATGTCGGCACTGAAATCGCCAGATTTTGCTGCAGTCGCTCGATCGCCCGCACCATAGGCGGCGGCACCACCATCCAGCCGATGCGCCATCCGGTCATGCAGAAATATTTGGAAAAAGAATTGACGACCACCGTGTTGTCCGAAATGCGCGCGGCCGTTTCCGCGGCAAATGCGTATTCCAGCCGGTGATAAATTTCGTCGGAGATGACAACGATGCCGGCGTCCTCGGCGCAATGCACAACATCGGCAAGCGCCGACGCGCTCATCATCGTGCCGCTCGGGTTGCTGGGCGAGGCGACGATCACGCCCTTGAGCGGCTTCTCGCGATGATGCGCGAGCAAAGCCTCGCCAGTGATCGACCATCGCGTCGCGGCATCGGTCTTGATTCCGACCGGCTGGCCGCCGAGGGCTGTCAGGATGTGGCGATACGGCGGATAGCCCGGCAGCGGCACGGCCACGCGATCTCCCGCGTCGAATGCCGCAAGGAACGCCAGAATGAAGCCCGCCGACGAGCCGGTGGTGACGACAATCCGCGCCGGGTCGATGTCGAGCCCATGCCACTCGGCATAGGCGCGCGCGATACGCTGCCGTAGTGACGTCACCCCCAGCGTTTCGGTATAGCGAAGTGGCGATGTCAACGCCGCGCGGGCGGCGGCAATCGCCGTCGCTGCCGCACCTGCCGCTGGCTGCCCGACTTCCATGTGAATGATGCGGCGGCCCTGCGCTTCCAGCCGAGCTGCGGCGGCGACCACGTCCATGACCATAAACGGAGGCACGGCGCTGCGCGCAGAAGGTTGCAAGAGCTGTTTCGCCCTCTCAAGCATGCCTATTCCTTAGCCGCTCGCCGACTCTGCAACGCCGCCCCGGTGCTGCCGTATTCACGAGGTTTTGTAGCGTGTTAGCGGTCGCCCTTTCGCGGCCTCGTGTTGACCCTTGTCGGTTCCGCCCATAGCTTGGTCCTCGCACCGAGGGGCCGTACGATTTGTCCGAGATGATTGCCTTCAAATCTCCTAGCAAGGCGTTTCGGGCGAGACCAGCGTCCCGCATTGTCGCGCTTGCGATGGCCGCGGCGATTGCGACGCCGAGCGTGCCGGCACACGCCCAGACCGGCTCTTCCGCCGGCATTCCGATGATTCGCGACGCGGAAATCGAGCAGCTGATGCGCGATTACACGGCGCCGCTTTTGCGTGCCGCCGGGCTGAGCCAGCAGAATGTACAGGTGGTGATCATCAATGAAAACGTGTTCAACGCCTTCGTGATGGATGCGCATCGCATCTTCGTCTTTACCGGCGCGTTGAAGCAGGCAACTACGCCCAATCAGCTCATCGGCGTATTTGCGCACGAGATGGGCCACATCGTTGGCGGCCATCTTTCCAAGATGCGCCAGGAACTCGCCAATGCGCAGACGGTCGCGATTATTGCCATGTTGCTCGGCGTGGGCGCCTTGGCCGCCGGCGCAAAGTCCGGCAACGTAGGCACCGGGAACATCGGTGCCGCAGCCCTGAGTGCACCGCAGTCAGCCATAATTCACTCGCTGTTGGCTTACCAACGCGCCCAAGAGGAACAAGCCGATCGCGCCGGGGTCCGCTTCCTGACCATGACGCACCAGTCGGCCAAGGGCATGTATGACACCTTCAAGCGCTTCGCCGACGAGACGATGTTCTCGGCCGCCTATATCGATCCCTACGTGCAAAACCACCCGATGCCGGCAGAGCGCATGGCCGCGCTGGCGGAGCTCGTGAAGACTCCATATTGGGACAAGAAAGACCCTCCCGAGCTGCAGTTTCGTCACGACATGATGCGCGCTAAGCTTTACGGCTTCACCGACCGGGCCGAATTGGTATTGCGCCGCTATCCGTTATCGGACACCAGCATGCCGGCGCGTTACGCGCGCGCCATAGCTACCTATCGCTTTGGCGATTTGCGTTCGGCGATCACGCAGATCGACAGCATGATCGCCGCCATGCCGAACGATCCATATTTTTATGAGCTTAAGGGTCAGGCGCTGCTTGAGAACGGCCATGCGGCGGAAGCGATCGCACCGCTGCGCCGCGCCGTCCAGCTCGCGCCCAGCCCGGCATTGATCCAGATCCTGCTCGGAAAGGCGCTGATCGCCACCAACAATCCGCAGATGACCAAGGAAGCAATACCGTTGCTGCGCGCGGCCGTGGCCAAAGAACCCGAATCCGGCGATGCCTACGAGCAGCTTGCGATGGCCTACGGGCACGTCGGCAACCTCGCCGACGCCGATCTGGCGTCGGCCCAAGCGGCCTTTGCGCGAGGCGACAACAAGACCGCGCGCGAACTGGCGGCACGCGCCAAGATGAGATTTCCGGTCGGATCACCTGGCTGGGTAAGGGCCGATGACATCGTTGCGTTTAACAAGGGCAAGCAAAGTCCTCTGCGTATCGGACAATAAATGGAAAAGGACCATTGCAATGAAGTTTAGCTCACGCGCGGCAGTCCTGGCGGTAACCGCGATATTCCTGGCTTTGCCGGCGATGACGCCGGCGCGAGCACAGGGTTTCTCGGCCGACCAGCGCGAGCAAATCGGAAACATCATAAAAGATTATCTGCTGGCTCATCCCGAAGTGATGCAGGACGTGATGGCCGAGCTGGAAAAGCGCCAGCAGGCGGCCGAAGCCGAGAAGCATCGCAGCGCGGTCGCTCAAAACCAGGCGACCTTACTCAGCTCACCGCATCAGGTTGTTTTGGGCAATCCCCAAGGCAACGTCACGATGGTTGAGTTCTTCGACTACAATTGCGGCTACTGCAAGCATGCCTTGCCGGACATGCTCACGCTGATCAAGACAAACCCAAACCTCAAATTCGTTCTTAAAGAATTTCCCGTGCTCGGCGAAGGCTCCGTCGAAGCTGCCCGCGTTGCCGTAGCGGCACGCATGCAGGATTCCACCGGCAAAAAATATCTTGAATTCCACCAGAAATTGCTCGGAGGCCGCGGCCCGGCCGACAAGATGCGCGCACTTGCCGTTGCCAAAGACGTCGGCTTCGACATGACCCGGATCGAGAAGGATATGGGCAGCGATGAGGTAAAGAAGACGATCGACGAAAACCTGAAGCTTGCCGATGCGCTCGGAGTCAACGGCACGCCGAGCTATGTGGTTGGCGATGAGGTCGTCGTCGGCGCCGTCGGACTCGACGCATTGCGCGAGAAGCTGAAGGCTGAGCAGAAATAACTGCGCCGCCGCGCATTAACCAAACATTCGCGCGCTCAAGCGGCTCCAGAGCCGCGGGCTCAGGCTTCCCCTTTGCGGGTGGCTTCCCTATAACGAGGCCACGCCCCGCCTCATGGCAGAGCGTCAGCCGGGATCCAGCACGCGAATGCCGAAAACCGTCTATGTCCTGAACGGACCGAACCTCAATCTGCTCGGTACCCGCGAGCCGGAAATTTACGGACGTGCAACGCTTGCCGATGTCGAGAAGCTTTGCCGAAGCGCGGCGCGGCAGCACGGAATGTCAGTCGAATTCCGCCAATCGAACCATGAAGGTCAGATCATCGATTGGATTCAAGAAGCGGGCGCCAGGAAGGCCGACGGGGTCATCATCAACCCGGCCGGATACACGCACACCTCAATCGCGATTCTGGATGCGTTGCTTGCGCTCAAGGCGCCGGTCATTGAGGTGCACATTAGCGATATTAACGCGCGGGAGCCGTTCCGGCGTCATTCTTACGTTACGCAGGCCGCGCGAGCGGTCATCAGCGGACAAGGCATCGACGGGTACGCGCGCGCCATCGGCGATCTCGCTGCGATGATCGACGCTGAAAATCGCGCGAAAGTCTGATCGTGGCGCGCAAGCCGGGGAACCCGCCGATGCCTAAGACGCCTGCGATCGATCACGACGCGATACGCGATCTGGCGAAGCTGCTCGATGAGACCGGCCTTTCCGAGATCGAGATCGAGCGGGACGGCGTGTCGATTCGGGTGGCTCGCAATTTAACCGCACCGGCATCGCAGGCGCATTCGTCCGACTCCGCTATTGCGCCGGGTTCCATGACGCTCGCAACGCCAGCCGCCGTTCCGATCGGGCCGTCGCAACATCCCGGGTTGGTCGCATCGCCGATGGTCGGCACCGCTTATCTTGGCGCGTCGCCAGGTGCGCGTCCCTTCATCGAGATCGGCATGCAGGTCAAGGCCGGCGACACCCTGATCATCATTGAAGCGATGAAAACGATGAATCAGATTCCCGCCCCGCGCTCCGGCACCGTCACCCAGATCCTGGTCGAAGATGGTCAACCGGTCGAGTATGGCGAGCCGCTGATGATCGTCGAGTGATGGCGTGACTTCGCTCCAAAAGCGGCGGCCGCATGTTCGATAAAATTCTGATTGCAAATCGGGGAGAGATCGCTCTGCGCGTGTTACGCGCGTGCAAAGAGCTCGGCATCCCGACGGTGGCCGTTCATTCGACCGCCGACGAGGATGCCATGCATGTGCGGCTCGCCGACGAGAGCGTCTGCATCGGACCGCCGCCTGCCAAAGACAGCTACCTCAACATCCCGGCATTGCTTGCGGCCTGCGAAATCACCGGCGCCGACGCCGTGCATCCGGGTTACGGATTCCTCGCCGAGAACGCCCGCTTTGCCGAAATTCTTGCCGAACACAATGTGCAATTCATCGGACCGCGGCCTGAGCACATCAGGCTCATGGGCGACAAGATTGCCGCCAAGCGCACCGCCAGGGAACTCGGCATTCCGACCGTGCCGGGGACCGACAGTGGCGTCGGATCGGAGGCAGAAGCGATGCGATTGGCGCGCGACATCGGCTTTCCGGTCATGCTCAAGGCAGCGGCCGGTGGCGGCGGCCGCGGCATGAAGGTCGTTCGTGCGGAGAGTGAGCTGGCAAACGCTCTCGCTACATGTCGCTCCGAGGCCAAAGCGGCGTTCGGTGACGATACGGTCTATCTTGAGAAATATCTCGAACGCCCCCGGCATATCGAGATTCAGGTTCTCGGCGACGGCAAAGGCCGCGCCATCCATCTCGGGGAACGCGACTGCTCGCTGCAGCGCCGCCACCAGAAAGTCTGGGAAGAGAGCCCCTCGCCTGCCCTCAACGCGGCTACTCGCGACCAGATCTGCGAAACCGTCGCACGCGCCATGCGCGACATCAAATATCTTGGAGTCGGAACCGTCGAATTCCTCTTCGAGGACGGCAAATTCAACTTCATCGAGATGAACACCCGTATTCAGGTCGAGCATCCAGTCACCGAGATGGTCACCGATATCGATCTCGTGGTCGAGCAAATCCGGGTCGCGGGAGGAAATGATCTTTCTTTGGCTCAGAGCGACGTGACCTTTCACGGTCACGCCATTGAATGTCGCATCAATGCGGAAAATCCGGTGTCATTCCGGGCGTCGCCCGGCAAAATCGTCCACTATCATCCGCCCGGCGGACTGGGCGTGCGGATCGATTCCGCCGTCTACCACAACTACGTCATCCCGCCATTTTATGATTCACTGGTCGGCAAGCTCATTGTCCATGGCAAGACGCGCGTCGAGTGCCTGATGCGCTTAAAGCGTGCGCTCGATGAGTTCGTGATCGATGGAATTGAAACCACATTGCCGTTGTTCCGCGCGCTGGCGCAAGAAGCGGCGATCATCGATGGCGACTATCACATCCACTGGCTGGAAGAATTTCTCGCCCGCGGCTCGCTCGAACAATAGCGCGCCGCCTTCAGGCCGATACGCTGTGCGCGGCGTCGCGCACTGCATTGGCAAGCAGCCGGCCGACCAGCTCCGGGATGTAAGGTTTGGCCACGAACAGCGAGCCGGAAACGCGCAGCCGCGGGTCGAGGTTGTTGACCCGACCGGAAGCGTAGACCACCGGCAAATCGGGCAGCATCTCGCGCGCCTGCCGCGCCAGCGTCGTGCCGTCGACGCCGCCCGGCAGATTGATATCGGTGAACAATACGTCCACGGCCCACGATTTAAGGAGCCGCAGCGCATCGGCCGCATTGGTGACTGCGCGAACCACGAAGCCCTGGTCGGACAGGGATTCCGCCACCCACTCGCTGATGAAAAACTCGTCCTCGACGAGCAGCACCCGGATTGGCCGGAGCTCGTTGGCGGTCGTTTCGATAACGGCGATCTCTAAGCCGGGCATGTAGGCCTAATGCGCACGAAAAAAATGCGTTCAAGCTGGCGAAAATCTTAGCGAAAATGTAGTTGACGGGTGGTTAAGGTTTGGCACCTCCCCTTGAAAGTATCGTCTACCGGCGATTAAACCGAGCCCATGGCCAGCCGCGAGTCCGCACTCGTCGAGATCACCCCGGAGGTACTGCTAAAGGCTTACGCGTGCGGCATCTTTCCAATGGCGGAAAGCGCCGAGGACCCCGCTCTTTATTGGATTGAGCCGGAACGACGCGGGATCATTCCGCTGGACCGGTTCCACGTGCCCGGCCGCCTCGCCCGCACCGTACGATCCGACCCCTTCACAGTCATGGTTGATCGCGATTTCGACGCGGTGATTGACGGTTGTTCGGAGCCCATGCCTGGGCGCACCCGCACCTGGATCAACGTCCGCATCCGCAATCTTTACCGCAAGCTCTATGACCGCGGCGATTGTCACACCGTCGAGGTTTATCAGGGTGACGAACTGGTCGGAGGCCTTTACGGCGTCAGCCTTGGCCGCGCGTTCTTCGGTGAAAGCATGTTTCACCGCGCCCGTGACGCGTCCAAGGTCGCGCTCGTGCATTTGGTGGCCCGGCTAAAGGCGGGACAATATCGTTTGCTTGATACGCAGTTCGTCACCGAGCATCTGCGCACATTTGGAGCTGTCGAAGTTGCGCGCCCCGCTTACCACAAACTGCTGGACGCGGCGCTGGTCGGCGAGGGCGACTTTGCTGCCTTGGCGGTCGATCGGCCGATCGGCGGCGACACGATCTTGAATCTCCTTCGAAGCCGCTGACCTGAAGATACGGCGCGATACGCAGCCAGCGCGAACAGAGCAAACGAGCGGAGCCCTCAGTGTAATGAGCGGCGCCCTCAGTGTGCAGAGGACCCCGGCGGCGCCGCATTCTGTTGGCGAGTGGAAGCCGGTTGCCGAGTGCGCGCTGACGATGAGCGCGCGGCCGGAGCGGGAGCCGGTGGCGCGACAGGCTCCGCGACTTTTATCGGCGAAGCGCAATCGGTCAGCCAAACGTCGTAAATCGGGTGTTCGACCGCGTGCAGCCCGGGGCTCGCAGCAAACATCCAGCCCGAGAAAATTCGCTTCACCTCGCCCTGAAGCGTCACTTCATCGACCTGAACAAAGGCGTCGGTGTTGGTCGCCTCGGTCGGAGGACGCGTGTAGCAAACCCGCGCGGTCACCCGCAGTGCGCCGAACTGCACGGTTTCGCCGATCGCTGCATCGAAGGAAATGATGCGCCCGGTGATTTTGTCGAGTCCTGAAAACACCGCGCGCGCATTCTCTATCTTTTGCGACGGCATCTCGGTGATCACGGTGTCGTCGGGCTGCGGTGATGTATCCGCCGGCTGCGGCGGCGGTGGATTGGCCGGTTGCACGGCCGGCGGCGGCGTTCCGGGGCGCGGCTGCTGCGCGGCCGGCAGGTTCTGCGGCTTGATCGCTTGGCTGGGAGCCTGCTTGGGCGCAAGCGAAGCACCCGGCGGCGGCGGCAATGGTTGGCTCTGGATACTCGATCCCGGCGAAGGCGACGGCAGAGGCGCCGGACCCGGGTATTGAACTGGCGGCGGCTGGGGCGGGAACGCCCGCTCGGGGACGTCGGCTGGCGGTCGCGGCGGCGAATCTCCAAAGATCGCGCCAATCTGCGCGGCGGCGGGTCGCGCTGCGAGCGCTCCGGCGAGGACGGCCAAAACGGCGGCGATACGGAGCATAAATCCCGGGCGTGCGATGAGGTTGAACTTCATCGCGTTCGCCGCCCCGTTAACATGCTGAGTGCGGCGAAACTAGGGATTAGCTGTTGCCGGGTGTCCAAGCTTCGTAATCGCCCGTTGCCTTGGGACGGCGACCCGTCGCCAACGTCGAACCGCTTGGCCGAAGAGCAGCCGGTGTGCCGGTCGGATTGGCCCGGTGCGGCTTCTCCCACGGGCGCGGCTTGGTCTTGTCCTGCGTCGGCGGCACGTCGACGACGTGATGCATCCATCCATGCCAGCTCGGCGGTACTTTCGAGGCCTCGGCCACTCCCTGGTAGATCACCCAGCGTCGTTCAAATCCAAGTGCCGGATCGACTTTGCCGTTCCGTGTGCGGTAATAGCGATTGCCGAATTCGTCCTCGCCGACGAATTCGCCGTAAAGCAGCGTCCAAACTTGGGTGCCGACCGTCTGGCTGTTCCACCACGTAAAAAGACGCAGCAGGAAAGTTTTCATCGCCATTCTGCCTGTGGTTCAACCGACGCGTTAAGCGCGCGTTGATGCCATTTCGCGTGCATCCTGTCCAGGGAACCGCAGACGGAACCTGTTTGTGCGCGAGATCGTTCTTTGGATGAGCTGATTTGGGACCGAATCCAACACCATGTGGCACACGATAAGTCGAACACATTCAGAATGTCTTTGGCGGAACGCTCGTCGGCGCGGTGATCGCTGCCTTGGCTGCCCATGATGTTCACCCGCTCCGCGTTGCACGGAAGGGCTTAGCCGTTACCACCATGGCGCCGGCGCAAAGTGGCCCGCGGCCCGTTCGATCACCGCGCCGAGACTAAACAGCGTCGTCTCGTCGAACGGGCGTCCGATCAATTGCAAGCCGAGCGGCAAACCTTGTGCGTCCAGGCCGCTCGGTACCGAGATGCCCGGCAAGCCGGCCATGTTCACCGTCACCGTGAACACGTCGTTGAGGTACATCTCGATCGGATCAGCGCGGCCTTTTTCGCCGATGGCGAACGCCGCCGAAGGCGCGGTCGGTGTAAGAATGGCATCAATTCCCGCCGCAAAACATGTTTCGAAATCGCGCTTGATCAGCGTGCGGACTTTTTGCGCCTGCAAGTAGTAGGCCTCGTAATAACCGGCGGACAGCACATAAGTGCCGATCATGATGCGCCGCCGCACCTCCTTGCCGAATCCAGCCGCGCGCGTTTGCTCGTACATATCGGTGACGTCGGCGCCCGGCAGACGCAACCCATAACGCACGCCATCGTAGCGCGCGAGATTGGAAGAGGCTTCCGCGGGCGCGACGATGTAGTATGCGGGCAAAGCGTATTGAGTGTGCGGAAGAGAAATCTCGATCGTTTCGGCGCCGGCGTCTTTGAGCCATTGCGCTCCATGTTGCCATAACGATTCGATCTCGGCGGCCATGCCCGGCATCCGGTATTCCTTCGGAAGACCGATGCGCTTGCCTTTAACCGAGGCCCCAATCGCCTGTTCGTAATCGGGCACCCGGAGATCGGCGCAGGTCGTGTCCTTGGGGTCCGGACCGGCCATCGAGCGCAACAGGATCGCGCAATCGCGCACGCTGCGGCCAAACGGTCCGGCCTGATCAAGCGAAGATGCAAACGCGACGACGCCCCAGCGCGAACAACGCCCGTAGGTCGGCTTTAATCCGACAACGCCGCAAAAAGCCGCCGGCTGGCGGATCGATCCGCCAGTATCGGTCCCGGTTGCCCCGACGCACAGATTAGCCGCTACCGCCGCCGCCGAACCGCCCGAAGAACCGCCGGGCACCAGCTTCGTATTCGCGCCCGCACGTCGCCAGGGTGACACCACCGGCCCGAAAAAGGAGGTTTCATTCGACGAGCCCATCGCGAACTCGTCGTTGTTAAGTTTGCCAAGGAGTACGGCCCCGTCGCGCCACAAATTGGCGGTGACGGTCGATTCGTAGGCGGGGACGAAGTTTTCCAGAATATGCGAGCACGCCGTCGTGCGTATGCCCGCCGTGCAAAACAAATCTTTGATACCGAGCGGCAAGCCTTCCAGCGGACCAGCCTGCCCTTTTGCCAACCGATCGTCGGCGGCGCGCGCCATATCACGCGCCCGATCGGCCGTTTCCAGCACAAAGGCATTCAGGGCGCGCGCCTTTTCAATCGCCGCCAGATGCGCATCCGCGAGTTCAAGCGCGGAAAATTCCTTCTTGCGCAGCGCATCACGCGCCTGCGCCAGCGTCAGCGAGGTGAGAGCGGTCATCCGTTGGAGGGATCGTCGCAGGAAAACAGGTCTTTTTGCGCCGGATCGAGCACGTTTTCCGTTTTCTTCTCGACCTGTGGCAGCGTCGGCTCAATTGGGTCGATGAGAGACGGCGGCTGTTCTGCCAAGTATCCGTCGGGCGTGATCAGGCCTCGCTGCCGCAGATACGCGAGCCAAAGCCCGTTTTGTTCACAGGCAAGGCACATTATTCCACCACTTTCGGAACGAGGAAAAAGTGATCTTCCGTTGCCGGAGCGTTTCTCACGATATCGTCGTCGACGCCACCGTCGGTGACTTCATCCTTCCGCATTCTCATCGTCATCGGGGTCACTGAAGTCATCGGCTCGACGTTCTTAACGTCAACCTCAGCCAATTGCTCGACGAACGCCAGCATCGCGTTGAGCTCGCCGCGGAGATGCTCCACCTCGTCTTCGGCGACCGCCACCCGCGCCAAATGCGCGACACGGCGGACGGTTTCAGCATCAACGGACATCTGCGACAGCCTTGGCCGATTGACAACGACTCAATTTAGCAGACCGAAAATTTGCCGCCAACTGTCCGATTTTCCTTGTGATTCTCGACCGCTTTGTCCGGATTGTGCCAGCGGCGGGACCCGCCTAGTTTCGGGCCATGACAAACACTGCCCAACCGGGCTGGCGCAAGCCCGTCCACGTCATTGGCGGCGGTCTTGCCGGTTCCGAGGCCGCCTGGCAGATCGCGCGCAGCGGCGTCCCGGTCGTCCTGCATGAAATGCGGCCGGTTCGCTCGACCGCCGTCCACAAAACCGGCCAACTGGCCGAGCTGGTTTGCTCGAACTCGTTCCGTTCGGACAATGCCGGCGGAAGCGCCATCGGCCTTCTGCATGCCGAAATGCGGCGGCTCGATTCGCTGGTCATGCGTGCAGCCGACGCCTGTAAGCTGCCGGCAGGCGGAGCGCTGGCCGTGGACCGCGACGGATTTGCCGCAGCCATCACCGCCGCGATCGAGGCCGAGCCGCTGATCCAGATTCGTCGGGAGGAAGTCTCGGTGCTGCCGGCTGAGTGGGACAGCGTCATTGTCGCCACCGGCCCGCTCACATCACCGGCGCTCGCCGACGCCATCCGTCGGCTGACCGGTGAAGACGCGCTCGCCTTTTTCGACGCGATCGCGCCGATCGTCCATCGCGACACCATCGATTTCCAGACTGCCTGGTTTCAATCGCGCTACGACAAGGCGGGGCCTGCGGGATCGGGCGCCGACTACATCAATTGTCCACTGACGAAAGAGCAATACGAAGCCTTTGTCGATGCACTCGTTGCAGGCGACAAAGTAGCTTTCCACGATTTCGAGACGACGACTCCGTATTTCGATGGTTGTTTGCCCGTCGAAGTGATGGCTGAACGCGGCCGTGAAACATTGCGCCATGGGCCGATGAAGCCGTTTGGCCTCACCGACGCGCACCGTCCGGAAGTAAAACCCTACGCCGTCGTGCAACTCCGTCAGGACAACAAACTCGGCACGCTGTTCAACATGGTTGGATTTCAGACAAAACTGAAACACAACGAGCAGCTTCGCATCTTCCGCACCATACCCGGCCTCGCCAACGCCGAATTCGCCCGGCTCGGCGGGCTGCATCGCAATACGTTCCTCAACTCGCCGAGGCTCCTCGACCAAGTACTCCGGCTCAAGGCCGTGCCGCGGCTTCGTTTCGCCGGCCAGATCACCGGCTGCGAAGGCTACGTGGAATCCGCCGCTATCGGCCTGCTTGCCGGGCGCTTTGCTGTCGCCGAGCGGTTGGGCGAGCAGCCGGATATTCCGCCGCCGACCACGGCGCATGGCGCCCTCCTCGGTCACATTACCGGCGGTCATATCGAGACCATCGACGCGGGCCCCCCCTCGTTCCAGCCGATGAATGTAAACTTCGGCCTGTTCCCGCCGCTTGCGCGTCGCGCCCCGCGCGGCGGCCAGAAATCGGCACTCAGCACCCGCGCGCAGGCCGATCTCGACCGCTGGATTAGCGGTCAAGTTCGGCATGCGGCGGAATAGACATTCTTCGTGCTAGTGGTCCAATTCTAACATTCGCATCCGTATTCGGCAGCTTCTCATGCGAATGTTAGAATCAAAAGGACCACTAGCAAATATGAGTCTTAGTGGAGCTTTGGATTTGACATTCGCTTCACGAGGCTGCCGCTAGGTGGGTAGCGAATGTTAAATCCAAAGCTCCACTAAGTGACCTGACCGGGCTTGTCGGTCAGTGCTTGTCCATCTGCATCATGCCGCCGCCGTGCATCATGTTGCCGCCCTGCATAGTGTTGCCCATGCTGCCCCCGGCGTCGGCGTTGGGTGCTGGTGCGCCAATAGCAAGCACCGGCAATTCCACCTTGACCGT
>DATKRE010000017.1:0-50885 GCA_035532335.1 Xanthobacteraceae bacterium | reverse complement strand
TTCCCCTGCCACTTCAAGGGCGATCCGGTGATGCCGGGCTGTCTCGGGCTTGACGCGCTGTGGCAGCTGCTCGGCTTCTTCCTCGGCTGGCTCGGTTCGCCCGGCAGGGGCCGCGCGCTCGGCATGGGCGAGGTCAAATTCTCCGGCCAGGTGCTGCCGACCATGAAGAACGTGGTCTACGGCCTCGATATCAAGCGTGTCATGCGCTCCAAGCTCGTGCTCGGCATCGCTGATGGCTGGTTGTCCGCCGACGGCGCGGTGATTTACAAGGCGCTCGATCTAAAAGTCGGATTATTCCTTGACGCGGCGCCGCAGCCGGGCGGCGCTTCGTAAGGTGACCGCCCGCAAATGCAGGTGACGAGGTTTTAGATGAGACGCGTAGTCGTCACCGGTATGGGTATCGTCTCGTCCATCGGCAACAACACGCAAGAAGTGCTTGCTTCGCTGCGCGAGGCGAAGTCCGGCATCGTACGCGCGGACAAATACGCCGAGCTGGGCTTCCGCTCGCAGGTGCACGGCGCGCCGACGCTCGACGCCAGCGAAGTCGTCGATCGCCGCGCCATGCGCTTTCTCGGCGGCGGCGCCGCCTGGAACCATGTCGCTATGGAGCAGGCGATCCGCGATGCCGGTCTGCAAGAGAGCGAAATTTCCAACGAGCGCACCGGCATCGTCATGGGCTCAGGCGGGCCTTCGACGCGCGCCATCGTCGAGGCGGCCGACACCGCGCGGACCAAGGGTCCGAAACGGGTCGGCCCGTTCGCGGTGCCGAAAGCGATGTCGTCCACCGCGTCCGCCACGCTCTCCACCTGGTTCAAGATCAAGGGAGTATCGTATTCGATCTCCTCGGCCTGTGCGACCTCCAACCATTGCATCGGCAATGCTTATGAGTTGATCCAATACGGCAAGCAGGACATGGTGTTTGCCGGCGGCTGCGAGGAGCTCGACTGGACGCTCACCGTGCTGTTCGACGGCATGGGCGCGTTGTCCTCGAAATTCAACGACACTCCGGCCAAGGCCTCGCGCGCCTACGACGCCGATCGCGACGGCTTCGTCATCTCGGCGGGTGCCGGCGTGCTGGTGCTCGAAGAACTCGAGCACGCGAAAGCGCGCGGCGGGCGCATCTACGCCGAAGTCGCCGGTTATGGCGCGACGTCGGACGGCGTCGACATGGTGGCGCCGTCGGGCGAGGGCGCGGCACGCTGCATGCGCATGGCGCTCAAGGACGTCAGGGCGAAGGTCGATTACATCAATCCGCACGCCACCTCGACGCCGATCGGCGACCTCAAGGAGATGGAAGCGATCCGCGAAGTGTTCGGCTCTGGCGACAAATGCCCGCCGATCGCCGCCACCAAGTCGCTGACCGGGCACTCGCAGGGCGCAACCGGCGTGCACGAGGCGATCTATTCGCTGTTGATGATGAATAACGGCTTCATCTGCGAGAGTGCCAACATCGAGAATCTCGATCCCGCCTTCGCCGACATGCCGATCGTGCGCGAGCGCCGCGACGGCGTGACGCTCAATTGCGTGCTGTCAAACTCATTCGGCTTTGGCGGTACCAACGCCTCGCTCGTCTTTAAGCGGCTGGATACATAACGCATGCCCGACTTGATGCAGGGCAAGCGCGGCCTGGTCATGGGGGTCGCCAACGACCACTCCATTGCGTGGGGGATTGCGAAAGCGCTGGGCGCTCATGGCGCCAAGCTTGCCTTTACCTATCAGGGCGACGCGCTCGGCAAGCGGGTGAAACCGCTGGCGGCTTCCGTCAACGCCGATCTGGTGATGCCTTGCGACGTCGAGGATACCGGTTCGGTCGATGCCGTTTTCGCCGAAATCGAGCGGACGTGGGGCAAGCTCGATTTTCTGGTTCATGCCATCGCTTTCTCCGACAAGACCCAGTTGACCGGCCGCTTCGCCGACACCACGCGCGACAACTTCGTGCGCACCATGCTGATTTCGTGCTTTGCGTTCGTCGAGGCGGCCAAGCGCGCGGCGGCGCTGATGCCGGATGGCGGCGCCATGCTCACGCTCACCTATAACGGCGGCGACCGCGCGATGCCGAACTACAACGCCATGGGACCGGCCAAGGCGGCGCTGGAAGCCGCCGTGCGCTATCTCGCGGTGGACTTCGGTCCGCAGAAGATCCGCGTCAATGCCATCTCGTCCGGGCCGATCCGCACGCTCGCCGGCGCCGGCATCGGCGATGCGCGCTACATGTTCGCCTTTCAGCAGCGGCACTCGCCGTTGCATCGCGGCGTGACGCTCGAGGAACTTGGCGGTGCCGGGCTCTATCTGCTCTCCGACCTGTCGACCGGCGTCACCGGCGAAATCCACTTCGTCGATTCCGGCTACAACGCCATCGCCATGCCGCATCCCGACGCGCTGCGCGCCGATGGCGAGCGGGGAGGCGAGTCCGGGACGTGAGCGACCGATCAAGTCGGTCCGCGTGCCTGCTCGACCTTCAGTAATTCGCGCGCGCGTTCTGTCAGTCTTTCAATTTTCTGGATCAATAATTTGCGGTCCCGATCCGACAAGCCGATCAATAGCTGATCGTTGGCGGTTCCGCCCGCGGTGCGAATGGTTTGATATTGAATTCGGCCCCCACGCGTCAGCCAAATCAGCACCTCGCGACTGTTCTTGGGATTGGTTTTCTTGGAAACGAGATGGCGCCTCACCAGGGTCGAGACCGTGCGGCTGAGCTGCGCCTTTTCCAACCCCATGCCATTGGCAACCTGGTTGAGCGTCTGCGGCGCGCCGAAGCCAATTTGCATAATCACTCCCCACTCGCTGCCGGTGAGACGAAGCAGCCTACGATAACGCGACGCCGCGGCGCGGCGAAGCAGGTTGGCCAGGATGAGAATCCTGGCTGACACCAGTCGGCCGGCAGGTTGCAACACCAGGGCAGCATTGGCGGCCGAAGCCTGCGCTCCGATGGACGGTTTTCTTTTTGGCATGCCGCGCAAAAGAGCAAATCCGTGTCGACCGGGCAACTGTTGACTCTATCAACTGTTGCGATTTTACTTGCGACGAGGCTCCGAAGCCGACGCCGGCCCGTCGCTCGGTCGATCAGGGAGAGAATTGTGAACATCACACAGCGCCCGCGCGACGAAGGGACGGCCTATGAAATGCGAAAGTCGGAGTTCAAGGCCGACCTCGTTCAGGTCGGACGCGGGACTCCGATGGGCGAACTGCTTCGCCGCTACTGGCATCCGGTTGGACTTTCCGGCGATGCGAATGGGGTTCCGCGAAGAGTTCGGGCGCTGGGAGAGGATTTGATTCTCTTCCGCGATGGATCAGGTCGGGCGGGACTCCTACATGCGCGCTGCTGTCATCGGGGCACGACGCTTTACTACGGCAAGGTCGAGCCGAACGGCCTTCGGTGCTGTTATCACGGCTGGCTCTTCGACGCGCAGGGCCACTGCATCGAGCAACCCTGCGAACCGCAGGGCGGCCTGTTCAAGGATAAGGTGCGTCAGCCTTGGTATCCGGTTGAGGAGAGATACGGGCTAATCTTCGCTTATTTGGGCCCGCCTGACCGAAAACCGGTACTGCCTTCCTATGAGTGCCTGGAGGTCATGGACGACGGTGAATTCGTCGAGGCTGACGATTCGTCCCTCGGCGGCGGGGGACCGGTTATCATTCCCTGCAATTGGCTCCAGCACTACGAGAACGTCGTCGATCCGTTTCACGTCCCTGTTTTGCACGGGTCGTTCAGCGGGCCGCAGTTCACGCTCGCAATGGCTTCAACTCCCAACGTCACTTTCGAACCGTCCCCGCGCGGCGTTCTCGCTCGGTCGGTTCGAAAAATGGACGACGGCAAGACGTTCTATCGCGTCACGGAGGCGGCACTGCCGACCTTGCGCGTGGTACCGAATCCGCGCGTTGCCCAATTCGCCCGGGTCGAATCTATCGGCTGGGTCCTGCCGATTGACGATATATCCTTCCGCATTTATGTCGCCGGCCGCGTCAAACAAAAAGGCGATCTCGGCCGCATGCGATCCAAATTCAATGGCAAGGACTGGTGCGACATGAACGAGGAGGAGCATCGGCGCCATCCGGGCGATTACGAAGCGCAGGTGGGACAAGGACGGATCACCATTCACTCGGAAGAGCATTTTGCGCAGTCGGATCGCGGTATCCTCATCATGCGACGAATGCTTCAGGAGCAGCTCAGCTCCGTCGCCGACGGCCGCGATCCAATCGGCGTGAGCTTTGATCCAGCGGAGCGGCCGATCGTTTTCCAGGCCGGGAACTACATCCGCGACGAATAGGATGGTCGCTCGCTGCATCGCGCGGCGACGTGCCGGCCGAACAATAATCCTAAGAACGAAGACAACAGGGGGAAACAAATGGGCCGAATTTCAAAAGCACGCACAGTCGCGGTGGTGGCAGCGATACTCGTGTCGACTGCGGCATTCGGTCAGAAGAAGTACGATCCCGGCGTGTCCGAGACGGAAATCAAGCTTGGCCAGACCGCTCCCTACAGTGGACCAGTCTCCGGTTACGGCGCGTTCGGTAAGGCGTCGCTCGCGTATTTCGCCATGATTAACGAACACGGCGGCATTCATGGTCGCAAGATTAAGCTGATCACTGTCGACGACGGATTCAATCCATCCAAGACCATCGAACAGACGCGCAAACTGGTCGAGTCCGACGGCATCTTTTTCGACTATGCCCCCGTGGGAAGCGCGCCGAATCTTGCGATAAGACAATACTTGAACGATAACAAGATTCCGCAGCTCTTTCTGCAAAGCGGCCTTCCGGGCTGGAACGACCCGGCGCATTTCCCATGGTCCATGTCCGGCTTGCTCAACTACGCTACCGAGGTCCGGGTCTTCGCAAAATACATCTTGAATACGAAGCCGAACGCGCGAATTGCGATCCTTTATCAGAACGACGATTTCGGCAAGGAATATCTAAACGGCATGCGCGCGCGGCTCGGGTCGAAGGCGGACAAGATGGTGGTCAGCACCCAGAGCTTCGAGTTGAGCGACCCCACGGTCGATTCACAGATGATTCTCCTGCGCGGCAGTGGCGCGGACGTGTTGCTCATCGCCGCGACCCAAAAGCAAACGGTGCAGGCGCTGCGGAAAACCCGTGAACTCGATTGGCACCCGCTCACATTCGTCGCTTTTCCCGCCGTTTCCATCACCAGAACATACCTGCCGGCAGGTGTCGACGCAGCGAAGGGGGCAATCTCATCGTCGGTGTTCGTCGACCCGTCGGACCCTTCCAAGCAGAGCGATCCTGACATTCAAGCCTACCTCGGCTGGATGGATAAATACGATCCCGCCGGGGACAAGCTCGATGGCTTGAACGGAGCGGCCTACGTCGAAGGGCAGCTTGTGGTCGACGTCCTGCGGAGATGCGGCGATCTGCTGACGCGCGAAAATGTGATGAAGCAGGCCACAAGCTTTCACCAATTCAAGGCGTCGATGCTGCAGCCGGAGATCACCGTCAATACCAGTCCCGACGACTACAACATATTCAAGAAATTGCAGTTGTCGGTCTTCGACGGGAAGTACCTTACCCCCCTCGGAGCGCCGATCGGCGATTGAGCTATTCGGTCCGGCCCCTCCAGGCAACAGCGCGTACACGGGCGTGAACGCGCGACTGCCCGCTGGCTCGTAATGACGCCGTGCGAAAAAGTCACAGCTTGGCCAGATGCGGCATCACCTCGGTCTTGAATAGTTCAAGCGATCGCAGCGCGTCGGCGAGCGGCATGTTGCCGAAGAAGATGTAGGTCAAGAGATAGTTGGCGCCGAGTTCGGCCATCTGCCGCTCAAGTTCGGCGCGCACCTGGTCCGGCGTGCCGGCAATGGCGGTGCCGTTCGCCACCCAGGCATCGTAGTCGGCGCCGAACGGCAAATGCAGGCCCGCGGTGTTGCCGAGCTTGTCGCGCAGCCAGGTCAGGTGCGCGACGTGGCGGTCAAGCGCCGGCTTGCCGAAACGCCGCGCCTCCGCCTCACTGTCGGCAACCATGATGAGTCGCTGAATGCCGACCGCCGCGCCGCCGGAAAATTCCGGCTTCGGCTGGGCGGCGCCGCCGCGCTTGGCGAGAGCAGTTTTGTAGGCGTCGATCGCGACCTTCGCCATCTTCACCGGGCCCAACGTCACGAAATGCGCGCCGTTCTCGCCGGCCCAGCTCGCGCCCTCGGCGTTGGTGGAGGCGTACCAGAACGGCGGATGCGGTTGTTGCAACGGCCGCATCGCGATCGGCACGTTGTCGTAATTGAAGTGTTCGCTCTTGTAAGTGAGCCGATCGGTGGTGAGCCCGGCGCTGATGCATTTGAATGCGTCGACGAAAATTTCGCGAGAATAGTCGAACGAGACCTTGTGGAAGCGAAGCTCATGCGGGGATACGCCGCGGCCGACGCCGACTTCGAGACGGCCGTGGCTGAGGTGATCGAGCATGGAAATCTCTTCGATCAACCGCAGCGGCGTGTAGACCGGCAGCAAATAGACCAGCGGGCCGATGCGCATGGTCGTGGTCGCGCGCGCCAGCGCGCCGAGAAAGACACCCGGAACCGGAACGAGGCAAAGCGGTGTGGCGTGGTGCTCGGCAAGGTGCAGGCAATAGATACCGGCGGCTTCGGCGGCTTGGGCGAATTGCAGCCGTTCGTCGTAGAGCTGCGCCACCGGCCGCTCGCCGTATTCGATGTGGTCGAAAAGTCCTACTTTCATGCTCAATCACCATGCTTGCGGACGGACCATCAGGTTGGCCGCGTCTCGCTCCCTTGCCTTCACCGGTGGCACACGCCACATCTGCGCCGTCATGCCTGCCGCACCTGCCATCAAAGTCGAACGGCTCGTTAAAATCTACAAGAAGATGCCGGCGGTCGACGGCATTTCATTTTCCATTGCGCCCGGTTCGATCACCGGCCTCCTGGGCGGCAACGGGGCCGGCAAGACCACCACGATCGCCATGCTCATGGGTCTTCTGATGCCCACCTCCGGCAGGGTCACCGTGTTGGGCGCCGAGATGCCGCGGCAACGCTATCGCGTGCTGCATCGAATGAATTTCGAGAGCCCGTATGTCGACATGCCGATGCGTCTCACCATCCGGCAGAATCTCACAGTATTCGGCATGCTCTACGGCGTCCCCGACGTCCGTGGCCGGATCGCGGAGCTCGCCGAGACGCTCGATTTGACCGACTTGCTTGACCGGCCGACCGGCAAGCTCTCGGCCGGACAGAAAACGCGGGTCTCACTCGCCAAATCGCTGATCAACAGCCCTGAGCTGCTGCTGCTCGACGAGCCGACCGCGTCGCTCGACCCCGACACCGCCGATTGGGTACGCGCGTGGCTCGAACGCTATTGCCGCGAGCGCGGCGCCACGGTGCTGCTTGCCTCGCACAATATGATCGAGGTGGAGCGGCTCTGTGCGCGCGTCATCATCATGAAGCAGGGGCGCATCGAGGACGACGACACGCCGGAGCGGCTTCTCGCCCGTTACGGCCGCGGCACGCTGGAGGAAGTCTTCCTCGACGTCGCGCGCCGGCGCGACGAGCCGCGCGAGGCCGCGCAATGAGTACGCGCACGGAAAACGCGATCGCTTTCTCGCCGCGACGGATTGCGGCGATGGTCCTGCGCTACTGGTATTTATTGCGCTCGTCATGGCCGCGGCTTCTCGATCTCATCTATTGGCCGCTGGTGCAGATGATCACCTGGGGTTTCATCCAGGTCTATGTGATGCAGAATGCCGGCTTTTTCGCCCGCGCCGGTGGCACGCTGATCGGCGCTTTGCTGCTGTGGGACATTCTGTTTCGCGGCCAGCTCGGCTTCTCGATCGCGTTTCTGGAGGAAATGTGGTCGCGCAACATCGGCAACCTGATGATGTCGCCGCTGCGGCCGTTCGAATTCATTATTGCGCTGATGGTGATGAGCATCGTGCGGCTTGCGGTCGGCGCCATACCGGTCTCGCTGCTCGCGATCGCGTTCTTTGGCTTCAACCTCTACGGGCTCGGCCTGGCTTTAGTGGCATTTTTTCTCAACCTGATGCTCACCAGCTGGGCGGTGGGAATTTTCGTGTCCGGTCTGGTGTTGCGCAACGGTCTCGGCGCGGAGAATTTTGCCTGGTCGATCATGTTCGTGTTCATGCCGCTCGCGTGCGTCTACTACCCGGTCACGACGTTGCCGGTGTGGTTGCAGCCGGCGGCGTGGATTCTGCCGCCGACTTACGTGTTTGAAGGCATGCGTGCGCTGCTGATCAACCACGTCTTCCGCGCCGATCTGATGGTGGAGGCTCTGGGGCTGAACCTGGTGCTGTTCGCCCTCGGTGTGATGGGGTTTCTGACCCTATTGAAAAGCGCACGCCGGCACGGGTCGCTGATGCAAACCGGCGAATAGCCGGCGGCGTATCGGCCTATTTGCCTCGGAACATTGGGGAAAACCCCACGCTATCCCCATGTAACGAATAAGGAGAAAATTGCATTTATGATACCGGCATGACATATCAGACACGAATTGCTGCATTGCAGCAGCCGGGGCGGGATCCATCAATGGCCATTGGCGAGTTTGGCGGCGCTCCCGCTTTGCCGGCCGGCTTGGCTTCGACGCCGCTTTACAGCCTCTATGAGATGGGCCACGCGGCGCTCGGTCCGTCGCGCGTTTTAGCCGACGCCACGCGGCTCGCGTTCAAGAATCCGCTCAATCCGCTCTATCACACGACCTTTGGCAGATCGATCGCCGCCGCGGCCGAAGTGTTCGAGCGCTCGACACGCCGCTACGACCGCCCGGAATGGCGGATCGAGTCGACGCTGGTCGGCGGCGAACGGGTGCCGGTGAATATCAAGAGCGTTTGGGAACAGCCATTCTGCCGGCTCTTGCACTTCGAGCGGCTGTTTGAGCGTCGGCCGCGCCGGCCGCAACCGCAGCTTCTGATCGTTGCGCCGATGTCCGGGCACTTCGCCACTTTGTTGCGCGGCACGGTCGAAGCGTTTTTGCCGAACCACGAAGTTTACATCACCGAATGGAACGACGCGCGCACGGTGCCGCTGTCGGAAGGGCCGTTCGATCTCGACGATTACGTCGATTACCTGATTTCAATTCTGCATGTGCTCGGCGGCGAAACGCACGTGGTCGCAGTATGCCAGCCGGCGGTGCCGGTGATGGTTGCGGCCGCGCTGATGGACGCTGACGACGATCCCTATGCGCCGATTTCCATGACGCTGATGGGCGGGCCGATCGACACCCGCGTCAACCCGACCGGCGTGAACAAGCTTGCCGCGCGGCGCGGCATCGGCTGGTTCAAGCAGAATGTGATCAGCAAAGTGCCGTTTCCGAATCCCGGTTACATGCGCGACGTATATCCGGGATTTTTGCAGCTGCACGGCTTTGTCAGCATGAATCTCGATCGGCATATCGAGGCGCACCGGGATTTGTTCCTCAATCTGGTGAAGGGCGACGGCGACTCCGCCCATAAGCACAAGGAATTCTACGACGAGTATCTCGCGGTCATGGACCTGGCGGCCGATTATTACCTGCAAACGGTGGATGCTGTGTTCGTGCGCTACGCGCTGCCGAAAGGCGAGATGATGCATCGTGACCGTCCGGTCGATCTGCGCGCCATCCGGCGCGTGGCGCTGTTCACCGTGGAAGGCGAGCACGACGACATCTCCGGCGTCGGCCAGACCGAGGCGGCGCACGGGCTGTGCGTCAATATTCCGGCCGACCGGCAAGCACACTGGCTGCAGCCGGGCGTCGGGCATTACGGCGTGTTCAACGGCTCGCGCTTCCGCGCCGAGATCGCACCGCGCATTTCCGACTTTGCGCTGTCGATGGCGCACAGCGCTCGAGGCAAGCGCACCGGGTTCGGCCGCGGCGAGCCCCATCCGGCCGACATCAGCATCGTGCCGGGCATCGGACGGCAATCGGCTTAGACCCGCGGCAGGCGTGCAATCGCCCAGTCAAACGCCCAGTCAAACCGCCTCGAATCTGGCATGATCCGAATCGGGTCCGGTTCGGGATTGTCTGCCATGCCGCTCCGCGCGCTGCTCTATCGTCGGTCCACCGAGCCTCAGGCGATCGAAGTCGCTTTTGACAAAGCGGTTTATCTCGTGCGCCTGCGCCGGCATCGGCAGGCGCGCCGTTATACGATGCGCATTACGGCGGCGACCCGTGATGTGATCCTCACCATGCCGCCGCGCGGGACGCTCAAAGAAGCGTGCGCATTCGCACAAAAACACGGCGCCTGGATCGCGGCGCGGCTGCATCGGCTGCCGCAGGCGGTGGCATTCGCCGACGGCACGGTGTTTCCGCTGCGCGGCGTACCGCATCGGATTACGCACCGGAGCGGCATACGCGGCACCGCGTGGATCGAGGCGGATGACGACGGCGAATTGCTGCTGTGCGTCGCCGGCGATGCTCCGCATGTCGCCCGCCGCGTCGGCGACTTCCTGCGGCGCGAAGCAAGACGCGACCTCGAAGCGGCAAGCCGGAAGTTTGCCGCTGAACTCGGGGTGCAGGCGCGGCGTGTCTCAATGCGCGATCAAGCCAGCCGCTGGGGCTCGTGTTCGACCGCCGGCGCGCTGTCGTATTCGTGGCGGCTCATTCTTGCGCCAACGTTTGTCCTCGATTACCTCGCGGCGCATGAAGTGGCGCATCTTGTCGAAATGAATCACTCGGTACGGTTCTGGCGGCTGGTCGCGCGGGTCTGTCCGGATCACGAACGCGCCAAGGCGTGGCTAGACGTGCATGGTGGCGATCTGCACTGCTACGGCGCATCAATGGGGTGATTCCGACGCCACCATGTTGGCGCCGGGCGGCAATAAGCCGATCACCAATTTCGCCACGACCACCGCCAGGACTGCCGCCAGCACCACGCGGAGCGCGCGTTCCGGAATCCGGATCGCCAAATAGCTGCCCAGCAGGATGCCGGGTACCGATCCGACGATCAGATACACGAAGATTTGCAGATCGATCGAGCCCAACGCCCAATGTCCGATGCCGGCGAGTAGTGTGAGCGGAACCGCGTGAGCGATGTCCGACCCGACGATTCGCGCGGTCGGGAGTTTCGGGTACAGCAGAATGAGGCAGGTCGCGCCGATCGCGCCGGCGCCGACCGACGAAATCGACACGATCGTTCCAAGAATGCCGCCGGCGATCACCGTCAGGACGCTGGTTTGCTTTGGCGTCAGCATGCCGAGGCGGTCGGCGTAGCGTTTCACGATTCGGTCGCGAAAGATCAGCACCACCACCGTGACGACCAGGGCTATTGTCAGCACAACATTGATCAGTACGCGCCCGGCCGCGCCGTTGATATCGAACGCGCTCATCGCCAGGATGGTGATTGCCGTCATCGGCATGCTGCCGGCCGCGAGTCGCCGCACGATCCCCCATTCGATCGTCCTACTGAAGCCGTGCAACAGGCTGCCGGCGGTCTTAGTCACTGCAGCGTGCAAAAGGTCGGTGCCGACCGCGACGGCCGGGTGAATTCCAAACAGCAAAATCAAGACCGGAGTCATCAGCGAGCCGCCGCCAACGCCGGTCATGCCAACCAGCATGCCGATGACAAAGCCGGCTACGGCATAGATCGGCGCAATCCCAGCGATCGCGGTCATGGTTTTGATCTCACCGCATGTGCGGCAATTGCGGCGGACATCGTCTGATCGTAGCGCAGGAGCGACACGGCCCGCAACGCGCGCATGGTTGGCATGCATATCGTCGCTGGACGGGGCGGCCGGATGAAATGGAACGCTGGCGCGGATTTGAGGCGCCGCAATGGGTTAGCTGTTTTGTTTGTGGTGGCGTCGGCTTTCGCCGGCGATGGCCGCCACTATCAAGGTGCGCGTTTTGCCGCGGCGCCTCACACTAACGCGTGATCTGTGTTGCATCGGGTCGGCGGCCACATATTTCCAGAACATTAGGCCGGCCGGACGGCTTCCCCTCCCCGACACCCCGCCGCCCGGTCCAATAAGCCTAAGTTTTGAGGCAACGACTAAGAACCCCAAGCGCGTATTTGCTTGGGGTTCTTTTTGTCATGGGCGGTCAGTCTTTCACCAGATCACCGAGCAGGCTCGCAGCGACCGCGAGCTTCGACAACGTAAGACCGGAATTGGCGATCTCGTGGATGGCGCCGCGGATTCGTTCGACCTCTGCCTTGCGCGGCGCGACCCAGGCTTCGACTGCTTCAGTCCCGGCGGTGCCGGCGGTCACCATTGCCGCGGTCAGCCGGCGCTCGGCGACGCCGATCGAATCGCGCGCGCGGTCGAGCGCCAGCCGGTCGAAATAATCCGATATCGGAATAGCATTTGCCGCGTCGGCAATATGATCGAGCCGGAAGAAGGCGCCAGCGGCAAAATACGTGGCCGCTACTTCGGCGACCTGCTTGCCGGTGCGGTCGGCGACCAGCACGATATCGGGCGCGGCACCCAGCGGACCGAGATTGGCGATCACACCGGCGAGTTCGTCAGGGACGCCCGCCTGACGCAGTTCCTGCCGGCGATTGGCGCGCGCCTGCAAGCGATCTTCGGACAATGCGTGGTCAAGCGCGGCAGCGACCGCAGCGATGCCGTCGCGATAATGCGTCACCACGTCGGCGAGGCCTTTGCTCAAATCGACATTGCGCAGGAACCAGATGATGCGGTCGAGCAGAAGATCCTGCACCGCCGCGTAGAGATCGAGCTGCAGCTTGCCGGTAATGCGATTGTCGAGACTGTCAATCGCGCCGTTGAGGGTGGTCATGCCATAACTGTCGCGAACCGCGGCAAAGGCCGACGCGATGGCGGCTGGTGCAGCGCCGGTCTGGTCGGAAATACGCACGATCAGCGACGGACCGCCGCGGTTGATCATCGAGTTGGAGAGCTGGGTGGCGATAATTTCGCGTCGCAGCCGATGATGCTCGAGCGCGTCGGGAAATTGCGCCGCAATCTCTTTGGGGAAATAGCGGCCGAGCTCACGGGCGAGATAGCGGTCGTCCGGCACGGTCGATTCCAGGAGATCGTCGTACAGGCTGAGTTTGGCATAGGCCAGCAGCACCGACAGTTCCGGCCGCGTGAAGGATTGCGAGCGGCGCCGGCGCTCGGTGAGTTGCAGATCGTCGGGCAGGAACTCGACCGTGCGGTCGAGCTGGCCGCGCGTTTCCAGCGTCTGGATCAGCCGCTGCAAAAAGCCGAAATCTTCCATGCCGCGCCGCTGCGACAGCGACAGCGCGAGCGTCTGCAGGTAGTTGTTGCGCAGAACGAGACCGGCGATTTCGTCGGTCATTTTGGCCAGCAGCACGTTGCGCGCATCCGTCGTCAGCCGCCCGTCGCGCACCGGGATCGACAGCGCGATCTTGATATTGACCTCCATATCGGAGGTGTTGACGCCGGCGGAATTGTCGATGGCATCGGTGTTGAGCCGCACGCCGTGCAATGCCGCCTCGATGCGGCTGCGCTGGGTCATACCGAGATTGGCGCCTTCGCCGATCACCTTGCAGCGAAGTTCGGCGCCGGTGATGCGGATTGGATCGTTGGCGCGGTCGCCCGCCGCCTCGTCGGCTTCGTCGGCGGCGCGGACATACGTGCCGATGCCGCCGAAGAAGAGGAGGTCGATCTGCGCTTTGAGGATCGCCCGCATCAATTCCTGCGGCGTGACCTTTTCGCCGATGCCGAGCAGGCTCTGCGCCTCCGGCATCAGTCTGATTTCCTTGGCTGCACGCGAATAGACGCCGCCGCCCTGCGAGATCAGCGCCTTGTCGTAATCCTGCCAGCTCGAACGCGGCAGGTCGAACAGGCGCTGTCTTTCCGCGAAGGTTTTTTGCGGGTCCGGATTGGGGTCGATGAAAATGTCGCGGTGATCGAACGCGGCGAGCAGTCGCGTCGTGGTTTCCCGCAGCATGCCGTTGCCGAATACGTCACCGGACATGTCGCCGACGCCGACCGCAGTAAATGGCGTCTTGCCGATGTCGGTGTCCATTTCGCGGAAGTGGCGCTGCACCGACTCCCATGCGCCGCGGGCGGTGATGCCCATTTTTTTATGGTCGTAGCCGGCCGAGCCGCCGGATGCGAAAGCGTCGCCGAGCCAGAAACCGTGGTCGATGGCGATGGCGTTGGCGATGTCGGAGAACGTCGCGGTGCCTTTGTCGGCGGCGACCACCAGGTAAGGATCGTCGCCCTCATGCCGCACGACGTTAGTCGGGGGTATGACGCCAACGGTGCCAGTGCCGATATTGTCGGTGATGTCGAGCAGTGTCGAAATGAACAGTTTGTAAGAGGCGGTGCCCTCGGCCTGGATGGCGTCGCGCGGTCCGCCGCGCGGCAGCCGCTTCGGTACGAAGCCGCCCTTGGCGCCGACCGGTACGATCACCGCGTTCTTGACGTTCTGCGCTTTGACCAGGCCGAGGACTTCGGTGCGGAAATCCTGCGGTCGGTCGGACCAGCGAATGCCGCCGCGGGCGACCTTGCCGAAGCGCAAATGCACGCCCTCGACGCGCGGCGAATAGATGAAAATCTCGTACAACGGCCGCGGCAACGGCATGCCGTCGAGCTTGCGGCTGGCAAATTTTACCGAGATCAACGGCTTCGGCCGGCCGTCGTCGCCGCGCTGATAAAAATTGCTGCGGATCGCCGACTGCACGGCGTTGACGAAGCGGCGCACGATCCGGTCCTCGTCAAGGCTGTCGACCGCCTGCAAGGCGGTTTCGATGTTGGCGGTGATCAGCTCCTGAGGTGTGGCGCGCTCGCCATCCGCCGGGCCGAGCGCCGGATCGAAGCGAGCATGAAACAACGCGACAATCTCGGCCGCGATTGCGGCGTGCTTGCGCAACGTCGTCCACATGTAATCCTGCGAGTACGATACCCGCACTTGCCGCAGGAAACGCGATAATGTCCGGATCAACGCGATATCGCGCCAGACCAGGCCGGTGGCGAGCGTCAGCGCATTATAGCCGTCATTCTCGGCGTGACCGCTCATCACCGCGAGGAAGCTTGCTTCGAGCTTGTCCTTGAGCGCCGGCAAATCGAACGCCTCGCCGAGCGCGCTTTCCAGCGTCATGTCGTGAAACCAGACGTCGGCCGCGTCGTCCGGTTCGATGTGATAGGTGCGCTCGTCGACGACGCGGAAGCCCATATTCTCCAGAACCGGCACGCGTTCGGAGAGCGGGATTGGGCGGCGGTGGCTTAAAACCTTCAGCCCGGCGCTTGTCGCTTCGTCGCCGGCCTCACGATAGAGCTCGACGCCGAGCGGGTGCTCGGCGGTCAGTGCCTCGACGACCGCGATATCGGCCACCGCCGTCGCCGGCGCGTAGACTTCGCGGTAATCGACCGGAAATGCGCTGCGGTAGCGTACCGACAGCGTGTGCGCCTGCTGCGGCGCGTGTGCCGCCAGCGCTTCGCCCAGGCGGTCGACCCAGTTGCGCACGATATTTTCGACCGCGCGGTCGAGCACAGCGCGGTCGATATTCGGCGTCTCGCCATCGTAGCGTCCGATGATGAAGTGGACGCGCACCAGCGGGCCTTCCGGGAAAAACGGGTAGAAGGCACGCGCGCGACCCTTGTACGCAATGGCGAGATACTCGCCGATCCGGGCTCGGATCTGGCTGTCGTAACGCTCGCGCGGAACGTAAACCAGGATCGACACGAAGCGGTCGAAACGGTCGCGGCGCGGCAACACGCGCACGCGCGGGCGCTGGTCGAGTTGCATGATGGCGAGCGCGAACTGGTAGAGCGTGTCCTCGTCGATCTGGAATAATTCGTCGCGCGGATATTGCTCGATCACATTGATCAGCGCCTTACCGGAGTGGCTCGACGGATCGAAACCGGCGCGGCTGAAGATGTGATCGACCTTGCGGCGCAGATAAGGAATGGCGCGCACCGAGCGCGTGTAAGCGGTCGAGGTGAACAGACCGCAGAAACGCCGCTCGCCGACCAGATTGCCGTCGGCGTCGAAACGCTTGACCCCGATATAGTCGAGATGCACGCGGCGGTGGACGCGTGATCGCACCGCCGCTTTGGTGACGATCAACAGCTTCGGCTCTTTCAGAAATTCGATGATTTCCGGCGTGATCGTCATCAGCTGCTCGCCGCGGCGAAGCAACCGCATGTCGCGCGAGCGCAGCAAGCCGAGCCCGGTTTCGAATAGCGGCTCCAGGGCATGCTCGCTGTCGGTGTAAGCGTAGTCGCGGGCGCCGAGCAGCGTGAAATTGTCGGCGGCGATCCACTGCAGAAACTGGACCGCTTCGGCGATCTCATCTGCCGGCAGCGGCGGCGGATTGGCGCGCAGTTCGGCCGTGACCTCGCTGGCGCGCGCCAGCATCGCACGCCAGTCCTGCACGCTGACCCGCACGTCGGCAAGCACGCCCTCGATCGCGCGGACGACTTCGGCCTGCGCGCCGGCGTCTTCGATGTTGGCGGCATGGACGTGGATGAAGCTTTCGCGTTGACCGTCGCCTCGGCGGACGCCCCTGAAGTGAACGAGCCGTCCGCCGGCATCGCGCTCGACGGTGAAAACGGGATGCGCCAGGAGCCGGACGTCGAGACCGCGCTCGGTCAGTTCGCTGAGCACCGAATCGACCAGGAACGGCATGTCGTCATTGAGGATGTTGAGCACCGTCACGCCGGGCGTCTGCCGCGCCGGGGTAAAGGCGATCTTCGGCGCCCCGGGCGTTCGCTCGAGCAGAAACGACCAAGCGTCCTCGCCGATGGCGGCGATCTCGTCCGGCGTATAGCGGTCGAGATCGTCGGCGGCTGCGTGGGCATAGAGATCGACGATGAAATCCGGCGACATTTCGCGCCCGTGCTCCCGCAACAGCGCGGCGGCGGCGTCGAGGACGGGTTCGCTTGCACCTTCATCCACCGGTCGGGGAATGTTCTGCACGGCCATATAATCCCCCTGTCGCTCATCCGGCGGGATGCCGCGATAATAGCCGCGCTATATGCACTTCCGCTACAGCGACAAACTATAATGTCATTCTATCCACCGCCTCCGAGGGCGATAGACAGAGAAAGACCGGACCAGATGCCAAAGCGCCGCAGTACGACCGCCCGTAAACAGCGCGCCCAGACGAGGCGTCCGTCCGCAACGAAAGGCGACGACACCGACATTACCGCGCTCAAGCTTTCGCCAGCGCCCCTGTCGCCGGAGATGGCGGCCTATTTCGCCAAATGCGAGGAGAAGCTCGGTTTCGTGCCGAACGTGCTGCAAGCCTATGCCTTCGATCCGTTCAAACTGTCGGGTTTCGTCGCCATGTATAACGACCTCATGCTGGCGCCATCGGGCTTGAGCAAGCTCGAGCGTGAGATGATCGCGGTCGCGGTTTCCTCCCACAATCGCTGTTATTACTGTTTGGTCGCGCATGGTGCGGCCGTGCGGACGCTATCCGGCGATCCCGCGCTCGGCGAATTGATGGTGATGAACTACCGCGCCGCGCGGCTCTCGAAGCGCGAGCGCGCCATGCTCGACTTTGCCGTCAAGCTCACCGCCGAACCGTGGCAAATCGAGGATGCGGATCGCCGGATTTTGCGTGACACGGGTTTCACCGATCGCGATATCTGGGACATCGGCTCGGTCGCCGCCTTCTTTAATATGACGAACCGCGTGGCCTCGGCGACCGACATGCGGCCGAATAGCGTCTATCACCGCCAGGCGCGGTGATCTGGGAGTCCTAAGGACCTCAGCGAATCTTCCGCTTGCCGAAGGTGGGCTGCACCTCCGGAATCGGCGGCATTTGCCAGGTGCCGACGACCGGCATGCTGGTATCGCGGTTGATGATCACGTCGAGCACGGTCGGCACGTTGGAACGGATCGCTTCGCGATAGGCATCGCCGAACTGGTCGGGATGGTCGATGCGAATGCCACGCCCGCCCATTGCTTCGGTCATCTTGGCGAAGTCCGGATTCCACAATTGTCCGGTCTGCTGGTTGACGAAGCTCGTGCCGATCTCACGGCCGTCATGGTAGACGCGTTGCAGGTCGCGAATGGTGCCGATGGCATAGTTGTTCTGCAGCACCCAGACGGCGGGAAGATTTTGTTCGACCGCGGTGGCAATGACGTGCGGCATCATCATGAAGCCGCCGTCGCCGCAGAGCGTCACGCAGGGCGAATTGGGCCGGGCCAGCCGCGCGCCCATGACGCCGGCGACGCCGAAGCCCATGGCGGCGAAGCCACCGGCGGTGAAGTGCAGGCCCGGAGTCCGCGTTCGCCAATATTGCTCCGACCAGACCTGGCAATTGCCGACGTCGTCGACCATCACCGTATCGGGCGGAGAAATCTTGTTCATCTCCGCCAGCATCCGCCGCGGCTCTATCGGCACTTCGTTGGAACGCTCGAACGGTTCGCAGTAATTGCGCCAGTCGGCGCGCCAGGCGTCGATCTCCTTGTGCCACGTACTGCTGTAGCCGAAGCGGAGATTCTTTGAGCGCGCGATACGGTGCGCCTGTGCGAGGAACGCTTTAGCGTCGCCGACCATGCCGATCTCGACCGGATAGTTGCGGCCGATCTCTTCCGGGTCGATATCGACCTGGATCAATCGCGTCGGCGGGATGTTGTAGACGTAGCCGGGCAGCCACGAGCCGGTATGCAGGTCGTTGAAGCGGGCGCCGATGGCGAGGATGACGTCGGCATTGCGGGCCGCTTCGGTGGCGGGATATTCGCCCCAGACGCCGGCGACACCGACATTGAGCCGATGATCGGACGGCAGCACGCTTTTACCCATAAAGGACGTATAGACCGGGATGTCGACCAGCTCGGCGAACGCCTTCAACTCGTCGTAGGCGCGTCCGATGCGCACGCCGCCGCCGGCGAGGATCAACGGCCGCTGCGCGCCGACCAGAAGACTGAGCGCCTTCTCGACGGTCTCGTCGGCAACCGTGGTGCGCCAGTTGAGCGGCTGTCCGTGCACCGCCGGATCCGGCGTCGAGACCGGCGCCGTCCGTATGTAAAGGTCGTAGGGCATGTCGAAGTGCACGGGCCCCGGCCTGCCGGTGCGCATCATACTGAAAGCGTCGGGCAGAGCCTTGACCAGATCCTCGACCTTGCGAATGCGCCAGGATTTTTTGACGATTGGCGTGAACATCGACGACATGTCGCCGTGATAGCGGTAGTCGTCTTGCAGAGCGCCGGTATCGAATTGGGTTGTCGGTACGTTGCCGGTAACGAGAAAGAACGCCGAGGCGTCATAGAAGGCGTTGGCCACCGAAATCATCATATTCATGGGGCCGGGGCCGGTGGAGGCATAGACGGCGAGCGGATCGCCGGTCAGGCGGTAATAGACGTCCGCCATGAATCCCGCTGCCTGTTCGATGCGCGGCTGGATATGGCGGATGCGGTCTGTCTGTTTGTAGATGCCGTCGAGCAGGCCGATCGCGCCGTGGCCGGCATAGCCGAGAATGTAGGGCACCTTCTCCTTGACCAGATACTCGGCGATCATGTCGGCGCCGCGGATTTCGTTGGCGCCGCTGACATAGCTTGAGCTTTGCGGCTGCGGCGCCGGCGACGTGTAACTCGGCGAGGTGGTACTGCGCGCCTCGCTGGACGTATCGGAGTAGGACCTGCCGGAATAGGACGTGCCGGAGTAGTTCGAGGTCCGCGCCTGCGATACCTGGGACGAATAGCGCGGCGAGGTATTTGTAGACCGATTGGAGTCGTAGGTTCCTGATCGGTCCGCCATCGCTCGTCCTCCCTGTCGCTTCTCTAGGTTTACGGAGATTGGGTTCCTTTAGGCGGTTGTTGTCAAGAATCAAGGATGTCGTCGGCCGATCGCAATGCGCGGGGCAGGTTGCCGACTTCAAATGTGGCCCGATAAATTCTTGACGGTCGGATGCTCGCCGGAGAGTGGGTTTTTCGGGTCCCACGCGTAGCTTAATGACTCAAAGCGCATGGCCTGCGCATCGAGCATGACGAGCCGGCCGACCAGACCTTCGCCGAAGCCGACAATCTCGCGAATGACTTCGAGCGCCGCCATGGCGCCGATGACGCCGGCAAGCGCGCCAAGGATGCCGGCCTCGGCGCAGGCCGGCACCGTGCCGGGCGGCGGCGGTTCCGGAAACAGGCACCGGTAGGTCGGATTTGGCTTGCCGTCGGCGCCGCGCTGATGCGCGCGGATGGTGGTCAGTGTGCCGTCGAATCGGCCGAGCGCGCCGGTGACCAGGACTTTGTTCGCCAAATAACAGGCATCGGACACCAGGTAGCGGGTGGCGAAATTGTCCGAGCCGTCGGCGACGATGTCGTAGGCGCCAATCAGATCGAGGGCGTTTTGCGCGGAGAGCCGTGCGTGATGCGGCTTGACTGTCACATGCGGATTGAGTCGGCCGATGGCGGCGGCGGCGCTGGCAACCTTCGGTTTGCCGACATCGGGCGTAGCGTGGATCACCTGGCGCTGGAGGTTCGACAGCGACACGGCGTCATCGTCGACGACGCCGAGCGTGCCGATTCCGGCGGCGGCGAGATAGAGAAGGAGCGGGGCGCCGAGCCCGCCGGCGCCGATCACCAGCACCCGCGCATTCCGCAATGCCGCCTGGCCGGGGCCGCCAACCTCCGGCAAAACGATGTGGCGTGCGTAACGTTCAAGCTCGTCGGCGCTAAGCATGCTGCAAACATAAGCTTGAACGGGGCGTGGAACCACTAATACCGTTGTGGCAGCCACAATTGGCGTTTCCGCCCAATTCGGATAGTTTTGGGGGGAGAGGGATCATGGGCTTTAAGTCCGCGGCCATTATTGTCGGCGTGGTGGCGGCGTGCGCGCCAGCGCTCGCACCGCAGACGCATGCGCGCGAACCGAACGCCGACGTGGTGGCGCTGCAAAATGCGACCGGCCCGCCCGCCGAGCCGACCAACAACGCGCGCCGGCACCGGTCGGTCAAGGCCGCCCGCAAGCATGCCACCGGCGAAGCAAGCGTCGCCCGGCAAGAAGACAATTCCACCGAAGCACTGCCGCATTTTTCCGAGAGCATCGGTTGGCGGCTGACCGAGGATCGGATGACCGGTGCGCGTCTCGGCCTGCCGGAAAAGCTGGTGCCGCGCGCGAGCACCACGCGCAGCGGCAGCCGCTGGACATCGGCGCAGGGACAAATTCAGATCGAAACGTTCCGGCTCGCCGAAGCTTCGCTGCCGGCGTTGTTCGAGGAAGAAAAGAAAGCGAACCGGCGGCAGATCGAGTCAAGCGATTTGAAGTCCGATTCCTTCATCGTAACCGGCACGCAGGGATTAAAGAATTTCCTGGTGCGCGCCGCTGCCCGCAACAGCGAGGTGCGCGGCATGACCATTCTTTACGACCAGGCCACGCAAGGCACGATGGAACCGGTGGCGCACGCGATGGCGGCTGCCTTCACCGCCTTCCCCGATCCGAACGCGCCGGCCCCGCCGGGAACACGGCGCGCGGTCGAATACGGCAGCGCGATCGTGGTCGATGCCGGCGGCGATTTGGTTGCACCGGCACACCTCACCGCGGACTGCCGGACCATTATCGTGCCGCCGTTCGGGCATGCTGTCCGTCTTGCCGCAGACCAGACCAACGATCTTGCGCTCATCCGCCTCTACGGCGTGCGAAACCTGGTGCCGGTGCAGTTTGGCGACGGCAACGCAAGCGGCGAGCTTACCGTGATCGGTGTCGCCGACCCGCTTGCGCAGGCCGGTTCGGTTATCGCGACCGGCAGCACCGCGCACCTGACGGCGCGCGGCGTCGATCCGGCGCCGAAGCCGGGATTCTCCGGCGCTGCAGCAGTCGATTCGTATGGAGCATTGGCTGGAATGGTGGATGTGAAGTCGGCGGTTCTCGCCGCCAACGCCGCCGCTGCGCCTGCCGCGGCGCTGGTGCCGGCCGCCACCATTGGCGCTTTCCTGCGGGCCCAAGGCATCGCGCCGGGCGCGGCCGAAACCGAACATGCCGCTGCCGCGCAATCGGTGCTGCGGATCATTTGTGTGCGCCAATGACCACGGTCGTTTTTCGCGGCACCCAAAAGCGCGCCCAAGCCCTCGACGGCTGGGGCCCGCTCAATGCCTTCCAGCGCAGCAGCATTATCGTTGCCGGCGCGGTCGTGGTGGCTATCGGTTTTGCAGCCGCGCGTCAGGCGGTCATCGAGACGACGCCGCTCGCCATGGCGCCGAATATCGCGCCGATGACGGCGAGCGCGGAGGTTGCCACCCATTTGCCGTCGTCTTTTGTGCCGGCGGCGGGCGACGTGCACGGATCGGCCGCTCTGCTGCCGCCTGCTGTTGATCGAACTGAAACGCCGTCGGCGCCGGCCGCACTGGCGGCCATCGATCACAGCAAAGATCAAGCTCGATTGGAGGACGATCGCGTGGCGCGGCGGGTCACCGCTGCGCCCGAGTCGTCGAAGCTCTCCTACATCAAATACTATCCGTATGCTGAAATTCCGCTGGCCGACAATCCGGCTGATCTTGTGCTGGCGTCACTGAAGGACGTCCCGGCCGGCACGCCGGTCGAGGAGATCAAGCGCGTCGCCGCAGCCTTCGGTTTGGATTTCAACTTCATGAAAGCCGTCGCCAAGATCGAATCCGGCTTCGATCCGACCCAGCACACCGGATCGTATATCGGCCTGTTCCAGCTCAGCCATTACGAATTCAAGAAATACGGCTCAGGCCAGATCCTCGACGCCCGCGACAACGCGATTGCCGCGGCCTACAAATTTCTCACCGAGGCTGATTTATTTGAGTGGGACACCCACAAAAGGCCGACGTTCAGTGACCTTTATTTGATTCATCAGCAGGGCTGGCAAGGCGCCGCCGAGCACGTCGCGCATCCGGAACGCATCGCCTGGAAGTCGATGTGCGCGACCGACGAGGGCAAGGAAAAAGGCGAGAAATGGTGCAAGCGCGCGGTTTGGGGCAATACCCTTCCGAGCGTCAAGGAGACCTGGAAGTCGGTCGAGCGCATGACCTCGGCTGCATTTGTGGCGATGTGGCAGCAGCGGCTCAATCTGTTCCTTGCCCGCTATTCCGCGGCAAGCGCCGAAGCGGATGCCGCAGCCGGAACTGGAGCGGCGGCGGATCACTGACGTCGTCTCGCATGCTCCGTGTGCGGAGTCGCGGTGTTTCGGTTATTTGTTTTCGGTTATTTGTTCGCGAACTTCGGCGGCCGCTTGGCGATGAACGCGGCCATGCCTTCCTTCTGGTCGGCGGTGGCGAACAGCGAGTGAAACACGCGCCGCTCGAAACGGACGCCCTCGGCTAGGGTCGTTTCGAACGCGGTATTGACCGCCTCCTTTGCCGCCAGCACCGACGGCAGCGACATCGACGCGATCGTCTCGGCTGTCTTCATCGCTTCGTCGAGCAAGCTGGCCAGTGGCACGATGCGGGCGACTAGGCCCGCACGCTCGGCCTCCTGTACGTCCATCATTCGGCCGGTGAGCACGACGTCCATCGCCTTGGCCTTGCCGACCGCGCGGGTAAAACGCTGAGTGCCGCCGATGCCGGGAATGATGCCGAGCTTGATTTCCGGCTGGCCGAACTTAGCATTGTCGGCGGCGATGATGAGATCGCATTGCATCGCCAATTCGCAGCCGCCGCCGAGAGCGAAGCCGGCCACCGCCGCAATCACCGGCTTGCGCACTGTCGCGGCGCGGTGCCAGTCGGCGGCAAAGTCGCCAAGGAAGGCGTCGTCGAAATTCTTGTCGACCATCTCTTTGATGTCGGCGCCGGCGGCAAACGCCTTGTCCGAGCCGGTGATCACCATGCAGCCGACGGCGGGGTCGGTCTCGAACTGATCGAGCGCTTGTGTCACTTCGCGCATCAGCATGCGATTGAGCGCGTTGAGCGCGGCCGGCCGATTGAGCTTGATCAATCCGACCTTGCCGCGCGTTTCGACGATGATGGTCTCGTACGCCATGTTCTGCTCTCGGCTAGGGGCTCAAACGCGGGAGTAAGGGAAGGCATTTCGTATATACGCGTTGTGGAACTGTCCCTTAGATGTTGCGTCCATTAGCTGCTGATAAATGGTTTGCGGGACGTTGTAATATTGATAGATGCCGCCATTTTTGAACTCGATTTCAAGGGTTTCCGAACTTGCCTCGTAACCGATTGATAAAATCGTCGACGAGGCGACCAGATCACGTTCCATCAGCGCAATCTCCTCAGTAGGGAGCTTACTCCGAGCAACAAAAGCTTTGACCCAGCGTGGATTTTGCGACCGCCACGAAGCGACTAATCGCTCGTAACTTTCTGGAGTTTTTGTCATTCCCCAATTCTTGGCAACATCAGGGTCCTCGCTGTTTGGTCGATGGTCCTCGGCCGGTAATGCGATGCGGCATCGTATCGGGAGGCGCGCGGCCTCACCCGCGACAATAGCTTCGCCGGTCCGCAGAACCGACAACGTGTCAACTACACCAGTAAGACTATCAGGCAACGCCGCTTTGACTCTATTTCTATCGGTGTCATTCGAGAGTCGTAGTGCAATAAAGGTCCCACATTGAGATAAAATTGTATCGTCAACTTCTGAGGGTCGTTGACTAACGATCATTGCGCCAATGCCGAATTTGCGTCCTTCTTTCACCACTCGTTGCACCATCCTACGAGCCGGTCCATCAGTTTCTTTTGACAAGTATCGGTGAGCTTCTTCCATAACGATGAGGATCGGACGACGGATGGCGCCTTCGCTTTTTTCGCGCCCCCAAAACAGGCCCTCATAAATGATCCGTAGAATTGCTCCAATGAGACGCATTAAAACAACGCTTGGTATGCCAGAAAGATCGAGGATGGTGATTGGCTTGTCGTGTCCGAGCCAAGTGGCGAGAAGGTCGGGGAGGTCTTTATTGGTTTGGCCCTCCAAATTCGGTTCCCAGGGACCTGGGTGCAGCAAGAAATCGTATTGCCGGTCGAGGAGCCGTGAACGCATTTGATCGAGGGGCCGACGGATACCAAGCACACCGATGCTATTCATAAATGGAGCAGTGTTCGCAGTGCTATGGAGCTTGTAGCGAGGCGGCTTAAGAGTTTCCGCGTCTCCAGGCTCAATAATTGCCGGGATTATCCTGTCCTTATCATCCCAGGTTTTGACCTCGGGATCTAAAAGTTCGTGCCACAGTGTCTTCAAGCTAAACGGAACCGGGCTGTCCACCGTCATCGAGGTCGGGTCAATACCGAGAATTGGGGACGCTTCAGCGCGCTTGGCCTTGTAGTCGAATATTCGATCCAAAATTTGAGTAAGCGGCTTGTCTTCAAGTTTCCCCATAAGAAAAGATAGCAACTCGGAAGGGTCGAGTGCCCAAAACGGTACGTGAAGTGCTTGCTCGCCGAAGCTAGGTGTGACGCGGAATACTGCCGAGACCGAACGCAGAGCACGACCATACTCACCGTGAATATCGAGCAGAAGCACGCGAGCGCTGGGAAAGGACGGTGTAGTTCCAGAATCAGCAGCAGATATTGATCGCAGTAAGCTAGCAACCGCAGTCGACTTTCCTGCGCCAGTTGACCCTAGTACTGCGCTGTGTCGGGTAAGGAGCTTGTCGAGATCGATTTTGACTGGAATACCTTCAGCGTTTGCGAGCCGCCCGATAGAAATTTGACCCTCGTCGTTCGAGCCGTAGATACGCGCAAGATCTTCCTCTGTGACGAGATGGACTTCATCATTCACGTTGGGGTGCTGGCTAATTCCGCGTTCGAAAGATGACCCAACGATCTCCCCTACGAGCTGAATTGTCATCCAACGTTCACTAGAAACATTCGATTCTTGAAGAGCGGCTGGCGCAGCGCTGGCGCCTACCTCAGCGATGATGCCATATAGATTTTGATAGCCTTGTGGAATTCGAACAAAGCTTCCGACTTGTCCTACTCGATACGTTTTCCCGCCAATTATCGAGATGCCTGATGCTAATCCGGCAGACAGTTGGACGCTGACCGCCGCGCCCGTCACCGCCCCTACATGGCCCATAAGGGTTGGTGCATCAGTCATGGGCTAATGGCCGTTCCCGCCGCGACCGGGGGGCCTACTAGAAAGATTTGAGAGCGCGAAGATGCAAAGAAGCGCGTGAATCGTTTAAAATCTCCAAGCACAAAGGTGGGTGCGGTCGCGCCAGGCGAGGTGTCCCAAAAGACGGAGCGAATCGGCTCCCAATCTCGGGTCGGAGGGTCGCCCGGCGCCCATGGCGCGACGATGCCGTTGATCATTGCTCGGTCGGGCGAATAAACGCTCATATTCGCGCGGCGGCTCGCGATGTCACAGGCCCAGTTTTCTTGCTCGAGAATCTTATACTGAAATGCGAACACGCTGGCGGAGGGGTTCGCGGATAAACATTCGTCGATGCGCGCAGAAATATGCGCATCGGCGAATGAGAAACCTATCGCGACTAGGATAGTATCGGACAACATGAGAAATGCTCGTAACCGGTCGAAAAGGGCGGCGTACGGAGCCTTCTGAGTCTGCTCGTATTTTAGGTGCTCGGGAAATACCAGATGTGTCGCGCTTGGCTCTCCGGTACGGATTACTTCCTCTCGCGAATTGCTTTTCCAGCCGAGCGAACCGTGTAATTTCCAAAGGCGCGTCCATCGAGGAGGCAGGTCATCGTTCGCAACTGATGAAGGATCGAAAAACGGTTCGCGGGCGCCTGTAAATCCATCAAAGTAAGGAGCCTTAGCCTGCTCCAGTGCTTGCTCAAATAACAGATCATAGTTGGTCGTAAATATCTCTACCGCGTGTGACCGATCAGTTCCACTGATCCACGACACGATCTCGGAGAATGGCGAAACGCTACCAGGTAGAGACTTATTTGCTATTTTGCCGATTTCGTCACAGATGGCTTCGCCAAGCGCCTCATGTCCGCCCGCGTCTAGTCCGTGCACTTCGGTCGTGCCAATTACACCGGCGAGAGTACGCACACGCGAAAGGATATTTTCGATATTTGGAATTTTGATACTGGTTTTGATTTCATCGAGCGTCGTTTCATATTTGGCGCCAAGTGCTGCGAGTACAATTCGTGTTAGGTCGTCGGTTGTCGGGATTAGGGGTTTCCCACTTACCGAAATACTGGCCGGTGCACCCGCACCAACAAGTAGTCCAATGCGCTTTCGGCCTTGTGCGATGACTTGACGCAAACTCCCCATGTATTGGTCGGGATTGTGTACCGTTACCGACATCGCAGTGTGTCCCGTGCTGGCCCTTCACTTCGATGCAGCCAGATGACCCAAGCTTCCTGACCGTCATAGCATGCACAACGCCTGATTGTGTAGTGAGCGCTCAAAAATGACTTCGTCAAGGGAGATAAAAAAACGAATCTTGGCCGCCTGCCACGGCAAACCAAATTTTTGCGAGCTGAAAAAACATTATTTTTGACATACCGGACAATAGAAGGTCGAGCGGCCGCTTTGCACGATTCGCTTGATGGTGCCGCCGCAGCTGGGGGTGCGGCATGCGTCGCCGTCGCGGTCGTAGACCTGGAACCGATGCTGAAACATGCCGAGTTCGCCGTCGGTCAGCCGATGGTCGCGCAGCGATGAGCCGCCGGCCTTGATGGCGTCGTTGAGCACGGTCCTGATGGCGTCAACCAGCCGCTTGGCCCGGTCATTCGGGGCGCCGCGGCGGCCGGCGATCGTCGATGCGATCCGCTTGGGCGAGAGATGCGCGCGATGCAGCGCCTCGCAGACATAAATGTTGCCCAGGCCGGCGACGATTTGCTGGTCCAGCAACGCCGCCTTGAGGCTGGTCTTCTTGCTCCGGCAGGCTTGCGCCAGCATGGCGGCGTCGAAGGCGTTGCCGAGCGGCTCCGGCCCAAGCCGATTCAGCAGCGGCTCGGCGTCGAGCTTTGCGCGCGGCACGATCTTCATCGAGCCGAAACGGCGCGGATCGTTGAAGGTGACGATCGCGCCTGACGACATGTGAAACACGACGTGGTCATGCGCCGCATGCTGCGTACGCTCGTGATAATAGCGCGCAAGTTTGTTGTCGCCGGCCTTCTGAAAAACATGAAACGAGCCGGACATGCCGAGATGCATCACCAGCACGTCGCCGGAGGAAAGGTCGGCGAGCAGGTATTTCGCGCGCCGGCCCAGGCCGGTAATGGTCTTGCCGGTCAGGCGCTGGACGAAATCCTTGGGTAGCGGCCAGCGAAGATCGGCACGGCGCGCCTCCACCTTGGTGAAGCGCGCCCCTTGCATCGCCGGCTCAAGTCCGCGGCGTACGGTTTCGACTTCGGGTAGCTCGGGCATTGGCCAACTAAATGGTTAATGCGACAAGACATAGCGCCGCTCGCGCCGGCGCGCTATGGTTTGGGCCGATAGGGCGGCGTAGTTAGAGTACGATGACGGAAACAGCCCAATTCGGCGCGCGGCAAGTGCCGCTTGCGGACAAGCAGGCGCTGGTCGACGGCGTGTTCCACAGCGTGGCGCAACGCTACGACCTGATGAACGACTTGATGTCGTTCGGGCTGCATCGCGCCTGGAAGGACGCGCTGGTCACCGCGGTCAATCCACCTAAAACCCGGCCGTTCGCGCTGATCGACATTGCCGGCGGCACCGGCGATGTTGCCATGCGCGTCGTCGCAGCCGGCGGCGAAGGCACGCGGGCGGTCGTGTGCGACATCAATGCCGATATGCTGGCGGTCGGGCGCGAACGCGCCGCACACCGTCCGCACGGCGAGTTCCTCACCTTCACCGAAGCCAACGCTGAATCGCTGCCATTTGTCGACCGCAGCTTCGATGCCGCGACGGTGGCGTTCGGCATCCGCAACGTGCCGCGGATCGAGCAGGCGCTGGCGGAGGCGTATCGCGTGCTGCGGCCCGGCGGCCGGTTCGTTTGCCTGGAGTTTTCCGCCGTCACCTTGCCGGGCCTCGACCGGTTGTACGATTTCTATTCATTCAACATCATTCCGGCGCTCGGCCGCGCCGTAGTCGGCGACGCGGAATCCTATCGCTATCTGGTGGAATCGATCCGCCGATTTCCGAAGCCGGAGCCGTTTGCGGCGATGATGCGCGCCGCCGGCTTCGCCCGGGTTTCGTTTCGGCCGATGAGCGGCGGCATCGTCACGCTGCATTCGGGCTGGCGTTTGTGATCTCCGCTCCCGCGCAATTGCTGCGGTTTGGTCGCGCCGGCTTCATCTTCGCCCGCGAGGGCGTTTTCGGCGCGATCGATCCGGCGCTCATTCCACCGGCGGCGCGTCCGCTGGTGCGCTTCGCGCGCCTGTTCGAACGGTCGTCGAGCAGCCCGGCCGACGCGCGCCTTTCCGCCGCGCTGACGCGGCTCGGCCCGAGCTACGTCAAACTCGGCCAGTTTCTCGCCACCCGTTCGGACGTGGTCGGCGCCGCGCTCGCCCGCGATCTCGAGCATTTGCAAGATCGGATGCCGCCCTTCCCGCAGAAGGAAGCCGAAGCGGTGATCGCCGCTTCGTTCGGCCGCCCGGTCAACGCCGTGTTCCTCAGCTTCGGCCCGCCGGTCGCTGCCGCGTCGATTGCGCAAGTGCATCGCGCCGAGGTCGCAACTGTGGACGGTCGACGCCCGGTCGCGGTCAAGGTGCTTCGTCCCGGCATCGAGCGGCGCTTCCACGCCGATTTGCGCGCTTTCATGTTTGTCGCGCAACGTGCCGAAGATTTCTCCGCCGAGGCGCGCCGGCTTCGGCTGATCGAAGTGGTCGATACCTTGCGGCGTTCGGTGACAGTCGAGATGGATTTCCGCCTGGAAGCGGCGGCGCTGTCGGAAATGGCCGACAACACCAAGGACGATCCGGATTTTCGTGTGCCGACGGTGGAGTGGGACCGCACCAGCAAAGACGTCCTGACACTGGAATGGATCGACGCCACGCCGCTATCGGATCGCGCGCAATTGATCGCCAAAGGTTTCGACCTGCGCGAGATTGCCCGCGCGGTGATCCAGACCTTTCTCCGCCACGCGCTGCGTGACGGATTTTTTCATGCCGACATGCATCCGGGAAATCTGTTCGTTGACGACGAGCGCCGCCTCGTTGCCGTCGACTTCGGCATTATGGGCCGGCTCGGCGTCAAGGAGCGGTTGTTTCTCGCCGAAATCCTGCACGGCTTCATCACCCGCGATTATCACCGCACCGCCGAAGTGCACTTCGAGGCGGGCTATGTGCCGGCGACCCATTCGGTCGAAAGCTTCGCGCAGGCGATCCGCGCCATCGGCGAGCCGATCCACAATCGCACCGCCGAGGATATCTCGATGGCGCGGTTGCTGACGCTCCTGTTCGAGGTCACCGGCCTGTTCGACATGCGCACCCGGCCGGAACTGCTGCTGTTGCAGAAAACCATGGTGGTGGTCGAAGGCGTGGCGCGGTCGCTCGATCCGAAGCTCGATATCTGGACCACCGCCGAGCCGGTGGTGCGCGAATGGATGACGCGGCATCTCGGTCCGGCCGGCAAGCTCGAGGGTGCGGTCGAGGGCGCCGGCGACCTGGGCCGCTTTATCGGCAAGGTGCCCGGCCTGCTCATGCGCGGGGCGCGCGTGCTCGATCAGCTCGATGAGGTGACCCGCGACGGGCTGGTGTTGTCGCCGCAGTCGATTGCCGAACTCGACAAGACCGAAGCGCGGCGCCGGCGCCCGTCGGCGATTGCGCTGTGGGTGATCGCGGCGTTGTTGCTGTGGATCGTGCTACTCCTGCGGCATTGATTGCATTGATTGCAATGCAATCACAGGGCTGCTAATCTCCCTTTGCCCGGAGGAAAGCCGATGGCCAGTCTCACCGTCCGCCAGCTCGATGAAAAGCTCAAACGGCGACTGCGCCTGCGCGCGGCCAAGAACGGCCGCTCGGTCGAGGACGAAGTACGCACCATCTTGCGCAGCGCCGCCGCCGATGTGGAGAGCTTTGCCGGTACCGCCGAGCTTGCGCATGGCGCCGAAGCGCCAATCGGGCCGGTGCGAAAGACCGCCGCCATGCGCGTCGTTCTCATTATCGGCGGCGGCATCGCCGCCTATAAATCGCTCGACCTCATTCGCCGCTTGCAGGACCGCGGCGCGCATGTGCGTTGCGTCCTGACCCGCGCGGCGCAGCACTTCGTCACGCCACTTGCCGCCGCTGCGCTCGCCGGCGAGCGCGCCTATACCGATTTGTTCGATCCGCAAAGCGAGTTCGACGTCGGCCACATCCGGCTGGCGCGCGACGCCGATGTCATCGTCGTCGCGCCGGCGACAGCCGATCTGATCGCCAAGATGGCGAACGGCCATGCCGACGACCTCGCCACCGCCATCTTGCTTGCGACCGACCGGCCGATCCTCGTTGCGCCGGCAATGAATCCACGCATGTGGGCGGCCAAGGCGGCGCAACGCAATCTGGCGCAGCTCAAGGCGGATGGCGTTCGTCTGGTCGGCCCGAATGAGGGCGAAATGGCCGAACGCGGCGAAGCCGGTACCGGGCGCATGGCCGAGCCCCTGGAGATCGCGGCTGCCGCCGTTGCGATGCTGCGTGCGGCCGGCGCATTGGCTGGCCGGCGCGTGCTGATCACGTCGGGGCCGACCAGCGAGCCGCTCGATCCGGTGCGGGTGCTCGCCAATCGCTCGTCCGGCAAGCAGGGCCACGCTATTGCCGCGGCGGCGGCCGCGGCCGGCGCCGACGTGGTGCTGGTCAGCGGCCCGGTGAATTTGCCCGATCCGCCCGGCGTTACGGTCGTGCATATCGAGACCGCGCAACAAATGCTGGTCGCGGTGGAGAAGGCGCTGCCGGTTGATGTCGCCATTTTTGCCGCCGCCGTGGCCGACTGGCGGCCGCTGCATGTCAGCGGCAGCAAGATCAAGAAACACGGCCGCCCGCCGACCATCGCGCTGACCGAGAACCCGGACATTCTGTCCACGGTCGCGCACAAGAAATCGGGCCGCCCGCGTCTGGTGGTCGGATTTGCCGCCGAAACCGACAACGTCGTCGGCAACGCCGAAGCCAAGCTCAAGAAGAAAGGCTGCGACTGGATTCTCGCCAATGACGTCTCGCCGGCGACCGGAATTATGGGCGGCGATCGCAACACCGTGCATCTTGTCACCGCCGCCGGCGTCGAATCGTGGCCGCCGCAATCGAAGGCTGACGTAGCCCGCACATTGATCGAACGGGTGACGGCGGCTGTTACGGAGTTCAAAAGATGAGTGGCGACGCGCGCATCCAATTGCGCATCATGCGGCTGCCGCACGGTGCCGACTTGCCGCTGCCGGAATATCACAGCGCGCAAGCCGCCGGCCTCGATCTTCTCGCAGCGGTGCCCGACGATGCGCCGGTCGAAATCGCGCCCGGCAAGCGCGCGGCGATTCCGACCGGCATCGCGCTCGCGCTGCCGGCGGGACACGAGGGGCAGGTGCGGCCGCGATCCGGCTTGGCGCTGCAACACGGTGTCACCGTGTTGAACGCGCCCGGAACCATCGACGCCGATTACCGCGGCGAAGTGCGGGTCATCTTGGTGAATCTCGGTTCTGAGCCGTTCCAGGTGCGGCGCGGCATGCGGGTTGCGCAATTGGTGATTGCAGCTTTCACGCGAATGGCGGTTGTCGAAGCGACAAACCTCGATCCGACCGCGCGGGCAACCGGTGGCTTTGGTTCCACCGGCACCGATTAAAAAATAAAAAAATGGAAAAAATGATCGACTGAAAAATGGCAGATTCGTCATGCTGTTAGCGTGATGGTTGCGTGAGTTCGCGAAACCATTCCGCCGGTACGAGGTTTCCATTGATGGCTCTGCTTCCGCACAAAGCTCTTCTTGCCATCGCCGTCGTCATCGACGTCGCACTGCAGGGCGAAGGGCGGCCGGTTTCGGCCAAAACGTTGGCGGCCCGCCACGGTCTGCCGCCGCGTCACCTTGAGAACATGCTGCAGTCGCTGGTGCGCGACGGCATCCTCAAAGGTATTCGCGGCCCGCGCGGCGGCTATGAGTTGGCGCGCGATCGAACGCGGGTGACGGCCAACGATATCCTGCGCGCGGCGGCGGGCACGGTCGACGGTCTCGCCGACGGGTCCGGCTCGGAGATTATGGACAAGGTGGTGCTGCCGGCCTTGTCGGCTGCCGAAGCGGAATTCGGCTCGGCGCTGAGCCGGATCAACCTTGCCGACATGACCCATCAGGCGGAAAGTCTCGGCCGGGCCGCCGACAATGAGCCGCAGAGCTGAGTATAAGTCGGCCACATCCCACGTTCACGATCTGGACTCTTTCGGCGCGATTCCGCTTGAGAGTAAAGTCGGCACGATTCGCGGGGTTCGCCGCGATGCACCCGCTGGCGATGGCGGATGAAGCCAGCAGAGGCGAAGGGGCATGCCGGACACGATCCCGAGGAGCGGGAGCTTTGCTCGTCCGTGGTTCGGCGGATTCGTTCTAGCCGTCGGCGCGTTCGCGCCGGTACCGGCGCTCGCCGAAGCTGCGCCCCGACTCGCCTTGCACGAGTTGGTGGCCGGCGCTTCGCACCGCATCGACAATCACGAACTGGCGGTACTCGTGCTGCTGATCGGGCTTTTACTGTTTGTGGTCGTCACCTCGATCCTGCTCCAGCGGACGCGCGCGCGGCTCCAGCGGCTTGAGACTTCCTCGCATGACGAGATCGCTGTGCTGCGCGACGGCCTCGATCGCGCCAACGCGCTGCTGCTGACCGAACCGCAGGTGATGGTGGACTGGCCGGCGGGCTCGGACGAGCCGATCATCGACGGCGATCCGGCAATCGTCGGCGCCGGCGCGCCGCACCGCGTGCTTGCTTTCGGTTCATGGCTCGATGCCGGCAGGGCGACCGCCATGGAACGCGCCGTCGACGCGTTGCGTGCGCGCGGCGAACCTTTCTCGATGGCGTTCACGGCGCTCAACGGCCATCCGATCGAGGCATTGGGGCGTGCCATCGCCGGACGCGCCGTGCTTCGCCTCAAGGACGCGAGCGGCGTCAAGCGCGAGCTGCTCGATCTGGCCGGGCGGCATGAGACGTTGTTGCGCGAAGTCGCTTCGCTGCGCACTTTGATCGAGCGGTTGTCGTCGCCGGTTTGGGCGCGGGACACATCCGGCCGACTCACCTTCGTCAATGCGGCTTATGCGCGGGCGGTCGAAGCGCGCGACGCCGCCGATGCGGTCGAGCGCGGACTTGAACTGCTCGACAGCGCGGCGCGCGAGAATATCGCGCATGCTCGCATTGCCGGCGGCGCTTATTCCGGCCGGCTTGCCGCCGTGGTCGCCGGCGCCCGGCGCAGCTTCGATGTGCTCGACTTCCAAACCGAAACCGGCAGCGCCGGCCTGGGCATTGACGCCACTGAAGCCGAGGGCATGCGCAATGCGCTCGCCCGCCTGGTCGACGCGCACCGGCGGACGCTTGACCGGCTCTCGACCGGTGTCGCCATGTTCGACGCCGATCAGAAGCTGATCTTCTACAATGCCGCTTATCGGGCACTGTGGAATTTCGAAGCTTCCCAGCTCGAGCAGCGCCCGACCGATTCAAGCTTGCTTGAACTGCTGCGGGCGGCGGACAAGCTTCCCGAGGAGCGGGATTTCCGGCAATGGAAGGCGCAGCTGCATGCCGCCTATCGCGCGCTGGAAGCGACCGAGCAACCCTGGCATCTGCCGGACGGGCGCACCTTGCGCGTGGTCACCACGCCCAATCCGGATGGCGGGGTGACTTACCTGTTCGACGATGTAACCGAACGGCTCGATCTCGAGCGGCGGTTTGAGGAGCTGATCCGCGTCCAGGGCGAGACCCTCGACAACCTTGCGGAAGGCGTAGCCGTATTCGCCAGCGATGGCCGCGTCCGTTTGTTTAATTCCGCGTTCGCCCGGATGTGGGGGCTGCAGCCGCAAATGCTGGCCGAGCGCCCGCACATCGAGAGCATCTCGATTGCTTGCCAGCCGCTGCACGGCGACGACCCGACGTGGCAATCGCTACGCCAGGTGGTGACCGCGATCGACAGCCGCGAAGCCATTGCCGGGCGGCTCGAGCGGCGCGACGGCAGCGTCATCGACTGCACGACCGTACCGTTGCCGGGCGGCGCTACGCTGGTGACGTTCCACGACGTGACGGATTCGGTCAACGTCGAGCGGGTGTTGCGCGAACGCAATGAGGCGCTCGAAGATGCCGACAGGATCAAGATCGATTTCGTCCATCACGTTTCCTACGAGCTGCGCTCGCCGCTGACCAACATTATCGGCTTCGTGCATTTGCTCGGCGATCCGGGCGTCGGGCCGTTGCAGCAAAAGCAGCGCGACTATCTGAATTATATCACGGTCTCCACCAACACGTTGCTGGCGCTGATCGACAACATCCTCGATCTCGCCACCATCGATGCCGGCCGCATGCATCTCAATGTCGGGCCGGTCGACATCCGCAACGCCATGACGACGGCGGCGGAAGGCATCCAGGATCGCGTGGTCAACGCCGGTCTGGTGCTCGACATTGTGGCGCCGAGCGACATCGGCAGCTTCACCGCCGACGAGCAGCGGCTTCGCCAGATATTGTTCAACCTGCTGGCGAACGCGGCGAACTTCTCGCCGCCGGGCGCCACTGTCACTTTTGCTGCGGTACGGGGCGGCGACGCAGTGGTCTTTTCCGTCACCGACCGCGGGCCGGGCATTCCCCAGGACATGCTGGAAAAAGTTTTCGACTGGTTCGAGACCAATTCGCTCGGCGCGCACCATCGCGGCACCGGCATCGGGCTGTCGCTGGTGCGTTCATTCGTCGAACTGCACGATGGCACGGTCGAGATTGCCTCGGTGGTCGGCGAGGGCACCACGGTGACGGTCAGCTTCCCGCTTGCCGCAGCTGTCAAACAGACGGCGGCCTAGTAGAATATGCAGCCATGAGCTTTCAGCAGAATTTCGACCTAACCAACGAGTTCAACATCCTACGACTCATTTGCGGCCTGTTCCTGCTGCCGCATTTTTTCGCCAAGGCGAGCAATCTCGAATTGACCTACAAAATCTACGACGAGTTTCGACTCTATCCTGTCAAAATGTGGGTTTTCTCCTGCAGCGTGATTGAGGCGATTTGCGCGATCGGGATGGTGTTTGCGATCTACACCCGCTATGTCGCGCTGCTGGAGGCGGTATTTTTGTTTGTTGCGGCTTGGGCAGTGTGGCGTCACGCCAACGGCAAATGGCTCTGGCAACTCGGCGGTTTCGAATACTGCCTGTTCTGGGGCATTTGCTGCGTCCTCGTCGCCATGCACGGCTGAGCGCGCGATGTTTCCAGCGGCCGCCAGCGGCGCCAGTTTTTCCCTCAGTCTGCCGAACGAGCAGGCGACGGCGCGTTTCGCCGTCGCGGTCGCCGCCTCGCTCGAGCCTGGCGATCTGGTGACGTTGGCGGGTGACCTGGGCGCCGGCAAAACGTCCTTCGTGCGTGCGCTTATCCGCCACCTCGGCGGCGACGATACGATCGAGGTGCCGAGCCCGACCTTCACGCTGGTGCAAACTTACGAGCTGCCGCGTTTTTCGCTCGTGCACGCCGATTTATATCGGCTTTCGGGCGCCGCCGAGCTCGGCGAACTCGGCTTTGACGACCTGCCTGAGCGCTCCGTCGTGTTGTTGGAATGGCCGGATCGCGCCGCCGGCTTCCTGCCGCCGGATCGGCTCGACATTACGTTTACGCTTTCGCCGCAGCTCGATTCCCAAGCGCGCAATGTGCGGGTTGTCGGTTATGGCGCATTCGGCGCGCGGGTCGAGCGCATGGTGCAGTTGCTCGCATTCCTCGAAGACAGCGGATTTGCCGAAGCGCCGCGCTGGCGCATGGTGGGCGATGCCTCGACGCGTATCTTTGAGCGCCTGCAGTTCGCCGGTCAGACCGCAATCCTGATGAACGCGCCGCGGCGGCCGGATGGCCCGCCGGTGCGCGACGGCAAACCCTACAGTGCCATCGCACATCTGGCCGAGGACATCGTTCCGTATGTCGCCATCGCGCATGCCCTGCGCGGTCGCAATCTGTCGGCGCCCGCGATCATGCATGCCGACCTCGATCGCGGTTTCCTCATCATGGAAGATCTCGGCAACGATTTGATCGTCGAAGGCGATCCGCCGGCGCCGATCGAGGTACGCTACGAGGCCGCCGTCGATCTCCTGGTGTCGCTGCATCGGCGGAAATTGCCCGATGCGCTGCCGGTCGCGCCGCATCTCGACCACCGGCTGCGGCATTACGATATCGGCGCGTTCCTGATCGAAGCCGAGCTTTTGCTCGATTGGTATCTGACCGGCGCCGCGGCGCCGACCGATCTGATGCGCGAGGAATTCGTCGCGCTGTGGAGCGCCGCGCTTGAGCCGGCGGTCAACGCGCCGGCAACTTGGGTGCTGCGCGATTACCATTCGCCCAATCTTTTGTGGCTCGGCGACCGCGACAACGTCGCGCGGATCGGTCTGCTCGATTTCCAGGATGCGCTGATCGGGCCGCCGGCCTACGACGTGGCGGCGCTGTTGCAGGATGCGCGCGTCGATATCCCCGAGGAACTGGAAGTGACGCTGCTGGGCCGTTACGTCAACGCCCGGCGTGCCGACGACCGGCGTTTTGACGCCGCCACGTTCGCGCTTTGCTATGCGACGCTGGCGGCGCAACGCGCGACCAAGATTCTCGGCATTTTCGCCCGGCTTAACCGGCGCGATGGCAAGCCGCAATACCTGCGTCATGTCCCCCGCTTATTGGGCTATTTGCAGCGATCGCTGGCGCATCCGGCGCTCGAGCCGTTGGCAACCTGGTACGCCGCCTACGTGCTGCCACGAGATGCTTTATGATAGGGCTGGTCGGCAGGTATTGAGGGTCGGGGCGGGGGACGTCATGGTGCCGAAAAGCGCAATTGTGCTCGCGGCCGGCCTTGGCACGCGGATGCGGCCCCACAACGGCCAGATCCCGAAACCGCTGGTGCAAATCGGCGGCAAATCGCTGATCGATTATTGCCTGGACCGGCTGGCGGATGCCGGCGTCGAGCGGGCGGTGGTCAACGTGCATCATCTCGCCGACGCGATCGAGCAGCATCTTGCCGGCCGCCGCCGCCCACAGATCGTCATTTCCGACGAACGATCGGTGCTGCTGGGCACGGGTGGCGGCATCAAAAAGGCGCTGCCGTTGTTGGGTGACGGTCCCTTTTTTCTGGTCAACAGCGACACCGTCTGGCTCGACGGCGTCAAACCAAACGTCGTGCGTTTGGCGGAAGCCTTCAATCCTCGCGCGATGGATGCGCTGTTGCTGCTGGCGCCGACCACCGATTCGATCGGCTATTCCGGGCGCGGCGACTTCGCCATGCTGGCGGACGGCCGCGTGCGCCGCCGCGACGAAGGTGAAGTGGTGCCGTTTGTCTATGCCGGCGCCGCGATCCTCGCGCCCTCGCTGTTCGCGTGCGCCGCGGACGGCGCGTTTCCGCTGACCGCCCTGTTCGACCGCGCGGGCGCCGCCGGCCGGCTGTTCGGCTTGCGCCTCGAAGGCATTTGGATGCATGTGGGCACGCCGGAGGCGGTCGCGGCCGCGGAAGCCGCGCTCGCCGCCACGCATTAGAATCTGATAACAAGCAGCCTTGATCGTCATCCTGAGGCGCACGCGCGCAGCGCGGGCCTCGAAGGATGCCCGCAACGCGGCGGCCGTCGCCCTTCGAGGCTCGCTTCGCTCGCACCTCAGGGTAACGGTGTACGGATCAAACAATGTCCGCTCGCGTTTTCACCATACCGCCGTCGGCGCCGTTTCTGCCGACGCTGATTGAGGCGCTGACCGGCGGGCGGCTCAGCTTTCGTCTCGCCGACGATCCGCTCGCGCTCGCCGCGGTCACGCTCTATCTGCCGACGCGTCGCGCCTGCCGGCTGATGCGCGAGGCATTCCTGGACATGCCGGGCAATGATGCGGCGATTCTTCCGCGCATTGTCGCGCTCGGTGACATCGATGAGGACGAGATCGCCTTTGCCGAAGCGGCCACGGGCGGTATCGCCGCCGATGCACTGTCGCTGCCGCCGGCGCTTGGCGGCCTTGAGCGCCGCCTCATGCTGGCGCAGTTGATCGGCAAATGGGCGGCCTCAGCCGAGTTGCACGGCACGAGTGGCGCCCCGCTCGTGGCGCAAACGCCGGCGGCAGCCTGCGCGCTCGCCGACGATCTGGCCCGGTTGATCGACGATATGACGACGCGCGGCGTGACGTGGGACAAGCTTGACGGTCTGGTGCCTGATTTTCTCGATCCTTATTGGCAACTGACGTTGAGGTTTCTCGAGATCGCACGCCGGCATTGGCCGGAAATGCTCAAGGAACGCGGCCTTATCGAACCCGCCGAGCGCCGTGACCGCTTGATCAAGGCGGAGGCCGCGCGGCTTAAGCGCAAGACCGACGGTCCGGTTATCGCCGCCGGCTCGACCGGCTCGATCCCGGCCACTGCCGAATTGATCGCCGCCATTGCGCACCTGCCGCACGGTGCGGTCGTATTGCCCGGCCTCGATACCGATCTCGACGAAGAGTCCTGGCGGCTGATCGGCGGCGATGCGGCCGAAAAGATCGCGCCGGCGCCCGGCCATCCGCAATTCGCCATGCAGGCGCTGCTGGCGCGTATCGGCATTGGCCGCGACGCGGTGCAAAATTTGGCGGCGCCGGGCAGCCGCGAGCGCGTCATCTCGGAAGTGCTGCGTCCGGCGGCCACGGCGGGCGTGTGGTCGAAGCTTGCCGACGATGCCGGCTTCAGCGCGGACGCCGATGCGGCGCTAAAAGATATCAGCGTCATCGAAGCGGCCAACGCCGAAGATGAATCGCTGGCGATCGCGGTGGCGCTGCGGCAAGCGGTGCAGGACGGCAAGACGGCGGCTTTGGTCACGCCCGACCGCGCGCTCGGCCGGCGCGTATTGGCGGCGCTCAAGCGCTGGAACATCGATGCGGAAGATTCAAGCGGTATTGCAGTCGCCGATACACCATCCGGCATCTTTGCGCGGCTTGCGGCCGAAGTGGCGCTCGGTGGACTCGAGCCGGTCACTTTGCTGGCGCTGCTCAAGCATCCGCTGATCCGACCGGGTTTTCCATCTCACCAGCGCGCAGTCGCCAGCCTCGAACGAGCAGTCTTGCGCGGGCCGCGGCCGCGCGCCGGCAGCGCTGGATTGGCGCACGCGCTGGCAAGCTTTCGCGCCGAGATCGAGAAGGCCTGGCGGCGCGAGCCGAGCGAGTTGCACCGTTCCGATCCCCGGCTCATGCTGACATCGAATGAACTGTCCGAGGCCGCCGACCTGGTCGGCTGGCTGACGGCTGCGCTTTCGCCGCTCGAAAATATCGCCAATCGATCGCATCCGCTGAGCGACCTTGCCGAGCGTCATCGCAATGTCCTCGGTGACTTGTCGCGGCAGGGAAGCGGCGAGGAAGCGGCTTTCGCCGGGCCCGACGGCGCCAAGCTTGCTGAGGCGCTGGACGAATTGGCGACGAGCGAGACTGCTGCGGCGGTTTTGCTCACGACGCCGGATTATGCCGAATTTTTTGCCGCTGCTGTTGCCGATCGAATGGTGCGGCGGCCGTTACGAATCGGCGCAAACATACGCATCCTCGGCACCATCGAGGCGCGCTTGACCGACAGCGATCGTGTCGTGCTCGGCGGCCTGGTCGAGGGCAGCTGGCCGCCGGAGAGCCGCAATGACGCCTGGCTCAGCCGTCCGATGCGGCTTGCGCTCGGGCTCGATCTGCCGGAGCGCCGCGTCGGGCTCTCCGCACACGATTTCGCACAGGCGCTCGGCGCGCGCAAAGTGATCCTCAGTCACGCTGCCAAGATCGCCGGCGGGCCGACGGTACCCTCACGTTTCGTCCAGCGATTGGCGGCCATCGCCGGCCCGCGCTGGGAGCCGGCGCTTGCACGCGGCCGCGATTATCTGGCCTGGGCGCGCGAACTCGATCGGCCGGAGCAAGTCGCAGCGGCGCCGCAGCCTGCTCCGAAACCGCCGCGCGCCGCGCGGCCGTCGCAGCTATCGGTCACCGCCATCGAAGACTGGTTGCGCGATCCCTATACGATCTACGCCAAATATATTTTACGGTTGATGCCGCTCGATCCGGTCGATCTGGCGCCCGGCGCGGCCGAACGCGGCACCATCATCCACGCCGCTGTCGGCGAATTCACCCAGCGTTATGCCGAAGCCTTGCCGTCCGATCCGGCGGGCGTCCTTATCGAGATCGGGCGGCCGTATTTTGCTCCGCTGGAAGATTTTCCAGAAACCCGCGCGTTCTGGTGGCCGCGATTTGTGCGCATCGCCGGCTGGCTCGCCGGCTGGGAGGCACAACGGCGTCCTAGTATCAAAGCTATTGCCGCCGAGATCGGCGGTAAGATCGATATTCCACTCGCGGAAGGTGCTTTTGCGCTGTCCGGCCGGGCCGATCGGATCGAACGTCACGCTGACGGCGGCTATGTCATCCTCGACTACAAGACCGGCTCGGCCCGCAGCGAGAAACAGTTGCGGGCGGGGCTCGCACCGCAGCTCACCCTCGAAGCCGCAATCCTGCGGCGCGGCGGTTTTGCAGGGATTGCCGCCGGCAGTTCGGTCACTCAGGTCGGCTACGTGCTGCTCAAAGGCGGCGCCCGGCCCGGCGAACCCAAGCTCATAAATTTCCTCAAGGGTACCACCGACGAGCAGGCCGACTATGCGTTGCAAAGACTCACGGGTCTCGCCGGGCGCTTCGCCGAACAGAACACGCCGTACCGCTCACTCGTTCATCCGATGTGGACGCGCCATTACGGTGATTACGATCATCTCGCCCGCGTCAAGGAATGGTCGGCGACCGGCGGCGAGGTCGACGACATCTGGGGCGGCGAATGAGAGCACCCGACGACATTCCAGACGACGTGCGAAGCAAGCAGAACGAAGCGTCCAATCCCGCCGTGTCGGCGTGGGTTGCCGCCAATGCCGGCGCCGGCAAGACCCATGTTCTGGTCCAGCGCGTGATCAATCTGCTGCTCAATGGCGTCGAACCTGAGAAGATTCTCTGTATTACCTTCACCAAGGCCGCCGCCGCCAATATGGCCAAGCGCGTGTTCGACACGCTGGCCAAATGGACGACCTATGATGATGCCGACCTCGACGCGGCCATTCGCGCGGGCTCGACCGTCGCGCCGGACCCGCGCCGCCGCGCACTGGCGCGGCGCTTGTTCGCCCAGGCGCTGGAAACGCCCGGTGGCCTGAAAATTCGGACCATTCACGGCTTCTGCACGCAGCTCCTGCATCAATTCCCGTTTGAAGCCAATGTCGCCGCGCGGTTTTCGGTGCTGGACGAAGCCGAGCATTCGCAGCTCCTGGAGCGGCTGACGCTCAACGTGCTGCTCGACGGCGCGCGTGACCCCGAAAGCGATCTGGCTCGCGCACTCGACACCGCGATGACGGCGGCAGCGGATCAAACTTTCCGCGACGTCGTGCGCGAAGCGATCGGCAAGCGCGATGCCATCGATGCTTGGATTGCGCGCGCGGGCGATGTGCATAAGGCCATCGCCGAGCTTTCCGCCGAGCTTGGGGTGCAAGCGCGCGACAGCATCGACGATATCGAGGCGGCGTATTTTTCCGGCGAGATCATCGCCCCGGGCGAATGGCCGGCGATTGCAAAAGTTCTGGCACTCGGTCGAAAGAGCGATTGCGAGCAAGCCGCGCGTCTGACGAGCCTCGTCACTCAATCGGGCATCGAGCGCGTCGAAACCTATCTCGATATCTTTTGCACGAGCGTCAACAGCGGACGCACCCGGCGCGTGTCGATCGTGACGAGTGCAATCCGGGATGCGGCGTTGGTCGAGCGCCTCGGCGCGGAGCAAAATCGCGTTTGCAGCCTGCTGCAACGCCGCCGCGCCGTATTCAGTCGCGACCGCAGCGCCGCCTTGCTCACCGTCGCGCATGCGGTGCTGGCGCGCTACGATGGGGAAAAACAGCGGCGCGGGCTCCTCGATTACGACGATTTGATCGACAAGACGCTGGCGCTTCTCACCAACGTCGACGCGGCTTGGGTGCATTACAAGCTCGACCTCGGCATCGACCACGTGCTGGTCGATGAGGCGCAGGATACTAGCAGCAAACAATGGGACATCGTTCGCCGGCTGACGGCGGAATTCACCGCCGGCAAGGGCGCGCGCGACCTGAGACGCACCTTGTTCGCGGTCGGCGACGAAAAGCAGTCGATCTATTCGTTCCAGAAGGCCGCGCCGAAGGAATTCGTCGAGATGCAGCGCTATTTCAAAAGCGCGCACGACAAGAGCGGGCTTGCGTTCGCGGTCTGCCGATTCGAGCACTCCTTCCGCTCGGGCGAAGCCATTCTCGAAGCTGTCGACCTGGTGTTCAAGGCCAAGGAGATCGCAGCGAGCGTAACCTCGGATCAGGACGGCTTCCCGCCGCACATCGCGCTGCCGAACGCGCCGCCCGGCATGGTCGAAATTTGGGAACCGGAAAAGCCGGATCCGCGCGACGAGGATAAGGAAGGCTGGGACGCTCCGTTCGACGTCGTCAGCGAAACCAGTCCGCGCGTGAAACTCGCGCGGCGCGTCGCGCGCAATGTGCGCCGATTGGTCGATGCAGGCACCGCCCGTTATGGCGACGTTCTGGTCCTGGTCCGCCAGCGCGGCGAACTGTTCGAGGCGATCATCCGCGCGCTCAAAAACCAGCGGATCGACGTCGCCGGAGCCGATCGTCTCATGCTGACCGGGCATATCGCGGTGATGGACTTGATGGCGCTGGCCGACGCGCTGCTGTTGCCGGACGACGATCTGGCGCTGGCGACGGTGCTGCGCAGCCCGCTGTTCGGCTTTTCCGACGACGATCTGTTCGAGATTGCATGGGGCCGCGGCCGCTCCTCGCTGCGGGCGGCGCTGATCGGCAAAGCCGCGGAAAAATCGCTGTTTGCCGCGACTGCGGGCCGGCTTGACGAGCTTGCGCAGGCGGCACGGTGCGAGACGCCATTTAGCTTCTATGCGCTGCTCCTTGGCGAAGGCGGCGCCCGGCGGCATTTCCTCTCGCGGCTCGGCTTTGAGGCCAACGACGCGATCGACGAATTTCTCAACGTCGCATTCGATTACGAGCGGCGCGAGACGCCGTCGCTGCAAGGCCTTTTGACGTGGCTGCGCGACGCGCGCGCCGAGGTCAAACGCGACATGGAAATCCGCCGCGACGAAGTCCGCGTCATGACGGTGCACGGCGCGAAGGGTCTCGAGGCTCCGGTGGTGATCCTCGCCGACACCATCACGCCGCCGGTCATCAAGCCGCCGCGGCTGTTGCACCTTGCCGCGGGGGCGACCATCTGGGCCGGCCGCAAGGCTGACGACGTGGAGAAGATTGCCGCAGCGCGCACGCTTGCCAATTCCGAGACCGAACACGAATACCGGCGGCTCCTTTATGTAGCGATGACGCGCGCCGCCGACCTCCTGATCGTTTGTGGCGCCGACGGTGTGAACCAGCGGCCGAAAACCTGCTGGTACAATCTGGTCCATGAGCCGCTGAAGCCGCTCCTGGTCGAGGAACAAGACGGCGACGACACAGTCTGGCGGTTTCGAAAGCCGGCCGGCGCGGCGCCAACGCAGGTAGCGGGGCCGGCGGCGAGCGGCATGCGGCACGACCTTCCTCCGTGGTTGCGCGAGCACGCTCCCGCCCGAACGCCGCGCGTGCAATGGCTGACGCCGTCTTCGGCCTTCGAAGAAGAAAGCGGCCGCACCTCCGGGCGTTTGGAGGGCTCGATCGTCGAGCGCCGCAAGTCGCTTCGGCGCGGCCGCCTCATGCACAGGCTTATGCAGTCGGTGCCCGATATTCCGGAAGCCGGACGCAAGACGTCCATCGAGCGTTATCTTAAAAACGCCGCGGCGGATTTTTCATTGGTCGAACAGACGGAGATGGCACAGCAAGTGCTCGCTGTTCTCAACGATCTGGTCTTTGCCAATGTGTTTGCGCTGGGGAGTCGTGCCGAGGTGCCGATTGTCGGCCGCATCGCGCGCAAGGGCGCAATACCGATCGGCGTATCGGGCCAGGTCGACCGGCTGGTGGTGACGCGCGATTCGGTTCTGATCGCCGACTATAAGACCGACCGGACGGTGCCCCGCCAAGCGACGGAGATTCCGCAGCCCTATGTCACCCAGCTCGCGCTTTACCGCAGCGTGCTTTCGCGGATTTACCCGAATCGAACGATTCGCGCGGCACTCCTCTTTACGGCCGGCCCAAACCTCATCGATGTTCCTGACGCGGCGATGGATGCGAAACTGACGGAAATCACGGGCTCGGCGACGGCCCGGTGAGGCTCCCTTGACGGTTTGCAATGCCCTTCTTACGTTCCGTGAACATTCCAGATTCCCCCGAGGAGCGAGATTTCCATGGTCGATAAAGTGACGGATGCAACGTTCGATCAGGACGTACTCAAGGCCTCCGGGCCGGTCGTGGTGGATTTTTGGGCGGAGTGGTGCGGGCCATGCCGGATGATCAGCCCGGCGCTGGAGGAGATCTCCAGTACGCTCGGCGGCAAGGTCAAGATCGTGAAGCTCAATGTCGACGAGAATCCGGCGACCACGACCAAATACGGGATCATGTCGATCCCGACGCTGATGCTGTTCAAGGGCGGCCAGCTCGCCTCGCGCCAGGTCGGCGCCGCGCCCAAGCAGAAACTTGAGCAGTGGATCACCTCGTCGGTGTGAGGCTGAAACTCGTTGCGGGCTGGCTCCGTTCTTAACGTAAATTCCGTAATCCGTCGTTCCGGCGCTTTGCAGCGTTGTGAGGCTGCCGGCAGCCGGGTAGATTTGGATTGGTTGGAACGCCAGTACGGGGGAGTGTCATGCGTCAGTCTGCTTTCCGCCTCGATTTCCGCGCTTTTAGCCGCTCCGTAGCCCTGTGATCGGGCAAACGGCTTTCTGACAATCCGATGTATTTGACGCGCACGCTTGCAGCGGCGGTGCTATGCCTTGCGCTCTCCCCGGCGTACGGCAAGCCTTCGACCCACCATGCGGCCAAGGCGAAGCCCCACCCGGACCGCATGGTCGCCTCCGTCTATTGGGATGGAAAGCGCGTCGCGACCGGTAGGAAATTCGATCCAGATGGAATGACGGTCGCGCACAAAACGCTTCCGTTCGGCACCCGCCTCGTCGTGTCATACGGAGAAAACTTTGCGGAGGTCGTCGTCAACGATCGCGGCCCGTTCGTTCGCGGCCGCGATATCGATCTTAGCCGCGGCGTGGCCAAGGCGTTGCATTTCTCCGGTGTCGGCCGGGTGCGTGTCGTTTTCTGGCCGCCGTTGCCGCAAGACCGGCCGGCGAAGCTTATCTCCGAAAATCAATAGCGGATCGTCGGACAGATTCTTCGTTGGAGCATGATCTTTTCGGAAAATCGGTCTCCACCCTCGGATCAAGTCCGAGGGCAGGCTTTTTCCGGATCATGCTTTAGATTGTTCGTTGGAGCATGATCTTTTCGGAAAACCGGCATCCACTTTTCCGGATCATGCTCTAATGCCGGAAATGCCGGACCCCGGTGAGCACCATGGCGATGCCATGGTCATCGGCAGCCTTAATCACTTCGTCGTCGCGCACTGAACCGCCCGGCTGAATGACGGCGGTGGCACCGGCCTCGATGGCGACGAGGAGTCCGTCGGCAAACGGAAAGAACGCGTCGGACGCGACCACCGAGCCCTTGGTTGCCGGCTCCTTGCGTTTGGCTTCATGGGCGGCGTCCTCGGCCTTGCGCGCGGCGATGCGCGCGGAATCGATCCGGCTCATCTGCCCGGCGCCGATACCAACCGTCGCCGAATCTTTGGCATAGACGATGGTATTCGATTTGACGTGCTTGGCGATGCGGAAAGCGAAGCGCAGATCGCGCAACTCGGCGTCGGTCGGCTTGCGTTTGGTCACCGCCTTCAGTTCCATGTCGTCGATCACCGCGTTGTCGCGCGATTGCACCAGCAGCCCGCCGGCCACGGTCTTGGCCGTGAGCCCGCCGGCGCGCGGATCGGGCAGGCCGCCGGCGAGCAGGAGCCGCAGATTCTTTTTCGCGCCGACAATTGCGACCGCTTCTTCGGTGGCGTCCGGCGCGATGATGACTTCGGTGAAGATTTCAGTGATGGCGCGCGCCGCCTCGGCATCGAGCGTGCGGTTGAGCGCGACAATGCCGCCAAAGGCGGAAACCGGATCGCAAGCCAGTGCCTGCCGGTAAGCGGCGGCGAGGCTGTCGGCTTCGGCGACGCCGCACGGATTGGCGTGCTTGATGATGGCGCAGGCGGCGGCGCGTTTGGGATCGAACTCGGCGACGCATTCGTAAGCCGCGTCGGTGTCGTTGATGTTGTTGTAGGAGAGCCGCTTGCCCTGCACTTGCCGCGCGCTGGCGACGCCGAAGCGCGCCGCGCCGGCACGATAGAATGCCGCGGTTTGATGCGGGTTCTCGCCGTAGCGAAGCGCCTCGATCAGCCGCCCGCCGACGGTCCGGTAATCGGGCGCCGTTTCGCCGAGTTCGCCGGCAAACCAGTTGGCGATAGCCGCGTCATAGGCGGCCGTGCGGGCAAAGGCCTTGGCGGCGAGCCGCCGGCGCAGCTTAAGCGTGGTCATGCCGCTGTGCTGCGCGAATTCGTCAAGCACCGCGCCGTAATCGGCCGGTTCGACCAGCGCCACGACATCGCCGTGGTTCTTGGCGGCAGAGCGGATCATCGCCGGACCGCCGATATCGATATTTTCGATGCAGTCCGCAAAGTCTGCGCCGCGCGCCACGGTTTCCTCAAACGGATAGAGACTGACCACGACCAGATCGATCGGATGAATCTTGTGCGTGCGCATTGCTTCGGCGTGGCTGGGATTGGTGCGGATACCGAGTAGGGCGCCATGCACGGCCGGATGCAGGGTCTTGACCCGGCCGTCCATCATTTCGGGGAAGCCGGTGACATCGGAAATGTCGAGCACGTTGAGCCCGGCATCGCCCAGCGCCTTGCGCGTTCCGCCGGTCGAAACCAACTCGATGCCGTAGCCCGCAAGCGCGCGGGCAAATTCAATTACCCCGGTTTTGTCGGATACGGAGATGAGGGCGCGCGAGGCGCGGCGCAGATGCTCGGTCATGGCCTTTCTTTACACTCGCTTGCGCGTTTCGTCATTCACAGCGGCAGCCTTGGTTCTTTCTCGCGCGGGCGCCTCGCCGCGGCGGCGGTTGCGGCCGCGCCCTGGCTGGATTGCTGAAAACTCCAGCTCACGCGTGGTGTCGAACGCGCCTGTCCCTTGATGACCAGTTGCGCGGCGCGACGCGGCCCGTCGTTGCCGGCAAGATAGACGCCGTCCTCGAGCAGGATGTGATGATCGCCGGCGCTGAAGGTCCATACTTCCCGGTTCGGCATCACCAGCAACACGCCATGCCTATCGGTCAGCCGGGTCGCTTTGACCAAGGGATGCAGATGAAAGCGGACCGTGTACTGGTCCTGGCTGCTGCGCAGCGCCCCGCCGTCGGCGGCAAGGAACAGGTCTTCGCCGTCAAGCCGCGTTCCGTCGGTTGAGAGCGTCAGCGTACGCTGGTGCACCAAGCCATAAGCGGATGCGTAGCCGTCATGGCCGGCGCGTAGCTCAATCGCGCCGGGACGCTCTTCGCGCGCCACAGATATGTGCCTCGGTCCGGCCAACATCGGTGAGCCGCCGAGCACCCGTCGCAACGCAGCCGCTCCGACAAATTGTGCCGACGACGTTTCGTTGAATGTTACCGTCGAATGTGCGGCTGTGGCGCGTGCATGCTGCCGCCATTCGTCGCGCGCCATGGCCGGCATTCCGCAATTGACGACGATGAGATTTTGCTTGGGTGAGGAAAATTCAAACGCCAGGCAACCGGCATGCGCGTCGAGGCTCATTTCGATCGGCGGTGGGCGCCCGGTGTCCATGATCAAAACAGCGTTGCCGGCTTCCAGCCGCTGATAGGCGGAATAGGGCGCGTTCGACAGCGGCGCGCCACGCGTCTCGTCATAAGCCAGCAGCGTCATCAACAATTCGGCCGGTGTCGGACCCATGCCGTTGAAATGCGCGAGCGTGCCGTCCGAATGGCGGAAGAAGCGCAGCATCGGCATCATGCGCTCGGCGGCGGCCAGTAGCGCCTGCGGCGGCGCGATGTTACGCGCGGCAAATGCTTGGCGCAGCGGCAGCAATTCGAGCAGCACTTCGACGATGGCGCCCGGATCGCGACTGATATGTCCGCCGTCAGGCAGGATCTGCCGCTCGATCTCGGCGACCAGCCGCGTCGTAGTGGATTTGATGTGGCGGTTTTGACCGGCAATGCAGAGCGCAGCGTAGCTGAGCGCGATCGTCGTCTGCATGCGCGAGACGCCACGATGCGCGTCGCCGGCGGTATGGCGCAGGTAGCGCACCTGGCGGACGAGGCTCCTGACGAATCGCCGATAGAAGCGCATGTCGGCGTCTTGCAGCAGCATCGGCGCTTGGCTGAGCCATGAAATGATCCGGCGCGACAGCACCTCCGGCCGCCAACCGAGCGCATGCCACCCTCCCTGATGGGTGATCCATTCGTCGATCAGTGCGCGCGCGTTGGCGCGGGTGATGGCGGAATCGGCGGCGCGCAAATGGCGAAGCCAGGAAAAACCCAGCAGCGAGGCCGCCCATTCCTCCGACGGCGGCGTCATTTCGAAGATCGAGCGATCGTCGCAGACCACGACCTTGCCGACGAACGCAAAGCGGCCGGAATAAATTTCAGCGGCGCGCGTGGCGTCGGCGGTGCGAAGCTCCTGCGGTGCAATCAACAGCCGGTCGGCCTTAAGCGGCACGATCGGCCAGCGCAGCACCGGATGGCCGCTAATCCGGCCGGCAAGCTGTCGCAGCGTACCGCGCAGCAGAAGCCGACTGAGCTTCGCCTGGTTCGCGAGTGAAACGCGCGCCATTACCCCGCTTGCCCCCTCGTGCGGCGGGGTTTCCCGGCCGCCTCGCCGATTTGGCAACCATAACGGAATGGCGCCGCGACGGCCAATAAGGCGGGCGTTTTCCGCTCGTGCTCTAAAGCTTTATCAGCCGCGCCGCATAGAAGCCGTCGAGGCCGGACCAGCGCCAATCGGCATCGGGCAAATGGCAAGGCAGCGTGCGCAGATCGCCGTCCGCGGTTATCCATTCGCTCTGGCCGAAGACCTCCGCGGCAATGATCGGCACACGCCGCACATCGTCGGCGTGCGCGAGCAAAGCGGCAACGACGTTCTCGCCTTCCTCCGGTTCGAGCGAGCACGTGCAATAGACGATCGTGCCGCCCGGCTTGGTGAGTGCGACTGCCCGTCCGATCAGCCGTTGCTGGAGCGCCGCGAGCTTCTCGATGTCGGCTAAGCTTTTCAGCCACGGCACATCGGGATGCCGGCGGATGGTGCCGGTTGAAGAGCAGGGTGGGTCGAGCAGCACGGCATCGAACGGTTCGGCTTCCCACTTTTCGACCTCGGCGCCGACGATGTCAGCGGCAAGCCGCAGCCGGCTTAAGTTTTCGCGTAAGCGTGCCACGCGCCCAGGCGCACGATCGACCGCGGTGAGGTGGGCGCCGGCGGCGGCAAGTTGCGCCGCCTTGCCGCCCGGCGCCGCGCAGAGATCGGCGACGCGCAATCCGGCGACGTTGCCGAGCAGGCGGGCGGGGAGCGCCGCCGCGGCGTCCTGAACCCACCACGCGCCTTCGGCAAAACCGGGCAGCGCGGTCACCGCGCCGGACGCGACCGTGCGCACCGAGCCGGTCGGCAGCACACGGCCGGCGAGTTGCGCGGCCCAGTGTTCCGGGTCGCTCTTTACCGTCAAATCGAGCGCCGGCTCGCGGCCGTTGGCTGCGGCGATGGCGCGCGCCGTCGCCTCGCCGTAAGCCGTAACCCAGCGCGCCATCAGCCATGGCGGCGTATCGAGCATGACAGTGTCGAGCGCGGCGAGCCGTTCAGCGCCTTCGCGCGCTACCCGACGGAGCACCGCGTTGACCAACGCGGCGAAGTGCGTCGCCTGCCGGTCTGCCCGCGTAAGGCGCACCGAAAGATCAACGGCGGCATGGTCGGGCACGTCGAGGAAAAGAATTTGCGCTGCGCCGAGAAGGAGCGCGGTTTCCACGCGCGGCGCTTTCGCCGGCAACCCGTGCTCGAGCAACGCTCCGATGAGATGACGTAAGGTGCCGAGCCGGCGCAAAACGGTCGTGGCCAGCGCGCGCGTTAGTGCGCGGTCGCGTTCTTCGAGGTC
>DATKRE010000016.1:0-20220 GCA_035532335.1 Xanthobacteraceae bacterium | reverse complement strand
AGCGCACGCCGTAGAGAAGCTTGATCAGCGCGCCGGCGGCAAAGCCGGCGAACAACTGATGGCCGGCCATGCTGCCCGGCTCGCGCTCGCCGCGCGCGCGCGAGCCGATGACGAAATCGTAGGCGCCGGAGTGGATCGGCGCGGTCAGGCCGGCGATGGCGGCCGGATCGTCGGCGCCGTCGCCGTCCATAAAAACGATGATGTCGGTCGCTCCGGCTGCCGTCGCACCGGCGAGACAGGCGCGGCCATAACCGAGGCCGGCAGCGATGGTGTTGGCACCGGCGCGGCGGGCGATCTCCGCCGTGCCGTCGTTGCTGCCGCCGTCGGCGACGATAATGCGGTCGACGACATCGCGCGGGATCGCGGCGACGGCGGCGCCGATCGAGGCGGCCTCGTTCAAGGTCGGAATGACGACGATGACGCCCATCGTCGTCAAAGGCTCCAGCGCAGCCCGCAATTGGCGCAGGCGTCCGGCGGCCGGTCCGACATCAAGCCGCGGCGGAAGTCGCGATAGGCCTCGCCGCTCCAGATTTCGCGCAGGCTCTGCTGGGTGGCGTCGCCGAGGGTGTAATTCTCGTAGCCGCGCTGCGAGAATGGCGCGATGCAGCAGGGCAATGCGCGGCCGTTGGCGGTGACGTACATCACCGTCCAGGGCCGCCGGCAGAGCGACCATGGCGAGGCGCCGCCGTCGCCGCGTTTGAGGCTCATGCCCGGCTCCGACGCCGCCCCCGACGCGGAGAACGTCATGCCGAGCGAAGCGGCAAGCTCCGCCGCGCGGTCGATATAAGTCGCCTCATCGCCGGACATCCGCTCGTACAGCGCCTGGTCCGGCCGCGCGTTGCCGATGGCATTTTCGGCAAAGAACACCAGCCGCTGCAAATAGACTTCCTTGACGCCGGTTTCGGCGGCGACGCGGACAAAGTCAGGCAATTGTTCGACGGTTTCGCGCATGCCGGTCAACCAGGCCGACACGCGCGGCTTGTCGTGGCCCTCGCGCTGCTGCAACTCGCGGAAGGCGCGCACATTCTTGAGGATGCGGTGGAAATAATTCTTGCCGCGGATAGTGCGGTAAGACTCGGCGTCGGCGGCATCGAACGAGACCCGCAGCTCGTCGAGCCCGGCCGCGATCAGCGCGCGGCCGTTCTTGTCGTTGAGGACGGTGCCGTTGGTGTTGAACAGGACGTAGGTGCCGCGGTCTTTGAGGTAGCGCACCATACGCGGCAAATTCTTCACCAGCATCGGCTCGCCGACGCCGTGCAGCACGGCGCGCGACAGGTTGGGAATCTGATCGACGATCGAGGTGAACAACTCCCAGCTCATGTCGGCCGGCGGCTCGAGTTCCTCATACGTGCGCGGGCATGTAGTGCAAAGAAGGTTGCAGCGGTTGGTGGTCTCCAGATAAAGGCAGACCGGCAATTGCACGGGCGCGTCATTGTCGGGTCGCGCGCTCTCGAAATAGCGCCGCGGGTTGATCGCCGGTTCGGTTGCGGAAACTGCCATCAGGCGCCTCCGGCGGCCGCGTGGGCGATGGTTTCGCGGTGGCGGGTGTCATCGTCGGTCAAGAGGTTCCGCATCAGCGCGGCGGTGGCGGCTGGATAATGCGGCGTGTGCGGCGTCAGCCGTCGCCCGACGGCGGGCGGCCGGCGCACGTCGCGTCGCAGCCGGCGCAAGCCCTCGACGTCGTCCACGTCGTACCAGAGCGGCAGCGTCTCGACGTCGAGCGCGAGTTCGCGCGCGCGTTCGAGCGTCTGTTCGAACACGCGCTCGGTACTCCAGGCGATATCCCCGAACAGCCGGCGGTGCGTGGTCTTCAATCCAAGCAGATAATAGCCGCCGTCGGTCGCCGGCCCGAGCACGGCGCGCTCGCCCGGCCGCGCCAGCGCTGCGGCGGTTTCGATCAACAACGCCGTCGGCAGCGTCGGCGAGTCGGAATTGAGCACCACCGCCGAGCGGTGGCCGCGCGCCAGGATTTGCTCGATGGTATGCAACAGGCATTCGCCGAAAGTCGGCAGACAGGCCTCGATCAGCCCGATTGCCGGCGGCAGGATGGTCTGGAAAAAGCTTTCCGATCCGGCCGGCGCGAATGCCGCGTAGCCGGCGATCGAAGCATGGCGGCCGGCGACCATCAGATTGCCGGCGATATCCTGCAAGAAGGCGGTGTTGAGCGCCGCCGATTGATCGAACGTCAGCGGCGGAACCAGCCGGGTTTTGGTGCGCCCGGGCGCCGACGCCTTCGCCATGATGGCGATGCCGCAGGCGGCCGGCCCGGACATGGATGCGCCGTTGGCGGACATGGATGCGCCGTTGAAAGATGCGCCGTTGCGATGCGCTGCATCGTTCATCCGATGCCACCCCCGAAAAAGCCGTCAAATCGATTCGATGCCGCCAGTACGTGACAGTGTTCGGCAACGCCGCGCGGCGCCAATCAATTCCGGCTCACCGGCTTCAAGTCGGCAAACACCAAAAAGTTATACGGTTCACAGAGTCGTGATCGCTCAATAGCCGCGGCACAGCGCGACCCGGATGGTGGCGTCGGGCGCAAGCGTGGTGGAACCGTCTTGCCGCCAGGTCGGCGCCGCCGCGTATTCGCTGCGCGGCATGTCGAGCGAAGCAAGTTCGCGGCCGCGGATGCAGACCACTTCGATGGGCGCGGCAACCGCACGGAAATGCCAGCCGAAGTAGCTGAAGATGCCGCCATAACCGATAACCAGCTCCAGTTTGCCGTCGGTGCGGCGGGCAATCTCGCGGACAAAGCCGAGCGTGGCGTGGCTGTCGTCGAGGAGCGGCAGGCCGATTACATCGCCGACGCGCACATTCTGCGGGAAGCGCGCTTGCATGCGCTGCTCTGGCGTCAACGGCGGCATGACGTCGTCTGCTCGCGCCGCGACGGCAAGCGCCGCAAGCAGCGCGACCAGCAAACCGATCATCGGCGGACGGACCATTTTGCCTGACGTTCCGATCAAGCTCGCCCCGCGGGTTCGTGAAGCGGATTTATTTGCGGGCGAACCTTGGCGCCCGTAGTCTCGCCGCGCGATGCATGAATCGGCAGCGCAAGGAACCATCGTTGATGCCGTCGCCGCCCGTCAAATCACTTAGCCGTAACGAGCCACTTAGCCGTAAAGAGTCTGTGCGCGAGGTGCAGCGCCTGCATCCGCCGGCCGTGCGGGCGATGCACTGGATCAACGCCGCCGCCATCTTCATCATGATCGGCAGCGGCTGGAAGATTTATAATGACGACGTGATTCTCGGCTGGTTGCACTTCCCCGATTTCCTGATCATCGGCAAATGGGCGCAGCACGGCTTGCAGTGGCATTTCTTCGGCATGTGGATCTTCGTGCTCAACGGGCTCGCCTATCTGAGCTACGGCATCGCCACCGGCCGGTTCCGCCGCAAGCTGTTGCCGGTCTCGCCGCGCGAGTTGTTGCAAACCATCGGCGACGCGCTCCGCTTTCGTCTCACCCACGACGATCTCACCCATTACAACGCCGTGCAAAAAATCATGTATCTCGGCGTCATGCTGGTCGGGGTCGTGATCGTGATGTCGGGGCTCGCGCTGTGGAAACCGGTGCAGCTCTCCGAACTGGCCGCGCTGTTCGGCAGCTTCCAGATCATCCGTATCGTCCATTTCCTTTGCATGGCGGCGATCGTCACCTTCCTCGTGGTGCATATCGCTTTGGCGTTGCTGGTGCCGCAAACCATCCTCGCCATGCTCACCGGCGGCCCGGTGGTGGCGGCTGGCGACGATCTTGCGCCCGGCGCGCAAGCCAGGCCGTTACGGTGAGCGCGATGCCGCCACGCCAGCCCACGCCGTCGCGGCCGACCACGCCGCTCGACCGGAGCGTGCTGACCGAGAACAAAAAGCTCGTCGACGCCATCAACCGGCGCAACGTGCTGCGCGGCACGCTCAGCCTCGGCGCGCTGACGCTGTTGTCCGGCTGCGATGTGACCGAGGAAGCGCCGGTACAGAGCTTTTTACGGGCGGTGTCGGGGTGGAATGATCGCGTCCAGGGCGCGCTGTTCCGCCCGAATCATCTGGCGCCGACATTTTCGCCGGCGCAGGTGGTGAAGCCGCCGCGGTTTAACGCCTATTACCCGGTCGATGAGGTCAAGCCGGTGGACGGCGCGGCGTGGCAACTCGAATTATCCGGCCGCATCGACGACAAACGGCCGTGGAGCGCGCAGCAAATTCATGCGCTGCCCGAACAAGAAGTCATCATCCGCCATATCTGCGTCGAGGGCTGGGATTATATCGGCCAGTGGTCCGGTCCGAATTTGAAGAATTTTTTTCAGCGCGTCGGCGCCGATCTGACCGCGAAATACGTCTGCTTCCACTGCAATGACGATTACACCGAAAGTATCGACATGGCGACGGCGCTGCATCCGCAGACCATTCTCGCCACCCGCTACGCCAACGAAATTATCAGCGATCCGTTCGGCTTTCCGCTGCGGCTGCGCACTGCGACCAAGCTCGGCTACAAGAACGCGAAATGGATTCGCGCCATCGAGGTGAGCAACACCTTCAGCGAGACGTTCTGGAGCAAGCAGGGCTTCAACTGGTTCGCCGGGATTTAGCGGCGAGGGGGATTGTTTTCCCCGTTAGCGGAGCGGCCGGTGGGTTGGGTCCGAAGAACCGGCCGGCGCATCGGCAGCCAGCGGCTTTCGCAAAATCGTCGAACTGGCGCGCAGCATTTCGGTGCGCGCGGCCGATTGCAGCGGTGAGGTCGGCGCGGCCGGCTGCAACGGCGGCGGGTCGAGCGGCCCGTCATCGTCGGCTGCGTCGGTCTCGCTCATGCGGTAGCTCATGCTGGCATTGCGCCAGCGGCCGATCACGGAAGCGATCATGTCGCGACTGATGCTGGTCCCGGCATCCGAGCGGGTATTGCCGAGGGCCTCGCTGTTGGGCCGCTGCGCCGGCGATAGTTCCTGGAACCGCATGCAGGTGGGCAGCGCCACGCCGGCGCCGAAGGTGAAAGCCTCGCGAACGCCAAGCGAGGGAATGAACGACAGCAAGTTGGCCGCCGCGTCCGACACCGCCGAACGGATCAACTCCTGGTCGCGGTCGTTCGACAGCCGCATCACAAACAGCGTCGAGCATTGCGACAGGATCGTCGGATCGATCTCGGCCGGCCGCTGCGAGATCAGTCCGAGATAGACGCCGTATTTGCGGCCTTCCTTGGCGATCCGCGAGATCGCGCGCCGGGTCGGACCGAAACCGACGTTGCGGTCGGCTGAGGCATACCGATGAGCTTCCTCGCAGACGAACAACAACGGCGCCACGCCGTCACTCCACAGGCCGAAGTCGAAAGCCATGCGGCACAGCACCGACACCACCGCGTCGACGACTTCCGCCGGGAAACCGGCAAGACCCATCACCGTCATCGGCTTGCCCTGCGGCGGCAGCCGGAACAGCTGACTGAGGATCTCGGCCATGGTGTCGCCGCCGATATTGGCGTTCTCGAACATGAAGCTGTAGCGCGGATTGTTGCGGAAGGTCTGAATGCGCGAGATCAGCTTGTGATAGATCATGCGCGAGGAACGATTTTCCAGCTTGCCCATGCGTTCGTCGAGCAAGCCGACCAGATCCTCGATGCGGTAGGGCACCGGCGTGTCGGCGGTGAAGCCGGAGTCGCGCGAATCGCGTTTCCTGGTGATCATGCGATCGGCACCGCCGGCGCGATATTGCAGATAAGCCCCCTTGGCCAGCGGAATGAGCTCGGAGAGGATTTCGACCTCCTCGACCACGCCGGATCGCTCACCGAACAGCACGTCGACGATTTCTTCGAAATTGAACAGCCAGAACGGCAGCTTCAGGTTTCGCGGCGTGAGCACTTGCGCCTTATCGCCGAAGCAATTGCCGTATTCGTTGTGCGGGTCGATCAGAAAGATGCGCAGATTCGGCCGGCTGTCGAGTATCTTTCGGAGAATGACGGCAACGCCGCTCGACTTGCCGACGCCGGTCGCGCCAAGGACCGCGAAGTGCCGGCTGGCGAGATGGTCGATATCGACGTGGACGTTGATATTCGGATTTTGCTGCAACTCGCCGATATGGGCGCGATTGGCGTCGGCGGTGCCGTACACCACGCGCAGCATGCCCTCGGTGAGCATGATGGTGGCGTCACCGATGTTCGGATATTCGGAAAAGCCGCGCTGAAAGGATAACACCGCTTTATCGTTGGCGCGGATCTCGCCGATCAGGTCGAGCCGCGCGATCTTGCGGAATGACTGCGCGCCGGTTCCCGCGGCCAGAGTCTCCTCGGCAATGTTGGTGATCATCCCGATGATCACCGCCTTGTTGGTCTTCAGCCCCATGAATTTGCCGACGGTCGGCTGATCGTCGGCGCTTGCGCGCGCCGCGAGCTCGACGGTGGCTTGCGAGCCGCTGATGCCGACCACGCGGCCGATCGATTCGGGGCGTGACGGCCGCGCCGCGTTGGGATCGGGAGCCAAGGTTTTTTCCATGACCCGGCTACGTACCGCGGCGCCGATTGCGGCTCTGTTAAGGTGGATAAATCGGTTCACGGTACGGTTTCCAAGTTTCCAATATCGTTAAAAGACGCCGAAACCATCGCCTAAAGTTGCGTGCGAGCTTTGCAGTAACGGCAATCCTTCGGCGCAGACATCGCACGCGAGGGCTGTGAAAGTTTACTTCGCCTTCACGTAGATCCGCCAATGCCCATCGCGCGCCTCGGCGAGACGATAATCGGGGCTCGATGCGAACGGGTCGTCGGTCCAGATTTTGTCCGTCGGCACGACCACGACGACGTCGCAGCCGTATTTCGCCGCCATTTCGTGCACATCGTTGTGCAAGTCATCGAGCGTGCCGTTGCCGTCGAAGACGCGCGCGAATTGATAGCTGAGCGCATCGCGCTTTGCCGTCGTTAGTGGCGCGAAGGCGAGCGCCATTTCGCGGCCGGCAAAACACGACGAGCGGTCGGACAGCAACGCCCACGAGATATTCACCGGCCACGGCGTCAAGTGTTGCAGGAATTGCGGATTGTTGGCGACGCGCGCCGCAACCGGCGTGTGGCGGCGCACCGCCGTCCATAATTCCGGAGTGTGCGTGAAGACTTCGCCGCCGCGCGTATCGTTGCCGAGAAAATTATCGCGAATCGTCTCGGCGATGTCCGGCACGCCGAGCAGAAGCCCGATCAGCGCGGTGGCGATCACCGGGACGCGCCGCGACTTGCTTGGCAAGCCGGCTGCTCCGGCGGCGGCGGCAACGATCAGCACCATCGCCACCGGAATGATCGCGCGCAGCCCGAGATCGTTATTCTGGCCGAGCGTCGAAACCAGCAGCCAGGAGACGACGAGGCCGGTACCGGCGAGACAGGCGAGCATCGCCGCGGCGAGCTTCTCCGCCCGCGGCATGGGTGCGCCCAGGATGGCGACCAACGCGATGACGCCGGCGACGTACGCGGCCGGCAATTCAGCCGGCAGGATGATGAGCCAGTAGCCCGGGATATCGAGAATGCGGCGCAGCGTGTGCGGCAGCAATTCGCCGAACACGCGGTAGTGGCTGACCACGATCGGGCTGCCGCCGCCGCGTGCCTGCACCGCGGCGATCTGGTCGAGCACGAACGGCGCGATCAGGACGATCACCAGCACGGCGGCGATCGCCATGCCGCCGACGAAACGCCAGCGCCGCGGCGGATCGACGGCGGTGAAAACCAGCGGCGCGGCGATGATGGCGGCGAGCGCGAAGGTTACGCCGCCGACGAAGGTCGAGCTTTCAAAGCCGGCGACGATGAGCAGCGCGATCGTCAGCACCAGCGTTAGACTCGGCCGCGTCGCGTAACGCGCGATCAGCAGCATGGCCGTCACCGTGCAGCCCGCCGCCATCAGGTGTTGCGGCACCCAGTCGGCCTGGAACCGCCAACCGGCCATACCGATCGGCGGCAACAGCACCGGCGCCAGACGGTTGGCGCTGATAAAAAAATACAGCGTCGTCCACACCGAGCCGGCGGCGGCAAGCGCGACCGTCCAGAGCGCCGCGGCGGATTTTTTGCTGAGCCAGACCGCAAGTCCCATCATCAGGCCGAGCGAGGCAAAGGCGGTGAACCAGGTCAGCGCGATGTCGGCTTCCCAGCCGCTCGCGCGCGTGACCAGCGCCAGCTCGGCGGCGCTGAAGTGCCAGAGATAATAATAAGCCAGCCGGCCGGGCGCGCCGCCGAACACCGGATCGACCGGCGGCAGCCCAAGCCGCGCGATCGCGTCGATGATCGCGATCTTGGCATGATCGAAAATCGGATCGGACAGCGCCACCGCGCCGCCGGAAAATTTCGGCATAATGGCGGCGGCCGGGATCAATGCCAGGATGGCGGCGGCTGCGAACGCCCAAGGCGGGATGGTGAGGTCGGAGTCGATCGCGCTCGCCGGCGCGCGCTGCGACAACGAAACGCCGGCGATCAGGATGCAGATGGCGCTGACGCCGACGACGTCGAACGGCGAAAATCCGAGCAGCCGATAGACCGGCAGCGCCACGGCGCTGTGCACCGCCCAGCCGGTGACCATGGCGGCGCCGATCGCCAGCACCCGCGGCAGCAGATGCCGGGCGAGCGCGTAGCCGAGCAAAGCCCAGAACGCGGTCGCGATCAGCGCGCAGAGGCCGGCGGTGAACGGTGACGCCATGGCGTTTCCGTGCCCGAGTTTGCCGGCAATGTCGATGCGGCAGCTACTGCGTCCGGTGGCGGGCCGTCTTGAGTCACGGACCAAGAATAGGCCGGTTGAGCGAAGCGAACAGTGCGTGTAACAATTGGTCGTGCCGGATTAGCCCAAGCGCGTCATTTATTTTCCGACAAAAACTTTCCCGGCCGAAAAGCTCGTTCGCTAAAGGACTAAGTCGGGGTCGGATGCTCGGCTACACACGACTTCATTTGTTCGCGGCGCTGATCGTCCTGGCGGTGCTGATAGCGGCAATCTGGGTTGCGCTGGGATTTGTCTTTCCGCCGCCACCGACAAAGGTCGATTTTGCGAGCTCTTACCCCGGCGGTCATTTCGAAGCATTGGCCAAACGTTACAAAAGCATACTGGCGCGCTCCGGCGTCACGCTGAATATTATCAGGACCGAGGGTTCGGCTGAGAACCTGAAGTTGCTGAACGATCCCAGCTGGAAAATTCCGATCGGAATAATGCAGGGCGGCGTCGCGAACGCCGAGACGGCGCCGGACCTGCTTTCTCTCGGCCGGATCGACTATCAGGTGTTCTGGCTGTTCTATTCCGCGGGGGAAAGCTTTGACGATCTCCCGCAGCTCAAGGGCAAGCGCCTGGCGTTGGCTCCGCTTGGCAGCGGCGCCAGAATTGTCTGCGAGCGGATTCTGAACAAAGCCGGAGTAACGTCGGACAACAGCACGTTGCTGTATCTCGCGCCAGCACAGGCTTTCAGCGCCCTGAAAAACAAGACGATCGACGCGCTGTTTCTCAATTTTTCTCTTGAATCGCCAATTCTCGACTCGTTGTTGAGGGATTCCGATTTTCGAGTCATGAGCTTTAGCGATGCGGAAGCCCTTACGCGCGTTTTTCCCTATCTGGTCCGGTTGGTGCTGCCGCGAGGCGCCATAGACTATCAGTTGAAAATTCCTTCAACCGACACGGTTCTCATTGGCACGACGAACGTCGTGCTCGTCCGCAAAGAGCTTCACCCGGCGATTATCGACCTTTTGACGCAGGCAATTGTGGAAGTGCATAGCGCTCCCGGCGTATTTCAGCGCGTCAACCAATTTCCTACCGTCGCCGACCCGGAATATACCGTCGCCGATGAAGCGCGGGATTTGCTCAAGAACGGTCCGTCTGTTCAATATCTGCCATTCTGGGTGGGAAATTACGTCAAGCGGGCCATCGGCGTTTTTGTAACGGTCATCGCTATCGTTCTGCCGCTCTTCAGTTACGGTCCGAGAATTTACCGGTCGTTCGTCGAATATCACCTGTTGGCCTTATACAAGCGGCTACGGATCATCGAACGTAATTTGAAGGATAACATTGGCGTTGAAGACGTAACGCGGCTCAAGGCCCAAATCGAAAGTCTCGACCGGGAAATCATCGACATGGGGCGTTCCGATGCAGCATTCGGATCTCTATTTCATGATGAAGTCCCATCTCAACCTCGTGCGTAACCGGCTCGATGCAATCGGCATCCAACTCCAAGGCTGAAAGATTGCGGTCGCTGCCAATTGGCCTCGGCAATGTCGATGCGGCGGCTATTGCGTTGCAGCCGGTGGCGGCGGGCCGGCAGTGGCCAGAACGATGACCTTAGTGCCGATCGCGGTGCGGTTGTAGAGGTCGGTGATGTCGTCGTTGGTCAGGCGGATGCAGCCCGAGGAGACGTTGTGGCCGATGGTCGAGGGGTCGTTGGTGCCGTGCAGGCGGTAGAGCGTGTCCTTGTTGTTCTGCCACAGATACATCGCCCGCGCGCCGAGCGGATTGTCCGGACCGCCCTTCATGCCGAGCCCGCTTTGTAGCTGCGCCATGTGCTCGCGCAGTTCCGGCTTGCGCGCCAGCATGTCCGCCGGCGGATACCAGTCCGGCCATTCCTGCTTGGTGTGGATGACGGCCAAACCGTTCCAGACAAAGCCCTCGGCGCCGACGCCGACGCCGTAACGGATCGCCGTGCCGTCGCCCTGGATCCGATAGAGGAAGTGGCTGCCCGGATCGACAATGATGGTGCCGGCGGGCTCTGGCGAAGGGTAGGTGACCACCCGGCGCGCAAACGCCGGATCGGCGCCCTTGGGCTGCTCGTCCGCGGTCATGAAGGTGGCGGCGGTACAGCTGGCCAGCGCAAGCGCCGCCACCGCCGCCAGCGCCGAAGCGCGAATATGGGTGAGGAATTCCGCCATGACCCGACGAAACCAAGGATTCGTCGAGAAAACGTGAATTTGATGGCCGGTCACGTCACTAAAATATTGACTTTGTGTCACTGTACATGTTACGAACGGTGACCTTGCTCAGTCGAGGGCGCCTTCGCGAGGGCACTTTCGAAGGCGGAGCAGGGGCGGTTCCCGCGCGCGGGGTTTGTAACCCCGCTCCCGGGCGGTCCGGGCATCGTCTCCGCCGGCATTGATGACCGGCGCGCGGGGTGCTCCGCTTAAGCGCGAATGATGGCGCGGGTAACGCCTGCGCCTTTGTTCTAATTCGCGTGAAGCGCGGCCTGGGCTGAGTCCTGACGTTCGCTCGTCGGGGCCAATGCCGCAGCAGAGCGCCGGAAGGCGAGCGCGCCGATCGCAAGGCGCGCTGCCGCGCTTCGCAAGCGCGGATTCTGAACTACGCGCCTTTCGGCGCTCGGCTCCCTCTTTTAGGGGCGGCTGATTCTTTCGCGTGGTGGTTGGCAAACCTCGGGCGCATTCGCGCCGCGAGAGGAAATTTTCACGTGATGAAATATGATTTTTTCATCCCCGGACGCGCCCTGACAAGAGCGATGGAATTATCTGGTGGTCAGATCGGTGGTTGTTTTGATCCGACGAATATCAAAACCGTATCCGGCGTCATCGGCGGTCCGAATCGCATTGGAGGCTCGGGGATGGCATCGGTCAAAAACGGAATTTTCGCAGCGGTAAAAGCAGCCCTGACATGCTCCACCAGAGTCCCGTTACCAGGAATATACAATCCCCACAGAATTCGATCTGGATACGTTCTTGCATCAGCACCTAGTGTCCAACCATGCGCGGCCTCAAAAGTCTTTGAGATTTGGATTGCGAGGAACAGCGCCTCCGGATCGCCGCTCGTGTATGCGAGCACCACCGACCCTTTGGGATCGCCTAACCCGGCCGTAAGTCGGGCCAGCGTGTCAGGAGACAACGTCCTCCAAGAAACTGCAGCCTTCAATCGTTCCTGCTCTAGACGTGCTTGGGCTGCTTCATTCTCAAGGGCGGCAGCGCGCTCATTTGCTTTCGAGGTATCTTTTTCAAGTGCGGCGGTCTGTTGTTTGGCAGTCGCGATTTCAGCGTTTGCCCTTGCCGCCTCTGCCTTGGCAGCCTCTCCGGCGGCGTTTGCTTTTGCTATACCTTCTCGCGTCTTTTCAGCTTCAGCGCCTAGCCGCGCTGTTTCCGTTTTTGCGGTTTCAGTCTGCAACTCAAGCGATGAAGTCCGCCATTCTGCGTGTCTTTCGCGAACGCCGCTGGACCAAAACTGGACAAACAAAAATATAACGGTGGCGCAGGCCGCAAGAGCAGTGGCCGCTCCCGCCCAAAGCAATCCATACCAAGAGACGTCGAACCACCAGTTCGCTTTATCCAGCAGAGCGGGATCGACAGGCAGCGATTCCAAAGCAGTGTCCTTGTTGATAGGCGTCGGTATCATTTTAGCCGGAGCGCTTGGATTCGTTGCTTTTAGTATTTGGTTCTTTTGGGCGCACGGATTTGAACGATGAATATCATGTTCTACGTCTCGGCGCGCAAATCACAGGCTCGTATGAGTGTCCAATTTCCGTCTATTCCGGTATTAGGTAGCGACCTCACCCATCCCGGACGTGACAGGACTTGGGTATGCGGCCAGTTGATAGTTTCGGCATTGCGGTAGCGGCGTTGATAACGCTTATGTCGCCGCTTTTGGTGATTGGGTCCGCCCTGTGGTGGGGCGCAATCTCGATTTCTGCGACAATTGCCGTGTATTTCGGCGGTCACATCCTTTGGGCTCGCTTTCGCCCAAAGTCACCGTTTCCAAAGGCGTATTATTTTAGAGTGCTCGCTGCTTTGTATTTGGCTGCGTTCGGCCTTTGGTTTGATGCGTGGTATTATACGAACATGAAAACAAATGGCTGGTATTGGCACGCCCAACTTATTTTCCCGTCGAATACCGAATCACCAGACGTTGATGATATTCCCTTGGACTCATTGCCAGTGCTATCGAGGGGTGACAGGTTTATCGTCGCATGCGCCGTTCCACCGAAAGTCAAAACACAATTCGACAATAGGCAAGCATTCATCAAGACGGTTTCCGACTGGGCTCCCATAGTCGGAATCGAGCTAGGGATTTCAGATATTCAAAATGGCTTGCGTCTAATTCTGGAAGCAAAAACGCCCGAAGCAAAGCGGTATTTCCTCGCAATAAACATCGTGAAGGGAGTAACAAAGATAACGGTTGATTTTCGTCGTCTCGGTCAAAAGTTGATAATAACGGCGTACAGTGATCTACCAAAAGACCAGCAAAAGTTGACGACGATCATCCCCGATCCCAGTTCTCCACCGATGGTACAGGCGACCACGCAGCTGTCACAATTTCTGGGTCTTTCTGATGAAGCTTGCAGCCTTATCTGAATCTCCAATTGCAATGCAACGGATCCAGCCTCGGCTACGGTTTGTCGGTACTGACAACCGCTTAGAGGTTCACGCGTCGATCTCGCTGGGAGCCGAAGCATCTTTTCGGCGGAGGCCGGCAGACTATCCTTGCATTACGTTTTTTGATCGGGAGCCGGTCATGAGCCGATATTTAACGACGTTTGCCATTGCGACGGTTGTCTTGTCAGCGGGTTTGGCCATCGCGCGGGCCGGACCTTGCACCGCCGACATCGCGCAGACCGAACGGCGAATCCACCAGGCGCAAGCCGCGGGCGATCCCGGCGATGCCGGTGCGCCGACCGGTAAGCAATCGGTCGGCGCGCAACTGCACCATCAGCCGACGCCGGGCTCGGTGGGCAACGCCGAGACCAAGGCGAGCGACGCGGCCGCGGCCGCGCTGCAGCGGGCACGCACTGCCGATGCCGCCGGCGACGCGGCACGCTGCGCACAGGCGCTTGCCGACGCCAAGCAACTCTACGGATTGCAGTAGTGGGAATCTATTCCGGTCGTTCCGCTGGCGCAGGAACGAGCGATTGTTTCAATACGCCTCTTGCGTATAGATCGGCTCGACCGAACCGGCCCATGGTCCGTTGAATTTTTCCAACAGCTCCTGCGCCGGCGTGGTGCCGCGCGCGAGCCGATCCTCCAGCACTTCGAGATAATGTGTCTCGTCGCGGCCCTCGATGTCGAAGCGCTTGCGCCGGGCGAGGCCTTCGCGTGCAAGCTTGAGCATCTCGGCCGCGATCTCGAACACGGTGCGGCCGCGCACCGAGGCGGCGAGCGCCAATTTCGGCACCTCGTCGCGTAGCTGCTGCCGGTCGGCGGCGTTCCAGCCTTTTACCAAGTCCCAGGCGGCGTCGAGACTGACATCGTCGTAAAGGATGCCGGCCCACAATGCCGGCAGCGCCAACAGGTTGGCGGTCGATCCGCAATCGGCGCCGCGCATTTCCAGATAACGCTTGAGCCGGACCTCGGGGAAAATCGTCGAGATGTGGTTGGCCCAGTCGGAGATCGTCGCCAACTCGCCCGGCATGCCGGGCAGCCTGCCGGCCATCAGATCGCCGAACGATTGGCCGGCGATGTCGACATAGTCGTCGCCGTGCTTGACGAAATACATCGGCACATCGAGCGCATAATCGACCCAGCGCTCGAATCCCATGCCGGGCTCGAACACCCACGGCAGCATGCCGGTGCGGTCGGCATCGGTGTCGCGCCAGATTTCGGCGCGGAAGGAGAGAAAGCCGTTCGGACGCCCTTCGGTGAACGGAGAATTGGCAAACAACGCCGTTGCCACCGGCTGCAACGCGATCGACACCCGCAGCTTCTTGACCATGTCGGCTTCCGACTGGAAGTCGAGGTTGGTCTGAACGGTGCAGGTGCGATACATCATGTCGAGGCCGAGCTTGCCGACCTTCGGCATGTAAGCGGTCATGATCTTGTAGCGGCCCTTCGGCATTTTCGGCATTTGCTGGCGCGACCAGCTCGGCGTCATGCCGATGCCGAGAAAGCCGATATGCAGCGGTTGCGCGACCTCGCGAACCTGCGCGAGGTGCGCCATCAATTCGCTCGAGGTCTGATGCACGGTCTCGACTTGCGCGCCGGACAATTCGAACTGGCCGCCGGGCTCAAGCGAAATGGCGCCGCCGCCGGTCACGTCGAATAGGCCGATGACGTTGTCGCCCTCCATGATCGGTTGCCAGCCGAGCAAGAGCTCCATGCCCTCGAGCAAGGCGCGGATGCCGCGAGGGCCTTGGTAAGGCACCGGCTGGTGACCTTCGAGCGTGAACGCAAATTTCTCGTGCTCGGTGCCGATGCGGAATTGCGACTTCGGCCGGCTGCCCTGCTCAACCCAGGCAACAAGCTCGTCGCGGCGCTCGATTGGCGTCAGGTCGACTTGGTCACGCGCCATGGGGTTGTGTGGGCCGGGGATGTAAACAAACGGGTGTCGGCGTCACGCGGCCTTGCGCTTTTCCGGCGGGAAGCGGTGATAGAAGCTTTCGCCGGTTTTGGCCATATCGCGCAAGAGTTTGTTCGGCTTGAAGCGGTCGCCATACTTCTTCGCCAGCTTGCTGCACAGATCGACGAAGGCCTTGGTCCCCATGCCGTCGATATAAGACAGGGTGCCGCCGGTGAACGGCGCATAGCCGAAGCCGAGGATCGAGCCGACGTCGGCCTCGCGCACGTCGGTGATGACATTTTCTTCAACGCAGCGGGCGGTTTCCAGCGCTTGTATCGCCAACAGCCGGGCCTTGAGTTCGGCGATGTCGATGGTGTCGGGATCGAGCTTGGTCGGTTGCAGGTCGGCAAGGCCGGGCCACAACCGCTTCGGCCCGCTCTGCGGATAGTCGTAAAAGCCCTTGCCGTTCTTGCGGCCATAGCGGCCGCGTTTCTCCACCATGTCTTGCAGCAGGGCCTTCTGCCGCTCGTCGATCGCCTTCGGGCCGAGATCGGCTTCGGTGGCCTTGAGAATCTTCCAGGCCAGATCGACCGCGACCTCGTCGTTGAGCGACAGCGGACCGACCGGCATGCCGGCCATGCGTCCGACATTCTCGATCATCGCCGCCGGCACGCCTTCGGCCAGCATCAGATGGCCTTCGCGGATATAGGTACCGACCACGCGCGAGGTGTAGAAGCCGCGCGAGTCATTGACCACGATCGGCGTCTTGCGGATGGCGCGCACGTAATCGAGCGCGACCGCGACCGCCGCATCGCCGGTCTTCTTGCCCACGATAATCTCGACCAGCATCATCCGGTCGACCGGCGAGAAAAAATGCACGCCGACGAATTTCGCCGGGTCGCGGAACGATTTGGCCAGCGAGCTGATCGGCAGCGTCGAGGTGTTGGAGCCGAAGATGGTGTCTTTGCCGATCACGGCCTGCGCCTTGGCGATCGCTTCTTCCTTGACCGCGCGGTCTTCGAATACCGCCTCGATAATGAGGTCGACGTCTTTCAGCGCCGAATAGTCGGGCGTAGCGGTGATGCGCGCCAGCAGCGCGTCGCGGTCGGCGGCGGTGGCGCGGCCGCGATTGATCTGATCGGTGATCAATTTTTGCGAGTGGGCTTTGCCCTTGTCGGCGCTTTCCTGGTCGCGGTCGATGAGCACGACGTCGATGCCGGCCTGGGCGCTGACATAAGCAACGCCGGCGCCCATGAAGCCGGCGCCGAGGACGCCGATCTTCTTGATCGGCTTCGGCGGCACTTCGGCGGGCCGGCGCGCGCCTTTGTTTAGCTCCTGCATGGAGACGAACAGCGAGCGGATCATCGCGGCGGCTTCCGGCGAGCGCAGGATCTTGGCGAAGTAACGCGACTCGACCCGCAGCGCCTGATCCATCGGCAATTGCAGGCCTTCATAGACGACCTGCATGATGGCGCGGGCGGCCGGATAATTGTCGTAGGTCTCGCGCCGGTACAACGCATTGGCCGGCGGAAATATCATCATGCCGGCTTTTGAATAAACCAGGCCGCCCGGCAGCTTGAAACCATCGACATCCCACGGCGCTTTCGCCGTGCCGCCGGCTTTGATCCAGGCTTTGGATTTTGCCACCAGCTCGGCCGGCGGCACGATTTCGTCGACCAGCTTCATCGCCTTGGCGCGAGCAAGCCGAAGCTGGTCGCCCTTGAGCAGAAATTGCAGGGCATCGGCCGGCGCCAACATGCGGGCAATCCGTTGCGTGCCGCCGCCGCCGGGAAACAGTCCGACTTTGATCTCGGGCAGTCCGAGCCGGGTCTTGTCGTTCTCCGATGCAACGCGGTGATGGCAGGCGAGCGCCAATTCGAAGCCGCCACCCATAGCGGTGCCGTTGAGCGCGGCAACCCACGGCTTGCCGCTAGTCTCGATGCGGCGGGCGATTTGCGACAGCTTGCGGCTATCCTCGAACAGCCTTTTGTTGGCCGCTTCCTCGCCCTGCGATTTCAACAAATCGGCAAAAGTCCGGCTTTGGGTTTCCAGCATGGTCAAATCGGCGCCGGCGCAGAAGGCGTCTTTGCCCGAGGTCAGCACTGCGCCTTTGACGCCGGCTTCGCCGGCGACGCGCTCGACGATCGCGGCAAGCTCCTCCATCACCTTGGCGTCGATGACATTCATCGAACGTCCGGGCATGGCCCAGGTGACGAGCGCAATGCCATCGGCGTCGGTGTCGAAGGTGAAATTCTGATACGTCATACCCAACTCCCGTGCATTTTGTTGCCTCGCCCCGGCGGGAGAGGGAAAGTCATTTCGGATACGGCTTGCCGTCCTTATGAGTGAAGTGGCCGCCGGCGTCGTCGCGGATCATAACAAGATCGACGTCGGGATAGTCGGCGCGCTCATGCTTCGAGCGCGTGCCGATTTCCAGATAGACCGCATCGCGGGCGGATTTGTTGACCAGATGGTGGCCGTTGGCAACGTTGGCTTTGAAGCCGGCGGCGTCGCCCGGCTTGAGCAGCGTCTCGCCGCCGTCTTCGATCACCGTCACTTCGCCTTCAAGAATGTAGACCAGCTCATCTTCGTTGTGGTGCCAATGCCGGAGCGATGAAGCGGCGCCGGGCTTGAGTGTCGTCAGGTTGACGCCGAACTGATCAAGACCGGCGGCATTGCCGAGCCGTTTGCGCAAGCGGCCTGCCGCCACGCGGTTGAACGGTTCCGGATAGGTGGAGCCGCTTTCCACCGGCAGCTTGGCGATGTCGATCTTCGGCATGCGGTACGCGCTCCCTCTTTACGCCCCGGCGTGCGGAGAGAATTTAAACTCGCTCGATGATCGTCGCGGTTCCCATCCCGGCGCCGATACAGAGCGTGATCAGCGCGGTCGAAAGATTGCGCCGCTCCAGCTCGTCGAGCACGGTGCCGAGAATCATGGCGCCGGTCGCGCCGAGCGGATGGCCCATGGCGATGGCACCGCCGTTGACGTTGATCTTGCTGTGATCGATGCCGAAGGCCTGCATATAGCGCAGCACCACCGACGCGAACGCTTCGTTGAGCTCGAACAGGTCGATGTCGTTGAGCGTCATGCCGGCGCGCTTCAAAACTTTCTTGGTCACATCGACAGGCCCGGTCAGCATGATCGCCGGCTCGCTGCCGATATTGGCAAACGCCTTCACCCGCGCCCGCGGCTTCAGACCGGCCTTTTTGCCCAGCTTGGCGTTGCCGAGCAGAACCGCGGCTGCGCCGTCGACGATGCCGGACGAGTTGCCGGCATGGTGCACGTGATTGACGAACTCGACCTCGGGATGTTTCTGCACCGCCACCGCGTCGAACCCGCCCATTTCTCCCATTTGCACGAAAGAAGCTTTGAGCGAACCCAGCGACTGCATGGTGGTGTCCGGCCGCATGTGCTCGTCGCGGTCGAGGATGGTCAGGCCGTTGACGTCTTTTACTTTCAAGACCGAGCGGCTGAAGCGTCCATCGCTCCACGCCGCTGCCGCACGCTTCTGGCTTTCGACCGCGTAAGCGTCCACGTCGTCGCGCGAGAATCCGTATTTGGTGGCGATGAGATCGGCCGAGATGCCCTGCGGCATGAAATATTCGGCAACCGCGCTGCTGGGGTCGACCGCCCAGGCGCCGCCGGATGCGCCGAGACCGACGCGGCTCATCGATTCGACGCCGCCGCCGATCGCCATGTCCTGTTGGCCGGACATGATTTGCGCGGCGGCAAAATTGACGGCGTCGAGGCCGGAGGCGCAGAATCGGTTGATCTGCACGCCGGCGACGGTGTCGCCGTAACCGGCATGCAACGCGGCAACGCGCGCGATGTCGCCGCCGGCCTCGCCGACGGGATCGACCACGCCCATCACCACGTCGTCAACCAGAGTGGGGTCGAGTTCGTTGCGGTCCTTGAGCGCGCCGAGCGCCTGGCTGGCGAGATTGAGCGCGGTCACCTCATGCAGCGAGCCGTCGATCTTGCCGCGGCCGCGGGGTGTGCGCACGTGATCGTAGATAAAGGCGTCGGGCATGGCGTTTTCTCCTGGCCCTCTGGGCGAGGGCGGCAAGCGGGAAGAGTTTGCCGCAAAGCGGATGGTCGTCGGTTAGACCGCACCACAAATATAATCCAACATCCCGGGAATTACAGCCGCGGCCTAAAAAGCCTCCATCGGCAAGGCCATGGTACTTGCAGCACCGGCCTTGATGCGCGCCAGGTGCAAGCTTGCGCCCGGCAGCATCCGCTCGGCAAAGAAACGGCCGGTGGCAAGCTTCGCCACCATGCTGTCTTTTGCGCCGTTGCCGGAAGCGGCGTTGGCTTTGGCGGCCTGGGCGATCATGCACCACATGTAACCGAGCGCCACCAGCCCGAACAAATGCATGTAATCGGTCGAGCCGGCGCCGGCATTTTCCGGATTGCCAAGCGCGTTTTGCATGAACCACATCGTCGCCTGTTGCAGCTCGCCAAGTGCTTGCGCGAGCGGTTTGACGTAGGGCGCAAGCTCGGCATCGGCGCCGTGCTCTTTGATGTAGCCGGACACCTCGGCGAAAAACGCCTGCAAGGCGCGGCCACCGTCCTTGGGCAATTTCCGGCCGACCAGATCGAGCGCCTGGATGCCGTTGGCGCCCTCGTAGATCATGGCGATGCGCGCATCGCGCACGAACTGCTCCATGCCGTGCTCGGCGATGTAGCCGTGGCCGCCGAATATCTGCTGCGCCATCACCGTATTGGCGAAGCCCTGGTCGGTGAGCACGCCTTTGATGACCGGCGTCATCAGCCCCATATGGTCGTCGGCCGCCTGCCGCTCCTTGGCGTCGCCGGAACGGTGAGCAACATCGCTCCGCAGCGCCGTCCACAAGGTCAGCGCGCGTGCGGCTTCGTTGAAGGCCCGCAGCGTCATCAGCATGCGGCGCACGTCCGGGTGAACGATGATCGGATCGGCCGGCTTGTCCTTGAACTTCGCGCCGGTCAAAGCGCGGCCGGCCAGGCGTTCCTTGGCGTAGACGGCGGCGTTCTGATAGGCGACCTCAGACAGCGCCAAACCCTGCATGCCGACGCCA
>DATKRE010000015.1:0-14816 GCA_035532335.1 Xanthobacteraceae bacterium | reverse complement strand
AGCGGACGAAACTTCATGGTATCCTCCTAGGATATTGAATTGGCTAGAGTTTTTAGATCTGAACGATCCCTTCGGGTCTCCCCTCGTTGATCGCTTGACTGCGACATGGGGCGAAAAAATCGGCCCGCAAGAGGCGTCGGCAGATTTTTTAGCACTCGACTTCGGCGATTGCCAACAATCTTCCAGCGGTGGCTATAACCTTGACAAAGCAACCGAAAATATGGTAGTATAATCAACGCGTTGCGGGATTAACCTCAGCTGCGATTTCTGGATTTTCGCAGCAAAATCAAAAGATTATGGCGATGACCCGACCCGAATACGCTGGCGCGCCCGACAGCGAGGGAACCGCCGAGATGATTGATGCGGGCCGCAAAGCCTTGGCTAACAGGACCGAGCCTGACGCCTCGGTTTATTCAATTTCATTTCATGATCTGGCGGCGGCTTATAGAGCCATGCGCCACCTTGAACCCAAAGCGCAGATCGCTCCCTAGCGCGATTGTTGTTTGGCGAGATCGTGTGAACAGACAGAATCGAGAAAAAGCAGTGCGGCGACAAGAGTCGGAACAATATCCCGACGCGTGGTCGCGGTTCGAGCGCGCAGTGGATGTTGTCGCTAAATCACCACCTCAGCACAAAACCAAAAGCCGCCCGCAGCGGAAGCAAATCAAGAAAAGGAAACCCGGCAAATAGGCCTGCTCTAGTGGAGCGGATTTAACATTCGCTACCCCCCTAGCGGCAGCCTCGTGAAGCGAATGTCAAATCCAAAGCTCCACTAAGACTCATATTTGCTAGTGGTCCTTTTGATTCTAACATTCGCATGAGAAGCTGCCGAATACGGATGCGAATGTTAGAATCGGACCACTAGGCCATCGGCGAGACGGCTTGGCTAAGCAGAAAACGCATCCCAAATGCTTCGCCTCAGAATCAGCGCGAGGCAAGAAGCGCGTTTTGCTGCGATGCTAAAGGCAGTTCTTGGCACATCGCGCCCGCGGCTATAATCGCGCGGGGAAGGGCGGGGGTGTGAGTTGCGCGGTTGCGTCAGCGCGCTTGTCATCGTCGGCGCGGTCTTGTTCGTGATACTTGCGGCTGTTCCGGCGCGGGCGGCCGACGAGGTCCACGACGAGATTCAAGTCTACAATGCCGAGATCGCCGAGCTCGGGCAATGGACCTACGAGCAGCATCTCAATTACGCGGCGATTGGGCAGAAGCAGCCGGGGGTATCGGGCGGCTTCTTCTCCAATCACAGCCTCCAAGGGACGCCGGAATTCGCCTACGGGCTGACCGACTGGTGGGAGCCGGGCTTGTATCTGCCGTTCGCGATGACGCGGGACGGCCAGTTTTGGTCGGACGGCGCCAAGGTCCGCAGTCTGTTCGTGGTCCCAGACGCTGCCAAGCGCACGTTCTTCTATGGCATCAATTTCGAGCTCGGCTACGAGCTGCCGTATTTCTCGGGAACGGCCTGGAATCTGGAAATCCGGCCGATCATCGGCGTGCGCAACACCCAATGGGAATTCATCGTCAATCCGATCGTTGATGTCGGCTTCGGTTCGACGGGTGAGGCCGATTTCGCTCCGGCGCTGCGGCTCGCACGCAATCTCGGCGAGGGCCGCTTCATCGGCCTCGAATACTACGCCGACTTCGGCAAGGTCGGCGATTTCCTGCCGCTCAACCAGCAATATCAGGAGCTCTATACCGTCACCGACTTCAAGGTAAACACGGTCGATATCGAACTCGGGGTCGGTTATGGCTTCACGCCGGGATCGGACCGCCTGATGGTGAAGGCAATCATCGGCTATGCCTTCCCGGTTCCTGGCAAGAGCGCCGAGGGCAACAGCGCACCGACGCCGCTCGCCATGGGCACGCCGGCGCGGCCGGCGCCGCTGCTAAGCAAATAAGCGCCGATGCAAAGATTTTGGGTGCTGGAAGCCTGGGCCGCTGTCGCAATGGCTGTACGGCGAACTTGCCGAAGCCGAGTTGCCGGTGATCTGTGTCGAGACCCGGCACATGCGGGCGGTGCTCAAGGCGCAGATCAACAAGACCGACCGCAATGATGCGCGCGGCATCGCGCAGATGATGCGGGCGGCGCTTTATCGCCCGGTGCATGTGAAGACGTTACGCAGTCAGAAGCTGCGGATGCTGCTGACCCATCGCAAGCTGCTGCAGTCGAAGACGATTTGCCATCGACAATGACCTGCGCGGAACATTGCGCAACTTCGGTCGGTCCTGTCGGAGGGACGGACGATGAAGCGAGGCGCGTTATTCCTCATCGGCCCCGAGTACTTTGCCAATTGTCGGATTCACCAAATGTACCTGCCGACACGCCAAGCAAGTGATCGTCTCGTAAGCGTTTCGGTCGTTCGAGATCTCCTCAGCGATGAAGCCTTGGACCGTTTGGCTGGTAGTCGGACAGCGGTAAAGGAACGTCGGCAAACTTAATCCCCAGATAACATCGGTGGTCAAGGCCGGCGCCCGGCATGTTCGGCCAAGACCGCCGCTTTCCGTCGCCCCTGCGACGGAGGATGATTTATCGCAGAGTCTGCGAACGGCAGCCTTGCGATAGGTCAAAAGAGTGCTCCACCTATAAGTCGCGCAAAGTTGATGTCTGCCGATGTCCGCGCAAAACCTACTTCATCAGATTGCCGCCTTTTGGTTAGGCGGCTGATTTCGCTGACGGTGTTTTACAATCCGCAGAAAAGTTTTTCCGCGGTTTGCCAACTTTTCCGCGCCGTTTGTAAAACTCTGAAGAATGCGCATCGCCAAAGGCGTCTACACTGGCTTGGGTCGCACACCAAATAAAGTGCTTTATCCTCGCTACTCACCGGCATAGAACACCGCGTCCTTAATCCGGCGAGGTTCTCGATCGAGACGCCGGCCTTCACGCGGCCGAACGTTATCCCCGCCTCTCTGTCGATCATCACCGGGGCCAGTACGTTGTCGGCGCGGTGCATACCAACACGATTGAGGGCTTTTGGAGCATCTTCAAACGCGGCGTTGTCGGCACGTTCCACAAAGTCAGCGCCAAATATCTGCCGCTGTACGTCGCGGAGTTTCAGTTCCGGTATAACAACCGCGCCAATGCTGACATCTTCGGTGCGGCGATTGGCCGATGCTAGCGTCATCGGATGTCACATGCGGTGCGATTTATTTGCAGATCAGGCCATGCGCGTTTGAGTTGGGCATAGTTCAAACAAATATCGTAATGGCTTGAATTTGGATTGAAGCGTGGCCGCAAATAAGTTTGATTGATTGTGCCTGAATCGTCGTCTCTTTTGGACATGAACTGGAATGTATGGCTACCCCAGATTTTGCCTTCCGCCGTCTCCAAGTCTCTTCCTATGCCGTTGCTTGGCCGCACCCATGTCGTCAACTTATTTGAATTCAATAATCCAATTAGTTTAGTCCGTTCGCGCCCCTCGAATAATTCAATAACAGCCGGAGAATCTGCTACGCGAACATTTGCGTAGCTTTCTGCTATATCACCTGGGTCTCCCGGCCAAACTTTCAGAACCTCAGCGCGGTTGACTTGCAAATCTGTATAAGCGGGAACGCCCGTATTCCGGTCCGCGTAGCAATATGTTGCATCGTCTTTTGCTCGATCATCAAAAAATAAGTAAGTGAAAAAGGCCTTTTCCCAATATTTTGGCTCTATTGGCCGCAGAGCCGAAGGCTCGCCGACCCAATCTCCTAATTTGGTTTTGCTTAGTCGTCCCCAAATTTTTATGCGCCCCAACGTAAGCGCATCGCGAATTTTAGTTCCAGCGTTCTCCCATAAATTGTCTTTCGGACGGTCAAGCACTTCCGGTTCAAGATAGAAAAAAACTTCACGAATAGGCCAGTTTGGACCAGAATCTGCGCCTTCGGCTGCATTTAGTTGTGTCTGGAATTGTTCGGCTCTGTCGTGCTGCTCCCAATACAATTTTGATGGTGCTAGCAAAAAGCGAAACACAAGCAGACCAACCCAAGTCGCGCCCAAAAAAGCGAAAAGCAGCCCGATAGCGTATCCGTCTAAGCGGTCTGGCAAGGTCAATGGAGTGCCTCGCCAATATTTCCACACCAACCACACGAGGACAGGTCCCCATAGCCCGTACCATGCGTTGGCAAGGACAAATGAGCCACGCCACGCATCCTTCGCGCAGCGCCACACGAACTTGAAATACCTAGCCATTGCAGAATCCTTTCCCTTGGGCATCGTACCCCAAGCGAAAGGCGATGTTCCCGAAAGACCCTCTCTCGGCTTTCAACCCGTCAGGAAGACCGGCGCAGCCCTCTCCCTCTAGAACGTCGCTGAGCCGCCCATTCCGACCTTTTATCGGAATGGGAGCATCACGGAACAGCCGCTGGTATGGCAATAATTAGCTCTTGACCCAGGTCAAAGCGCATAGCGACGCTGTCTCGCTACTATTCAAAGTCAATGTGCAAAGGAGCGCGAAATGGGAAGTCAAAGCCCATCGAACGTCACTCGTTATGACGCGATTACGATTTGGCTCCATTGGACCACGGTCTTATCATTGTCCTCTGGGTCATCGGTCAGACGGCCGACCGGTTGCCGCGTGGAATGCTGCGGGCCGGCGCGTGGTCGGTTCATGTGGTGTTCGGATTTATTATCGGCTTCGTTCTCGTGACTCGTATCGCGAGCGCATTTTGGCCGCATGCTTCCACCAGCCGATACAGGCATCCTGCATGCGATCGCGAAGGCGACTCACTTTACTTTATACGTTCTGCTCGCTGTCGTAGTCACGTTAGGCATAACCGACGCGCTCTATCGCGGCTTCAGCGTGTTCGGCGTCTGGTCACTGCCCTTTGGGTGGCGCCGGCGCGAATGTCAAATCCAAAGCTCCACTAAGCCGCAAATTTGCTAGTGGTCCTTTTGATTCTAACATTCGCATGAGAGGGTGCCGAATAGGGATGCGAATGTTAGAATCGGACCACTAGAATGAACGTAAGGAGCGGCGGATGCCCCCCACGCTGACACCCGATCTATTGGGGAGAATGGACGCATATTGGCGCGCCGCAAATTACCTCACGGTCGGGCAGATCTATCTGCAGGATAATCCGCTGCTCGAAACCCCGCTCAAGATCGAACACATCAAACCTCATCTACTTGGGCATTGGGGCACAACAACGGGCCTGAATTTCATTTATGTTCACCTGAACCGGTTGATCAAGGAACACGATCTGAACATGATTTATGTTATCGGTCCGGGTCATGGCGGTCCGGGACTGGTGGCGCATAGCTATCTCGAAGGGTCGTACACCGAACGCTTTCCCAATATTGAGCGCAGCCGAAACGGATTGCAGCGGCTCTTTCGGCAGTTCTCCTGGCCTTATGGCATCCCGAGTCACGTCGCCCCGGAAACTCCCGGGTCGATCCATGAAGGGGGTGAACTGGGCTATTCCCTGGTCCATGCCTACGGCGCGGCATTCGACAATCCGGATCTGATCGTCGCCTGCATCATCGGGGACGGCGAGGCGGAGACGGGCGCACTTGCCGCGAGTTGGCACTCCAACAAATTTCTGAATCCCGCACGTGATGGGGCGGTTCTTCCTATCCTTCATCTCAACGGATTCAAGATTGCAAATCCGACCTTACTCGCGCGCATTAGCCGTCTGGAATTGACCGACTTAATCCGCGGTTACGGCTATGAACCGCATTTTGTGGAAGGCGACGTCCCTGCCAACGTGCATCAAGACCTAGCCGGCACGCTTGATACGATCCTGGCGGCGCTTCAAAGGATCCAGAACGCGGCGCGTTCCTCTCCGGACACGGTGGAGCGGCCGCGTTGGCCCATGATCGTGTTCCGCACGCCAAAAGGCTGGACCGGGCCAAAGTTCGTGGACGGTAAGCCGGTGGAGGGGACATGGCGCGCGCATCAGGTTCCGATCGGGGATTTCAAAAATCCCGAGCATCTCAAGCAACTCGAAGAGTGGATGAAAAGCTACAGACCGGGTGAATTGTTCGACGCACGTGGCAAGTTCCGCGACGAGTTCGCAGCGCTTGCGCCCACCGGCCATCGCCGCATGGGCTCCAATCCTCACGCCAACGGGGGCGAGTTGCTGGTTCCATTATCGATGCCCCACTTCCACGATTATGCCGTGGCGGTGCCTAAGCCCGGCAGCATCGAGGCGGAATCAACCCGGGTTCTCGGAAATTTCCTGCGCGACGTGATGAAGCTCAATCTCGACAAAAAGAACTTCCGGCTCTTTGGCCCTGACGAGACGGCGTCGAATAGGTTGGAAGCCGTCTATGAAGCCTCCGGCAAAGAATGGATGGCTGAGATCGAAGATGTCGATATCAATCTCAGCGTCGAGGGGCGCGTCATGGAGGTGCTGAGCGAGCACCTGTGCGAAGGCTGGCTTGAGGGATATCTCCTCACTGGGCGCCATGGCATGTTCTCGTGCTACGAGGCCTTCATCCACGTCATCGATTCGATGTTCAATCAACATGCAAAATGGCTCAAAGTCAGTAGGAATATCCCCTGGCGGAAGCCGATCGCGTCCCTGAACTACCTGCTCACGTCGCACGTCTGGCGGCAGGATCACAACGGCTTCTCTCACCAGGATCCAGGCTTCATCGATCACGTGGCAAACAAGAAATCCGATATCGTGCGCATCTATCTGCCGCCTGACGCTAACTGCCTGCTGTCGGTAACGGATCACTGTTTACGCAGCCGCAACTACATCAACTTGATCATCGCCGGCAAACAGCCGGAGTGGCAGTGGCTCGACATCGATTCGGCAGTTCGCCACTGCACCGCCGGCGCGGGCATTTGGCGGTGGGCCAGCAACGATTCCGGGGATCCGGACGTGGTCATGGCCTGTGCCGGCGATGTGCCAACCCTTGAGACGCTCGCCGCTGTGACCCTCTTGCGCACGTATGTCCCTGATATTCGGATCCGCGTCGTCAACGTGGTGGATTTGATGGTCTTGCAGCCTCAGTCCGAGCATCCGCACGGCCTGGAAGATCAGGATTTCGACGAGTTGTTCACGGCAGACAAGCCGGTGATCTTTGCCTTCCATGGCTATCCGGCAATCATTCACAAGCTGACCTATCGGCGGCACAATCACGACAATATTCACGTGCGCGGCTACAAGGAGGAGGGCACCACCACGACGCCCTTCGACATGGTCGTACTGAACAATCTCGACCGCTATCAGCTCGCACTGGACGCCGTCCGTCGAATTCCGCGGTTCAGTGATCAACTAGACAAGGCGACCGCGCGGTACTGGACGTCGATGGAGCAGCACAAGCTTTATATCAGTGAACATGGCGAGGACATGCCGGAAGTCCGCGATTGGCGCTGGACCTCGTGAGCGGGATGTTTCGCCGGAATGCGCATGACTGACGCTGAACCGCAGTTAAATGTACTTGCGCTGAACATTCTTCGCTCAAATTTGGACTGTTTTGCGTTAGATCTTCACGGGTCGAAAGACTGCTCTCCGGCCAGGCCGCCGGTTTCCGCGTAATTCTCATGTCGCTAACGACTGCCTAGGGAGCAACGAGGATGGCGAACGTTTACATTGAAGCGCGGCCCAAAGGTCGTCCTGAGGGAAGCCATATTGGTGACTTTGTGGTGGAAGATCACGCTGACCACGTGCTCGCCACGTTCAAAACGCAGGGAGAAGCGATCGCTGGGCGAAAAAGAACGGCCACGCCCTTCTTGTCGCTCGCGTCCGGCATCTGAATGACAAAAAAAGCCTGACCACTGGCAGGCGTCCTAGGCGCCGACTTGACTACGAACTTCAACTACCCGCGTGCCTAAATGAATTCGCGCATTGCGCGGGACAAATCGAGCTTCAGGGAAAGGACCCGCGTATCCCGCGAGGAGGCCTGATCGGCGCGACTTCCGACTACGGGCCGCCCGTCAGAACGGCGACGGCGATGCCGGCGAGAGCGAGGAAAACGAGCGCAGCGCTTGCGGCGGTCGCGCGTCCGCCGGTGAAAGCAGCCGCGTAGCCGGCCTTGAGAATATTGTTGGACGAGCTGGCAATTAAGGATTGCGGCTGCGAGCGTTTCGTTCGGGGCTCCCGGAGTTTCGCCCTGCGCCAGGTTCAGGACGAAAGGATCGACATCCGTGATGCCGATCACCGCTGCGAGCGAATATCCCCAGTCGCTAAATTACGCGGTGCGCGAGCCCGGCATGCCAGTCGAAAGGCCGGACCAGGCCGTAGCGCTGACAGGTGCCGAAAAGCCGCAGTTTAAGTGGGCATAACCCGTCCGCCGGTTTGATCTAGCGCAATGCCGCGAAGCAGATTGTATGCCAGCGTGACTTGCTGACCAATTGCGGGAGGACGCGATGATAGAGATCATCGAAATCTTGCGTCAGGAACATCGCGGCATTGAGAAGTTGCTTGGTGTTCTAGAGCGGGAGCTCAGCGTCTTCGATCGCGGCGATCGCCCGGACTACGAGGTCGTCCTCGCGGTAATCGACTATTTCAAAGGTTACCCCGATTCCTGCCATCACCCGAAGGAGGACATTATCGTCGAGAAATTCAAGGCCCGCGACCCTTTGGCAGCGTCGACGATCGGTGATCTTCAGGCCGAACATCGGGAGGGAGCGAGACGTCTGCAACGGGTCGCGCGGGCGGTCGAGGATGTCCTGAGCGATCAGGGTCTTTTACGCCAGACGGTGAACGACAAAGTCCGCGATTTCGTCGACCACGAGCGGCGTCATATGGCCATGGAGGAGCGGGTCGTGTTCCCGGCCGTGGTCAAGGCGCTGCGGTCCGAGGACTGGGCAGACATCGCTCTGCAACTGGCCGATCGCTATGGCCCGCCCTCCAAATCGGACTTCGAGGAGAAATTCGGCGCGCTCTGGCGAGACGTTGTGAAACTGGAGGATGCGGCGTTGGGTGCGCGGTCCAACTGAGAAAACGGTCGAGATGAGCAAGGGTGTGCGAGCGCGAACCATGGAGGGTACTATGAGCAATACTACTCAAGCGCATGGCGTCGTCGAACCAATTTGGGATGCGATCGCCAATTGGGTCAAGAAATACCGCGATGCTCTCGGCCTACGAGACGAGTTGGCGAACTGCTCGCCGGAAGAGGTCGCGAGCATGGCACGCGATATCGGGGTAAGCCCTCAGGAGCTTAAGATTTTTGTGAACAAAGGACCGCACGCCGCTGACGAGTTGCCGAGGCTGCTGCGTGCGCTTGGCGTCGATCCCCCGAAACTTGGGTCCGAAGACCTTGAAACTATGCGAGACCTGCAACGCCTTTGCATCACTTGCGGCGAGAAAGATCGGTGCCGGCATGAACTCGCCTCCGGTGCAGCCGCCGGTCGTTATCGCGAGTATTGTCCGAATGCGATGACGCTCGATGGATTATTCGCTTCGGGGTCACGCTCTCCGTGAGGCGTTCGGAGCTGTCTCGACCTTTCGTTGACCGCAGCGATGCTGGATTGTTTGCGAGGCTACGACAGGACTTGAGAATCTCTATTGGCAGGGTCACCTCGGCGAGCTCCCGCTTCAATGCGCGCATCTCTTCAAAGCGGTTTGCCCACATCGCGCAAGATTGCGGCCATGCCGAACAGGCGGCCGGCTTCATTTCGCAATGGCGCAATCGTGAACTCGACGGAGATCGTCGTGCCATCCTTGCGCAGCGCCGGCACCGACAGCACGTTGCCCTCGCCATAGCGGCTTTGGCCAGTCTGCGTGACCAGGCTGTAGCCATCCCAATGCCGCTGCCGCTCCGGAATAATCCGGAATAATGATGTCGAGGGCCTGGCCCAAGGCCGCGTCGCGGGAATAGCCGAATTCCGCGCCCGGGTTCCAGAAGCGGACGATGTCTTTCTGGTCGGCGGCGATGATCGCATCCGAGCGCGCTGAGAGAATAGCATCGACAAGTACGGCCTTCACGAAACAGGTTGCAATTATATCCGGTCAAGATGCTGGCCTTAGCGTTCGAAGATGCCGCAACGCACCGCCCTTATGCAGGGCGACGTGGTCGGTTTTGTCGCTCTTGATCTCGTATTGTGGTTCATCCTTGCTCGCATGATGAATGTAACCTTTGTAGTTTACGTCCTTGGTGTGCAGCTTCACGATCGTGCCGCCGATCCGACCAGCTTCTGAGTTCCAGCTTACGTGGTCGCCAATTTTGAATGTCTTTTTCACAATGCGCTCTCGAGCTGAGACGGATAAGGAGTGTCGCGACTTCTTAATATTTTTCCGTGGTACGTTCCTCACCCACCCTTCACGGTGCCTGGTCTATGCCTCTGAACGGAGCGCGACGTCCATGGCAACTCGGTTCTCGGTTGACTCCAACCGAGAAGGCCGCCAGCGTCATGCCGAAGCCGGCCGTCAAGCGTAACGCTCATCGGATCAGCGGCAGCGTATCATATTGATGGAACGGGGGCGGCGACGGCAGCGTCCATTCCAGCGTGGTGGCGCCGGCGCCCCACGGATTGCCGGCGGCGCGCTCTTTGCGCATGAAGGCCATAGCCACGCCGAAGAAGAACACCAGCGTGCCGAGACTCGCGATAAAGGCGCCGATCGACGAGATGAAATTCCAGTCGGAGAACGCATCGGGATAATCGGCGATACGGCGCGGCATGCCGGCCATCCCCAGGAAGTGCTGCGGGAAGAACGCAACATTGGCACCGATGAAGGTGAGCCAGAAGTGCCACTTGCCGATCGTTTCGTTGTACATGTAGCCGGTCATCTTCGGGAACCAATAGTACCAGGCGCCGAAGATGGCGAACGCCGCGGCGATCGAAAGTACGTAGTGGAAGTGCGCCACGACGTAATAGGTGCCGTGCAGCTCGCGGTCGACGCCGGCATTGGCCAGCACCACGCCGGTGACGCCGCCGATGACGAACAGAAAGATGAAGCCGATCGCCCACAGCATCGGCGTCTTGAACTCGATCGAACCGCCCCACATCGTCGCGATCCAGGAGAAGATCTTTATGCCTGTCGGCACCGCGATCACCATGGTTGCGGCGGTGAAGTAGGCCTGCACGGTCGACGACATGCCGACGATGAACATGTGATGCGCCCACACGATGAAGCCGATGCCGCCGATCGCCACCATGGCGTAGGCCATGCCGAGATAGCCGAACACCGGCTTCTTCGAGAACGTCGCCACGATCTGGCTAATCATGCCGAAGCCCGGCACGATCATGATGTAGACCTCGGGATGGCCGAAGAACCAGAACAAGTGCTGGAACAACAGCGGATCGCCGCCGCCGTGCGGATCGAAGAACGTGGTGCCGAAATTCCTATCGGTGAGCAGCATGGTGATGGCGCCGGCGAGCACCGGCAGCGCTAGCAGCAGCATGAACACGGTCACCAGCTCGCCCCACACGAACAGCGGCATCCGATGCATGGTCATGCCCGGCGCGCGCATGTTGAAGATGGTGGTGATAAAGTTGATGGAGCCGAGGATCGACGAAGCGCCGGCGAGATGGATCGACAGGATCACGAAGTCCATCGCCGGTCCGGGATGGCCGTAGGTCGACAGCGGCGCGTACAGCGTCCAGCCGGTTCCGGCGCCTAATGTCCCCGGCTCACCCTCGAACAGGAACGAGCCCACGAACAGGGCGAACGATGCCGGCAGCAGCCAGAACGAAATGTTGTTCATGCGCGGGAACGCCATATCGGGGGCGCCGATCATCAGCGGGATCATCCAGTTGCCGAAGCCGCCGATCATCGCCGGCATGATCACGAAGAAGATCATGATCAGCCCGTGCGCGGTGACCACCACGTCGTAGTAATGCGTCTCGTGGAAAATTTGCAGGCCCGGATACATCAGCTCGCCGCGGATCAAGAGCGAGAAGACGCTGCCGATGATGCCGGCGATGAGGGCAAACACAAGGTACATCGTGCCGATGTCCTTGTGGTTGGTCGAATAGACGTAGCGGCGCCAGCCGTGCGGGATGGCGTGCCCGTTGTCGCCGCCGTGTCCCGCATGTACCATCGTACCCATAGCCATTTCCTCGTTAGCAGGTGCTCGTCATTAGCATCGGTTGTTCATTGCGCCGGCACAGCGGCCGTCGCGACCGCGGTCGGCGGTCCTCCGTTGCCCAAGCCCTTCAGCGCATGCTCTCCATCAAAGATTGTGGTGCCGGGTATGTCCCTGCCGCATCGAATTTCTCTCCGTTTCAAACGGATTTGATACCAATCTAAGACACGTCCCGCTGCACGCTTTGATCTTTGTCAAAAGGCGCCTGGGCCTCAGCCACGGCGCACTCCTGTGTGAGTTGAAGCGTGTCTACTCTTCGTTGCCGGCATATTTCTTCTTCGCCTCCGCGACCCAGGCGGTGAATTCGCGGTCGCTCCGCATAACCTTGGTTGGAGACCTGCATATGAAAATCTGCTTGCGGCGTAGCCACATTGTCGCTGATGCAGGCCGCAAGGAACTCCGTTGAAACTCATGAAAGTCCGTTCTCCGCAGGTATCTTTGAAGTCTTCTGAAGCGGCGAAGCATTGGGCCCTGACTGCTCCTCATGCGGGTTCGGACTGAAGTGAGTGAGCTTGTCTGGCACGCCGTCCCACTCCTTGGCGTCGGCAGGCGGCAACTCTTTCGCGGTCAGATTTGGCCACTTTGCCGAATATTCGCGATTCAGCTTCAGCCAGTCCTCTAGGCCGGGTTCAGTGTCGGGTTTAATGGCATTGGCCGGACATTCCGGCTCGCACACGCCGCAGTCGATGCACTCGTCTGGATGGATGACGAGCATGTTCTCGCCGGCATAGAAGCAATCCACCGGACACACTTCGACACAGTCCATGTGCTTGCATTTGATGCAATTATCTGTGACGACGTAGGTCATGGATATTCTCGCCGTAAGTTTGTAGAACATCTATTTTATATATATCTTTACGTCAATATCTACCTGTCAATTTCCCACTCGATGCGGCTGATCGCCACGCCGGTCGTTCAGAAGGTGGCGTTCATGGTCTTGGTCCTGCCATGGCAAGGTGAGGACCTCGTGTGTCCTTGATCGGCAGACGCGGCGGGAAGAAGTCGCGTTTTGTCTACGTGATGTCCGTCGAATATCATTGATCCTTTTGTTGTTGCATGCGGACCTTTCTGTTGAGACTAAGTCGCGAAGCAATTTCGCCTGACTTCGGCGCGAAACTATGGCTCATGGAATGAACGAGCTTGATGAGGAGACGAGAATTAACGGGAGAGACCACGATGAACTCAATCTATCCGCACCCCACACCCGAGATCAGTCGCAAAAGACGCGATTTGGCACCCAATCAACAAGCAGCCTTTGATGCCTTCGGCAAAGCGGTCTTTGCCGATGGAGCGTTGCCGGCAAAGGCGAAGCAAATCATCGCCGTCGCAGTTGCCCATGTAACTCAGTGCCCCTATTGCATCCAAGGTCACACCAAAGCTGCCTTGCGAGCTGGCGCCACATCGGAAGAGTTGATGGAAGCGATCTGGGTCGCAGCTGAAATGCGGGCAGGCGGTGCCTATGCCCACTCGGCGTTGATGATTGCGACGGCTACGGAAACTGCGTAAAGCGGGTCGAGCAAAACGGGCTCTTACCTACCAGGATTTTGAGCCTTCTCGTCGACCGTCTGAGTGAGCATACTCCGCCTGCTTCGTGGCCAACTCCGTTCCAAGACTCGCTGAGCAGGTCTCTTTTTCTTTGGCAATGCAGGTGACAAGGCGATGCTCGCCATGGACGATATCGCGATTGCCCGAGCAATTCATGTCTTCGCTGTCGTCGTCTGGATTGGCGGCGTCGCCATGGTAACGACCGTCATTCTACCGATAGTCCGGCGTGGCGAGAAGGAACGTTTGGCGCTCCTGGAGGCTGTCGAGCAGCGCTTCATCTGGCAGGCACGCATCGCTACCCTGCTGGTAGCTGCGAGTGGCTTTTATATGGTTGGCCGGCTCGATCTTTGGGACCGCTTTCGCACCATCGAGTTCTGGTGGATGCATGCAATGGTGCTGTTGTGGATGATTTTCACATTGATCCTTTTTGTTGGCGAGCCGCTGATGCAGCGGAGAACTCGCCATACGCAGGTAGTAACTGACGCAAGGCTCGCCCGGATGCAGTGGCTCCATTGGGTGCTGCTCGTGTTGAGCGCAATCACCGTACTAGCTGCCGTCGCCGGCAGCCAGGGTATGTCCCTAGTGGTCCGATTCTAACATTCGCATCCGTGTTCGGCAGCTTCTCATGCGAATGTTAGAGTCAAAAGGACCACTAGCAAATATAAGTCTTAGTGGAGCTTTGGATTTGACATTCGCTTCACGAGTCTGCCGCCAGGTGGGTAGCGAATGTTAAATCCGCTCCACTAGTGGTCCGATTCTAACATTCGCATCCGTATTCGGCAGCTTCTCATGCGAATGTTAGAATCAAGAGGACGACTAGCAAATATGAGTCTTAGTGGAGCTTTGGATTTGACATTCGCTTCACGAGTCTGCCGCCAGCTGGGTAGCGAATGTTAAATCCGCTCCACTAGCGCCGTTCTGCCAGTGCCGGTTCTTCCAGCCCGGACAACGCCCTACAGACCAGCGCAGCGCCCGCAAGACTGTCCCATCCCGATGTGTGCCCGATTGCATCGATGGCATCGAGGCCGGCCTCGATGCTGTCGCCGGTGAGGATGGCCTTGAGGATATCAAATAGCGTGCTTGCCGCTTGCCCCGTAGCAGCGCACCGAAGTAGCTGTGCGCTGATCGTATTGGTGTCGCGCGATGCGATAGGCAGCACCGCGCCCGCAATCGTTGCCGCGATTTCGGCGAAGCCGAGGTAATGAAGGGCAACCATCAGCCCGCCGATAAAATCGTCGCCGGATGGGGTCAGGCCGGGTCCGAGGCCGATGAGATTTTCAATCGAGCGCGGCAGGGGGGCGCTCTTAGGTCCGCT
>DATKRE010000014.1:0-5572 GCA_035532335.1 Xanthobacteraceae bacterium | reverse complement strand
CAGCCTCGTGAAGCGAATGTCAAATCCAAAGCTCCACTAAGACTCATATTTGCTAGTGGTCCTTTTGATTCTAACATTCGCATGAGAAGCTGCCGAATACGGATGCGAATGTTAGAATCGGACCACTAGTGGAGCGGATTTTAGGCGGCGCGCGACAGCGCCCGCCCCGTCGGCAGCGGCCGGTAACTCGTCACTGCATAAGCGGCAATCGCGACGTCCGGCTCGGCCCGCCGGCGCGCGCGCGTTTGCGGGACCAGCGTCTTGGCGGCGATCAGGAGCGTCAGGAATTCCGCCTGCGGCCGCACGCAAGCGTAGCCGGGGCGGTTTGCGCCGCCATACTGAGCGATCGGGACGAGAGCCGTACTCATCGTACTCATGGGGTTACCGCGTCCTGTGCCGAAATGGGACGCCGGTTATCTCGAACCGGGACGTCCGCTGCGTTCCGCCACTGCAGTCGCAAACCCCGTGCCGGCCGTGCCGGTTGCTTCAATTCGATAATGGGATTTCCGAATTCTTTATGTTCCTGCGGTAGTTTACGGCGAAACCGACAATCTGCCTTCACGTCTGCGGCGACTTTCGGCTATCCCAACGAGGCGCGGGTGAATAACCAGAATACGCACGATTCCCCCACCCGCCTGGACGCCGGGGAAATCCTCGCGTCGGTCGGCGAAGCGCTTTATCGCTGGGACGTGCCAAGCGACGCGCTGACCTGGAGCGCGAATGCCGGCGAGGTTCTATCGATCGCAAGCGGCGAGGCGATCGCCACCGGCCGGGCGTTCGCGCAATTCCTCGACGCCGACAATTCGCAGGCCCGCTTCGACGCGGTCATGCGCTCCGAGCAGCGCGACGAGGGCCGCGGCGTCGGCTATCGCATCCAGTATTGCATTCGCCCCGACCCGAAAACCGACGCCAAACTCTGGCTCGAAGATACCGGCCGCTGGTTCGCCGGCCCCGACGGCAAGCCCGTCCGTGCGCACGGTACCGTGCGAGCGATCAACGACCGTCACGAGCGCGAAACCCGGCTGAACTATCTGGCTCGCTATGACGAGCTCACCGGCGAATTCACCCGGCATCATTTGACCGAAGTGCTGACCAAGACGCTCGACGACGCAATCCGCTTCCGCTCTTCGTGCGGCTTTCTGCTGGTTGCGATCGACAATCTGGCACGCATCAACGAGTCCTACGGTTTCGACATCGCCGACGAAGTGATCAACGCGGTCGGCAAACGCATCCGCGGGCTGATGCGCGGCAAGGACTCGCTCGGCCGTTTTTCCGGCAACAAATTCGGCATCGTGTTGCGCGACTGCTCGCCCGACGACATGGCGATCGCCGCCGAGCGGCTGCTTGCCGGCGTGCGCGACGAAATGCTGCCGACCAGCGCTGCTCCGGTAGCCGCCACCGTGACGATCGGCGGCGTGACCGCGCCGCGCCATGCCCGCATCGTCGCGGAAGTTCTGGCGCGCGCGCAGGATGCGCTCGATCGTGCCAAAGACAAACGCCACGGCTCATTTCTCCCCTATCGGCCAAGTCTCGAACGCGAGACGCAGCGCCTGGAGAACGTACGCGCGACCGACGAGATCGTCGCCGCGCTCAACGAGCGCCGCATTTTCATGGCTTACGAGCCGGTCGCCGACGCGCGTGACCGCAAGCACGCTTTCTACGAGTGCCTGATGCGCGTGCGCCGCGCTGACGGGAGCCTGCTCGGCGCCAGCGACGTCGTGCCGGTCGCCGAACGGCTTGGATTGGTGCGGCTCCTCGACCACCGCGTGCTTGAGCTTGTGATCGATGAACTTGCGGCCGCGCCGGCGTTGCGCACCAGCGTCAACGTTTCGCCCGGTTCGACCACCGATCCGGATTGGTGGGCCGGTTTAGGCTCGATGTTGCGCACCCATTCCGGCGTCGCCGAACGGCTGATCATCGAGATCACCGAAAGCGCGGCGATTCACGACATCGACGAGACCCGCGGCTTTGTCGCCCGCGTAAAGGATCTCGGCTGCCGCATTGCCATCGACGATTTCGGCGCCGGCTACACCTCGTTCCGCAATTTGCGCAAGCTCGGCGTCGATATCGTCAAGATCGACGGCGCTTTCGTGCAGAACATGCTGCGCTCGGAAGACGACCGCGCTTTCGTGCGCACGCTGATCGAACTCGGCAAGCGGCTCAAATTAGCCACGGTCGCCGAATGGGTGCAGGACGAGCAGGCGGCGGAAATGCTGGAAGCGTGGGGCTGCGATTACTTGCAGGGCGCGTTGGTCGGTTTGGCGACCGTCGAGCGGCCGTGGCGCACCGGTTTGCCGCCGATGGTGGCGCGCGGCGGGTGAGCTATCGCTGCGGCCCCGACAGGCTGAGTTCGCGTTCGGCGCGGAACACGTTGCCGTAAAGATTGGCGATCCACTGCCGTCCGCTCGACGTCACATTGAGATAGCGGATCGCTGTCTGGATGTGCGCGGAAACGCTGTTCCAGTAAAACTGCGGGTATTTGTCGGTAAGGTCGGCGGGCGTGGCGTAACCTAATTGCCGGTTCATCCCGACTTCTTCAAATTCGAGGTAGAGCGCGTTGGCCTTGCGCAGGTAAGCCGGGTCGCCAAGCTGGCCGATCAGATCGGCCGCGCGCACCAGCGAACCCTCCTCGTTGTCCTCATCGTTGCCGGCGCCGCCCGGCGACGGAAACCGCGTGTATTCGATCGTGTCGGCAATCCTGCCGGCATCGAGAATTTCGGAATTGCCGATGCGGTCCATCACGTAAAGTTTCGACCGGTCGACGTGGAAAGGAGTCAGTGCCGCGTCGGAGGAGCCGCGCGGGAGCTTGGTTTTTTGGCCTTTGGCATCGATCACGTAGCCGTCGGGTCCGTCGCCTTGCAGGATGCCGCGCACATAGCCGATGTCATGCAGCAGGCAGGCGACCAGGACGTGCGCGAAGTCGATCGGATACGTCGGGGTGAGAAGCGCGCGGCCCTTCATGATGTCGTAGCCGACCTGGGTCACCAGCATCGTGTGCTCGACGTTGTGATAGAGCGCGTCGCTGTTGCCGATGCACTCCAGCGAAATCCGCGCGACCGCCGGAATAAGCTCGGTCAGCGTCGCGTCGACAGAACCAAATCTGCGGCTCAGATGTTCGGTGAGATATGCACTTAGACCTTCCGCCGCCAATTCAGGAACGGTGATCAAGGAACGTCTCCAATAGCTCAAAAAATTCCTGCAACTCTAATGATATTGCCCCGGACGTAACCGAGGTTAGCAAAATTCCCGACATTGCGGGACGCGGTCGTCTCATTCGCTGACTTGACGGCGGTCCGACCCCGATCGATCAACCACCGCCCGTCAGCTTGTCGACTTTCTTCTGCATCTCGTCGAGCTGACGCTTGAGGTCGTCGATGTCGCCGGTCTTGGATGGTATCTTCGCCGCTTCGTCATCGACCTCGCCGTTTTCGCGCCGGGCAAACGGCGTGAACATCGCAAATGCGCGCTCGAAAATCTCCATGTTGCGCCGGACGTGGTCCTCGAGCACGCCGAACGGACTGCCACCGAAGGCTTGCGCCATCTGCGTGCGAAGTTTTCCCTGCTCGCGCGTCAGCGAGTCGATCGAGACTTCCAGGTAGCGCGGCACCAGCATGCCCATGCTGTTGCCATAGAAACGAATGAGCTGGCGCAGGAACGCGATCGGCAGAAGATTCTGCCCTTCTTTGTTTTCCTGCTCGAAGATGATTTGCGTGAGCACCGAGCGGGTGATGTCCTCGGTGGTCTTGGCGTCGTAGACGACGAAGTCCTCGCCGCTCTTGACCATGCTGGCCAAGTCTTCCAGCGTCACGTAGGTGCTGGTGCCGGTGTTGTAGAGCCGCCGGTTGGCATATTTCTTGATGGTGATCGGCTCTGCGGCGGGCTTGGCGACTGTTTCGGGCATGTGGCGGGACCACGCGGGTTTACACCATCAAACTAGGCGGTTTCCGAAGGCGCGGCTACCGTTTTATGCAGAGCCTTGAAGCGCGATAAATTGCCAGGATCGGGCCGAAAGTCAGGGCAACAGCACCGACCGCCCAACGCATGGCAGTAATGCGACGCCTTCCCATCTTGTCGGGCGCCCGCCGTATCCCTATGACATAGGTCAACGCTGCCGCGGTCGATCCGCGCTCATCATTACCGCCCGCAAAGGAGTTCCCCATGCAAGACGACATCGTCATCGTCGGTGCGGTTCGCACGCCAGTTGGCGCATTCAACGGGGTCTTCGGCAACACGCCGGCCCATGACCTCGGCAAGATCGCGATCAAGGCGGCCATCGATCGCGCCGGCATCGAAGCGTCGCGCGTTTCGGAAGTCATCATGGGACAAATCCTGCAAGCCGGTCAGGGCCAGGGTCCGGCGCGGCAAGCCTCGGTCAATGCCGGCATTCCGGTCGAGGTTCCCGCTTATAGCGTCAACATGCTGTGCGGCTCCGGCCTGCGCGCGGTCGCGCTCGGCTATCAGGGCATCGCCAACGGTGACACCGAAATCGCCGTCGTCGGCGGCCAAGAATCAATGAGCATGGCGCCGCACTGCGCGCATCTGCGCGGCGGCGTGAAGATGGGCGACTTCCAGATGGTCGACACCATGATCAAGGACGGCCTGTGGGACGCTTTCAACGGCTATCACATGGGCAACACCGCTGAGAACGTCGCGCGGCAATGGCAGATCACCCGTGCGCAGCAGGACGCGTTTGCGGTCGCCTCGCAGAACAAAGCCGAGGCCGCGCAGAAGGCCGGCAAGTTCAAGGACGAGATCGTCCCGGTCACCATCAAGTCCCGCAAGGGCGACATCATCGTCGACGCCGACGAATATCCCAAGCACGGCACCACGCTGGAAGCGTTGTCCAAGTTGAAACCGGCGTTCGACAAGGAAGGCACGGTGACCGCCGCAACCGCCTCGGGCATCAATGACGGCGCCGCCGCCTTGGTGCTGATGAAAGCAAGCGAAGCGGCCAAGCTCGGCAAGACGCCGCTGGCGCGTATCGTGTCGTGGGCGCAAGCCGGTGTCGATCCGAAAATCATGGGCAGCGGACCGATCCCGGCTTCCCGCGCTGCGCTGAAGAAGGCCGGCTGGAGCGTGAACGACCTCGATCTGGTCGAGGCCAACGAGGCGTTTGCCGCCCAAGCCTGCGCCGTCAACAAGGACCTCGGCTGGGACACCAGCAAGGTCAACGTCAACGGCGGCGCCATCGCCATCGGGCATCCGATCGGCGCCTCCGGCGCGCGCGTGCTGGTGACGCTGCTTTACGAAATGCAGAAGCGGAACGCGAAAAATGGCTTGGCCACGCTCTGCATCGGCGGCGGCATGGGCATCGCCATGTGCGTGGAGCGATAACCAGCTTCAATCGCAACAATCGAAAGACGGCACGGCCGGGCATAACCCGTCGAAGACGGGCGTGAACGCCCTTTTGCCCGGCCATCAACGTCTTTAAGCTAGTGGAGCGGATTTAACATTCGCTACCCACCTGGCGGCAGACTCGTGAAGCGAATGTCAAATCCAAAGCTCCACTCAGACTCACATTTGCTAGTGGTCCTTTTGATTCTAACATTCGCATGAGAAGCTGCCGAATACG
>DATKRE010000013.1:0-29274 GCA_035532335.1 Xanthobacteraceae bacterium | reverse complement strand
GAAATTAGAATTTTAGGCAGTGATCTAGTGGAGCGGATTTAACATTCGCTACCCACCTGGCGGCAGACTCGTGAAGCGAATGTCAAATCCAAAGCTCCACTAGGACTCATATTTGCTAGTGGTCCTTTTGATTCTAACATTCGCATGAGAAGCTGCCGAATACGGAAGCGAATGTTAGAATCGGACCACTAGCTGCCGGAACCGGAGATCACTTCGCCGAACAGCTTCCAGGTTTCGCCTTCGAACTTCTCCAGTTGCATCTGCTTGATCGGGGCGAAATCGGTCGCACTCGTCGAAATAACAATTCCGGGCAATGCCATCGGCAGTTTTAGATCGTGAATGCTGGCCGCCTGTTTCATGATGTTGTCGCGGGTGAGATTATTACCGCTTGCCTTCAACACCGCCACCAAGGTCTCGGCGACCGAGTAGCCGTAGACGTTGTTGACGTCGGCGAGGCTGCCACCGGCGTAATATTTCTTCATCCATTCCAACCAATCCTTGTACTCGGTCGAGTTCTGCCACTGCGGGTCGTTGGGATCCTTGAGGTAACCGGCAGTGATAATGCCTTGCGACTTGTCGATCCCGGCTGGTTGCATCACGGCTTTGACCGAGGCCGAAACGTTGGTGATGAAGAAATGCGGCTTCCAGCCGAGGTCGGCGACTTTGCGGATGGCCTGCGCCGCGAACTTTGGAATTGCCGCCACCAAAAGCGTGTCGGCACCACTGCCCTGCAGCGCGACGACCTGTGAGTCGATGGTCGGGTCGGTGGTTTCGTAGCTCTGCGTAGCCACGAGCATCTTGCCGGCCTTATCGCCCAACCCTTCTTTCAAGCCGGTCAAATAATCCTTACCGAAGTCATCGTTCTGATAGACGATCGCAACTTTGGCATTGGGAAAGTTCTTGAGAATGTAGTGGCCATAGATACGCGCTTCGATGCGGTAGCTCGGCTGCCAGCCCATTGTCCACGGAAACTTCTTCGGATCGTTCCATTTGTCGGCGCCGGTGGCGACGAACAATTGCGGTACCTTGTTCTCGTTCAGATAGCCCTGCACCGCTGTGTTGGGCGGTGTGCCGAGGACATTGAACGTCAATAGCACCTGGTCTTCTTCGACCAGCTTGCGCACGGCTTCGACCGTCTTGGGCGGGCTATAACCGTCATCTCGGCTAATGAGGTTGATTTTGCGGCCGTTGACGCCGCCCTTGTCGTTGATCATCGCGAAGTAGGCGCTTTCGGCCTTGCCGATCGTGCCATAAGCCGAAGCCGGGCCGCTGTAGGGCATGGTCTGACCGATCTTGATTTCGGTGTCACTGGCGCCCGGCCCGTATTGGCCGGCCGCCCAAACCAGTCCGCTCCCGAAAGTAAGTGCAGCGACGGCCATGCTGATGGCCGTGAGATGTTTCGTTGTCATTGCGTTTCCTCCTTGGCGTATTCGTTAAGACGTCAGCTGCCCGAAATCACTTCGCCGAACAGCTTCCAGGTCGTTCCATCGAACTTTTCCGGCTGCATCTTCTTGATCGGCGCGAAATCGTTCGGGCCGGTCGAGAGCGCGATTCCGGGCAGCAGCATCGGCAGCTTCATGTCATGCAGGCTTGCCGCCTGTTTCATGATGTTTTCACGCGTGAGGTTGTCGCCGCAGGCCTTGAGGACGGCAACCAGCGTCTGCGCATAAGAGTAGCCGATCACGCCTTGCACGTCGGCCGTATTGGCTGACGGATTGTACTTTTTCATAAACGCCAGCCATTCCTTGTATTCCGGCGTATTGGCCCACTGCGGATCGGTCGGATCCTTGGCAAAAGCCGCAGAGATGATGCCGACGCCCTTTTCGTAGCCGGCATTCTTCATCACCGTCCCGACCGAGTTCGACACCGAAGAGAGGAAGTACGTTGGCTTCCAGCCGGCGTCGTAGACCTTTCGAATGGCCTGAGCGGCGAATTTTGGGATCGCGGCCGTCATCAGCACGTCGGCGCCGCTGCCCTGCAAGGTTACGACCTGAGAATCCACGGTCGGGTCGGTGGTTTCGTAGGACTGGGTGGCTACGATCATTTTCGCAGCCTTGTCACCCAATCCCGCGCGCAGCCCGTTGAGATAGTCCTTGCCGAAATCGTCGTTCTGGTAGAGCACCGCGATTTTCGCATTCGGCAGATTCTTAAGTATGTAGTGCGCATAGATGCGCGCCTCGGTGCCGTAGCTCGGAATCAAGCCCATCGTCCACGGAAACTTCTTGGGATTGTTCCACTGCTCGGCGCCGGTGGCGACGAACAGCTGCGGCACTTTGTTGTCATTGAGGTAACCGTGGATGGCAACGTTGGGCGGAGTGCCGAGCGTGCTGAACAAGAGCAGGACTTGATCCTGCTCGACCAGTTGTCGCACCTGTTCGACGGTTTTCGGCGGGCTGTAGCCGTCGTCGCGGCTGATGAAGTTGATCTTGCGCCCGTTGATGCCGCCTTGCTCGTTGATCATGGCGAAGTAGGCGGCTTCGGTCTTGCCGATGATGCCGTAGGCAGAGGCCGGGCCGCTATACGGCATGGTGTTGCCGATTTTGATCTCGGTATCGCTGGCTCCGGGACTGTATTGGCCGGCTGCGAAAGCCAATCCGCTGGTCAAAGCCAGGCCGATTGCCAACGCGCTCGTCGCGATTATTGATCTTGCCATGCTTCCTCCCTTTTCTTGTCAGCGTTTTACTCGCTGGCGATCGTGTCGTCGAACAACTTCCAACGTTACGTCCCTATTCGGCCTTCTTGGATCCCGTGTATATGATCGCTCGGCCAATCCGGGGCCACAGCGTTCCTACGACGCCGCGCGGCATGGCGTACATGAACAACAACATCGCCAAGCCGTAGATCGCCCAAGGAGCGGCGTCGGAGATATCGTTGGCCAAATTGGGCACGAACTCAATGAACAATCCGCCGACGATCGCGCCGCCGATTGTCGCAATGCCTCCAACCGCGGAGCCTACCAGAAACGAGACCGACAGGAACAGGCTGTAGCCCTCGGGTGAGACGTAGCCGACGACAATGGCAGCGAGTGCTCCGGCGACCCCGGTAAACATTGTCGATATGCCGAAGGCGATTGTCTTGTAGCGGGAGGTATGGATTCCCATGGCGGCGGCGGCGATCGGCTGGTCGCGGATCGCCACCAGCGCCCGCCCGGTGCGGCCGTGCAGGATATTGGCGGCGATCCGGATGGCAATGAGCAGCACGATCAGAGCAACAAAGTAGAGCCAGCGATCGCGATCCAGGCCGAGCCAATGCGGCGGCACCGGTTTGGGCAGATTGATGCCTTGTTGTCCGCCGGTCCAACTATCGAAATATTTGAGCAATTGCGGCGTAGCGAGCGCCATCGCGAGCGTCACCAGCGCGAGGTATGGTCCCTCGAACCGCAACGCCGGCAGCCCGAACAGCACCCCGAGAATGAAGCAGATCAACGCGGCTGGCGGCAGCGTCCCCCAGTAGGGCACGCCGTAACGGTGCATCAGGATTGCCGCGGTGTAGGCGCCGGCGGCGAAGAAGCCACCGTGGCCGAGCGAAATTTGTCCGTTGTAGCCAGTCAGGATGTTCAGTCCGAGCACGGCGATGGCGTAGATGATAACCATCGTCAGCTCGAACACGTGGTATTTGCTCAGCGCAAAAGGCAAAGCGACGGCGAGCGCGATCAAGGCCAGTATGCCGATCCATCGCGCGGTGCCGGAGCTCAACGCTGACCCGCCGACACCCGCGAGGCCTTCCGTTGCTGGCGCGATCACGGGTTTTTCCATGTCACACCCGGCGTACGATCGCGGTACCGAACAAACCGTTCGGTCTGAATACGAGCACGAGGATGATCAGCGCAAACGCCACCGTGAGTTTGAGCTGGCTGGCGATAAGATAGGTCCCGACCAAATTCTCGGTGACGCCGACGATCAGGCCGCCGACCACAGCTCCGACCGGACTGCCGATGCCGCCAAGCAGCGCGCCGGCGAACGCGTAGATCAGCACGCCGCCCATCATGTTAGGGTCGAGGAACAGCACCGGCGCGACCATGATGCCCGCGGTTGCTCCGATCGCCGCGGCCAGGCCCCATCCGATCGCAAGCATGCGACCGACCGGAATACCGCATAACCTCGCCGATTCGGGATTTTGCGCGGCAGCACGCATCGCCAATCCGGTGGCGGTGAACCGGAAAAACAGAAACAGCATGACGAGCATCACCAATGTCACCGCGATCACGCCGAGGTCGCGGGTGGTGATCAGTGCGCCAAAAATCGGCCGATCCGGAAATGGGCTCGGAAAATCCTGTACTGTGTAGGAATAGAGCCATCCAGCCGTTGAATTAAAGATCAGAAGAAGTGCGATGGTCACGATCACTGCAGCCAATACCGGCGCGTTCTCAACCGGCCGGATCAGCACCCGCTCGATCACCATGCCGCCGACGAAAGAAACCACCAGTGTGATCAGAAAGGCGGCCCAAAAGGGCAGGCCGGCATTGACCAGAGTCCAGGCGATATAAGTCGAGAACATCGCCATCTCGCCTTGGGCGAAATTCACGAGATCGGTGGCCCGGTAAATCATCACCAACGCCAGCGCCACGCTGGCGTAGATCGCGCCAGTCGCGAGTCCGGAAAATATTTGTTGCAAGAATTGGTGCATCGCGATGCTTGTCAGTAGCCGAGGTAGGAGCGGCGAATTTGCGGATCGTCGGCGAGCGTCTTCGCGCTTCCAGAGGTGACGATGTAGCCGGTTTCGATCAGGTAAGCGTGGTCGGCCAGTTCGAGCGCCAGCGTCGCGTTCTGCTCGACCAACAGCACGCTCACTTTCTCTTCCTGCTTGATGCGGTCGATGATGGTGAAAATGTCCTCGACAATGCGCGGAGCGAGCCCAAAGGACGGCTCGTCGAGCACTAAAAGTCGGGGTGCCATCATCAACGCGCGGGCAATCGCCAGCATCTGCTGCTCGCCACCGGACAACGCGCCGGCCTGCTGGCGCCGACGCTGCGCCAGAATCGGAAAGTACCCATACATACGCTGCATACGTTCGTCCGAACGCCCGCGGGTGTAACCGCCAAGCCGGAGGTTCTCCTCGACGGTCAAACCGATGAAGGTTCCACGTCCTTCCGGAACGTGCGCGACGCCAAGGCTTGCGATCTCTTCAGTCGAGCGCCGATCCAATCGCTGGCCGGCAAAGGAAATTTCGCCTTCCCTGCGCACCATGCCGCAGATCGCGCGTAGCGTTGTCGTCTTGCCCGCGCCGTTAGCCCCGAGCAGCACCGTCATACCGGCTTCCTCGACTGCGACGTCGATCCCGTGCACGACCTCCGACTGCCCGTAAAAGGCCTTGACCGAGCGCAGTTGTAAAATCGCAGCCATCAGTGCCGCGTCCCCAGGTAAGCTTCGGTAACCGCCGGATTGCTGCGGACTTCGTCCGGCGGCCCGTCAGCGATGACGCGGCCGAAATTGAGTACGACAACTTGATCGGAAAGGCTCATCACCAGTCCCATATGATGCTCGACCAACAATACGGTGATGCCGAGCTGGTCGCGGATCGACCGGACGAGCGCGCCCAGTTCTGCGACTTCCGCGTGATTAAGCCCGCTGGCCGGTTCGTCGAGCAAAAGAAGCGACGGCTGAACGGCCAACGCGCGCGCCAGTTCGACGCGCTTGCGCGCTCCCAACGACAGATTTGCCGCCGGCCGCGCCGCCATTTGGTCCAGGCCAACGAATTTCAGCATCCTATAGGCAGTTTGCTCGAACTCATGCTCTTCGCGCCGCATGCGCGGCAGCGATAGCGCGTCGGTCAGGGGAGTATTGGCGCCGCGCGCATGCGCGCCGACCTTGACGTTGTCGAGTACCGACATTGATGCAAATAGCGTCGGGGCCTGGAAAGTGCGCCCGACACCAAGGGCGGCAATATCCGCCGGTGCGCAGCGGTTGAGTGAGCGGCCGTTCAAACGGATATCGCCGCGCATCGGCCGGTAGAGGCGGCTAAGGCAATTAAACAGCGTGGTCTTGCCGGCGCCGTTTGGGCCGATGAGTCCGACGATCCGTCCTTGGCTTATTGAAAAAGTGACCGCTTCCAGTGCGACAATGCCGCCGAAACGCATGGTCACGTCGGCGATTTCCAGCAACGGGTTCGCTGTATTGGGGCCGCCGCCCGGCGCCGCCAAGGACCTATCGGTCATGCGGATTTATCGGCCATTCGGGACTAATCCTCCACGACCCTGTTGTTTTTATGGTGCGCTGTGGCGTTACGCCCGTTTCGGGCTCGGGTCGGGCTGCGCGAAAACCCCACGGGTCAGGGGGCGGGGGAAAACGTGACATGCCGCCCGCTCGCGCGTCAACGACGGGCGCGGCTATATTTTGCTTGATTTTGCCGCACTAACTGTCTTGCCGGCAACGCTCAGTGCGACATCAGAACCGGCACGGTCATCGAGCGCAAAATAGTCCGGGTGACGCCACCAAGGACGAATTCCCGCAGGCGCGAATGGCCATAGCCTCCCATGACGATGAAGTTGGTTTCCGTATCGGCAGCGTGCGAAAGGATCAGATCGGCCACGTCGATATCGCCGATCTGCTCCAGCTTGATCTCCACGTTGAGGCCGTGCCGGGCGAGATGCGCGCCCATGTCAACGCCTTCGATCTCATCCTGCTTGCCGCGTTCGTTGGCGACAATCAGCACCTCCACACGCCTGGCCCGCTTAAGCAGCGGCATCGCGTCGGCGATGGCCCGGGTCGCTGCGCGACTGCCGTCCCAGCAAACCATAACCTGGTCGAGTTCGAGCGGCGATTTTTGGATGTAAGGAACCATGATGACCGGCCGGCCGCCTTCGAATAAAGCGGCTTCGCCGATGGCATCGTCGATGGCGCCCGCCTCCGGCTCGGCCTGGCCGACAATGACGAGATCGAAGCGGCGCGCGCGACGGCCGAATTGCTCGGCGACGCCGCCGTAGCTGGCGCTGAGAGTCTGCGGCTCGGCACTAACGCCGGCCCGCTTACAGGCTTCGGAGAAATATTTGGCGGCGCTTTGTGCCGCCGCAATGTTGTCGCGCTCCTGCGCCTCGACGATTTCGGCCGGCATATAACCAGCGACGGAAACCGGCGTGACCGGATCGTATACGAACGCAATACCGGCGAGATGAGCGTCGAACGTGGCAGCGACCGACACGGCGTAATCGCATGCCGCGTGGGAGCCTTGGTCGACGCTCAGATTGACCAGGATATCTTCGATCATGGGACGGTATTCTGCGCCAGGCGACCGTCGTCTGACCATAGATATCTATGATTATGTCATGCACCTAACCGGTCGATTTACGCAAAATCGAGCTTGTTTGCGTTCGACCTATTTCTTCACGTTACCGCTGGCGTCGAATTGGCTGACATACGCCCATAGATCTTCGACCTCATGCTTGTTTTGGTCGCCGGCGAAAGTCATTTTCGTTCCCGGGACCGTGCCCCTCGGGTCGTTGATGTATTTCTCGAACATTTCCTTGTTCCAGACGATGCCCGACTTTTTGTTGGCCTCGGAATAGGCGTAGTCGGGGACGCTGCCGGAATGGCGGCCATCAAGGCCGTTGAGTTCGGGTCCGATCTTATTGGTCGCGCCCGGACCGATGTTGTGGCAAGCCATGCACTTCTTGAATACGTTTGCGCCCTTTGCCGCATCTTGCGCGAGCGCACCGCCGCTCGACACGCCAATCAACATAGCGGCTACAATGAGCGTTCTCATAGTCATTCTCCTTTGCCTTCAGCGGTCTAGGTTAAAGTTGCAATATAAATACATATTTAAAGCTGGCACAGCAAGCCAGCGCCGGTTCGGTCGTTATCCGACCGCGGCACGGTCGAGCGATGAGGCGATCCGGTTGCGGCAGTTGTTTGACGCTATAATAGTCGACAAACGTTTGCACGAAAATCGATGACTCGGGAGAGGTTTTGATGCCAGTCGCAATGCCCGAAGCCGACGGCACGGTGCTTGCGCGCCGCACCGAGATCGTGGCGGCACTCCGGCGGATCGTTCCTGGCGAAGGCGTCATCGCCTCCGAGCAGGCGATGCGGCCTTATGAAAGCGATGGGTTCACTGCGTACCGCCAGTTGCCCATGGTTGTCGTCCTGCCCGAAACCACCGAGCAGGTGGCCGCCGTGCTCGCCTATTGCCATCGGGAAGGCGTCCGGGTGGTGCCGCGGGGGGCGGGGACTTCGCTCTCCGGCGGTGCGTTGCCGCTCGTGGACGGCGTGCTTCTTGGCATGGCCAAGTTCAACCGCATCCGCTTGATCGATTTCGCTAATCGCGTCGCCGTCGTTGAGCCGGGTGTCACTAATCTCGGGGTTACGCAGGCGGTGGAACATGCCGGCTTCTACTACGCGCCGGATCCTTCTTCGCAGATTGCCTGCACCATCGGCGGCAATGTCGCCGAGAATTCCGGCGGCGTGCACTGTCTCAAGTACGGCGTCACCACCAATAACGTGCTCGGCTGCGAACTGGTGCTGATGACCGGAGAGATCGTGCGGCTCGGTGGCGCTCATCTCGACGCCGCGGGCTATGACCTCTTGGGCGTTATCACCGGCTCGGAGGGTCTGCTCGGCGTGGTGACCGAAGCCACCGTGCGGATCCTGAAGAAGCCGGAAACCGCGCGCGCGGCGTTGATCGGCTTTGCGGCGTCGGAGGATGGCGGCGAATGCGTCGCGCGCATCATTGGCGCCGGCATTATCCCGGGCGGCATGGAGATGATGGACCGGCCCGCCATCCATGCGGCTGAGGAATTCGTACACGCCGGTTATCCGCTCGACGTCGAAGCGCTGTTGATCGTCGAACTCGACGGGCCGAGCGCGGAGGTCGATCACCTGCTCGATCGCGTGCAGGAGATCGCCAACGCGTGCCGCGCGGTGATCTGCCGGGCCTCGAATTCCGAAGAGGAACGGCTTTTGTTCTGGGCCGGCCGCAAGGCGGCGTTTCCGGCGGTCGGCCGCATCTCACCGGATTATTACTGCATGGATGGCACGATCCCGCGCGCCAAGCTGCCTTTGGTGCTGCGCCGGATGCAGGAACTATCCGCGCAGTACGGCTTGCGGGTCGCCAACGTTTTCCACGCCGGCGACGGCAACTTGCATCCGCTGATCCTCTATGACGCCAACACGCCGGGCGAGCTCGATCGTGCCGAAGCGTTTGGCTACGATATCCTGCGCCTGTGCGTCGAAGTCGGCGGCGTGCTTACCGGTGAACACGGTGTCGGTATCGAGAAACGCGATCTGATGCCGACGATGTTTTCCGAGGCCGACCTCAAGCAGCAGCAACGGCTTAAATGTGCGTTCGATGATCAGGGCCTGCTCAATCCCGGCAAGGTGTTCCCGACGCTGCACCGCTGCGCGGAGCTCGGCCGCATGCATGTCCACGCCGGGCGCACGGCGTTTCCTGATTTGCCGCGATTCTGACGGGCGCGGGCATGAGTGAAAATCTCAGACCACGCGACCATGCGGAGGTCGAGCAGGCCATCAACTGGGCGCTCGCCGGCGGCAAGGCGCTGGAACTCGTTGGCCATGGCTCCAAACGCGCGATCGGCCGGGCGGCGCAATGGGACGCCACTCTCGACTTATCCGGGCTGTCGGGCATCACTTTATACGAGCCAGCCGAATTGGTGTTGTCCGCCAAAGTCGGTACGCCGATGGCGGAGATCGAGGCCGCGGTGGCGGCCAACGGGCAGGCGCTGGCCTTTGAGCCGATGGACTACGGACCGTTGCTCGGCGGCTCGGCGGACGCCGCTACGATTGGCGGTGTACTGGCGGCGAACCTGTCCGGACCGCGCCGCATCAAGGCAGGCGCAGCGCGCGATCACTTCCTTGGGGTCAACGCCGTTTCCGGGCGAGGCGAGACGTTCAAATCGGGCGGCCGGGTGGTCAAAAACGTGACCGGCTATGACTTATGCAAGCTCCTTGCGGGTTCATGGGGCACACTGGCAGCAATGACCGAAGTGACGATCAAGACGTTGCCGGGCGCCGAAACCGAGGAAACCGTGCTTGTGCTCAAGCTCGACGATGCCACCGCGGTCAAAGCGATGACGGCGGTCATGGGCTCGGCTGCCGACGTTTCGGCGGCGGCGCATCTGCCGTCGCCGGCGGCGGGGCGCGTCAAGGAAATCGCCCGGCAAGGAAGGCCGGTAACCGCCTTCCGGCTCGAAGGGGTCGCCCCGTCGGTCGCGCATCGCAAGGCGTTGCTCGAGGTGCTGATCGCCCCGTTCGGCGAGCTCGCCTTCTTGGACGAACAGCCGTCGCGCGCATTATGGCGGGCGATCCGCGATGTGACCCCGTTCGCCGTCGACGGGCCGGCGGGTGGACGCGTCGTTTGGCGCATCTCCACCGCACCGTCGCGCGGTGCCGAAGTGGGTGTCGCGCTCGCGGAGCGCGCGCAGGCCGAGATTCTGTACGACTGGGCGGGTGGGCTGGTATGGGCGGCATTACCACCGTCGGACGATGCCGGCGCGTCCATCGTGAGATCTATCGTCGGCGTCGCCGGCGGTCACGCGATCCTCATTCGCGCGCCGGCGGCGACGCGGGCGAGGGTCGACGTGTTCACACCTGAACCGGCGGCCCTTGCCGCGCTGACGAAACGCGTTCGAGAAAGCTTCGATCCGCAGGGCGTTCTCAACGCCGGCCGGATGTGGGCGGGAATCTGAACATGCAGACCTCTTTCACGCTGGCCCAACTCGCCGATCCGCAGATTGCGGAATCGAACAAGATCCTCCGCGCCTGCGTCCACTGCGGCTTTTGCACCGCGACCTGTCCGACCTACGTGCTCGACGGCAATGAGCTCGATTCGCCGCGCGGCCGCATCTACCTGATCAAGGATATGCTGGAGAATGAGCGGCCGGCGAGCGCCGAAATCGCCTTGCACATTGACCGTTGTCTTTCCTGTCTCTCCTGCATGACGACTTGCCCGTCCGGCGTTCACTACATGCATCTGGTCGATCATGCGCGCGCCCATATCGAAGAGACTTTTCGACGCCCGTTTGCCGATCGGTTGCTGCGCGGGATGCTCGCCAGGCTGATGCCCTATCCCCAGCGCTTCCGGCTAGCGCTCAACGCCGCGCGTCTCGGCAAGCCGTTCGTGTCATTGCTTGATGCGTCTGGGTTCAGGCGCCTTGCCGCCATGCTGCGGCTGGCGCCTTGGGATGGGCCGCATCGACCGCTGAAGCCGCAAATTTTCCCGGCCCAGGGCCCAGAACGAAAAGGCCGCGTGGCTTTGCTTGCCGGTTGCGTCAACGACATATTGGCACCGCAGATCAATGCAGCCGCCATCCGCGTGCTCAATCGGCTCGGGATTGAAGTCATCGTGGCGGCTGGCGCCGGCTGTTGTGGCTCGCTTGTGCATCACATGGGGCGTGAAGATGAAGCACTGGCGCAGGCTCGCGCCAATATCGACGCATGGAATGCGCTCCCGGTTCTCGATGCGATCGTGATCACCACCTCGGGCTGCGGAACGACGGTGAAGGATTACGGTTTCATGCTGCGCACCGATCCGGCCTACGCCGAACGTGCCGCCAACATATCGGGCCTCGCGCGCGATATCAGCGAATACCTGTTTTCATTGCCGGTCGAGGCGGGCGCCAAGGTGCCGCCGCTGGTGGTCGCCTATCACGCCGCGTGTTCGTTGCAGCACGGGCAACGCGTCTTGCGGCAGCCGAAAGAGTTGCTTGGCAGGCTTGGCTTTCAGGTTCTGGACGTCCCCGAAGGCCACCTCTGCTGCGGCTCGGCGGGAACATACAATATTCTTCAGCCCGGCATCGCGGAGCAGTTGCGCGAGCGCAAAGTCAGGACTATCGAAAGATTGCGACCTGAAGTCATTGCGGCTGGGAATATCGGTTGCATGATGCAGATTGCGGCGGGCACAAAGCTCCCAGCGGTTCATACCGTTGAATTGATCGACTGGGCCACTGGAGGGCCATGTCCACCCGCGCTTCGGGACAGTCAGCAGCGTTCGGCAATGCAGCCGGTTGCGGCCGCGGGCTAGGGGAGCTCGGTTGGGACGTGAAAACCGTCTTTCACTCAGTCTCGGGGAATTTCTATTTTTGGCAATGTTCGGAGGAAGATCATGGCGAAGAAGAGAAAAGCAAAGAAGCGGACCACGAAAAGGAAGTCTGCAAAATGGAAAGCCGCACCGGCGCGCAACAAGAAGAAATTGGTAAGATCGGCGGCGAAGAAGAAGGTCGCGAAAAAGAAGTCTGCTTCGAGACCAAAGGCCGCGCCGAGAAAGCCGGCTCCGGCTCGTGCACCGGCACAAGCACCGGCATCTGAGCCCGCTCCGGCGTCATCCTGGCAGCCGCCGGCGGGTTCTGGCTTCGGCGGCACCGGCAGCACCTAAGAATTTCTGCCGTCTGGCGCGATACATTGTGCGGCCGGCGCGTGCGCCGGCCGATGGCGACGCGTTGCGTCAGCCGGCGTGCGTTGCAACGGCTCGGCCGGGCTCACAGCTTCGGCAGAGCCACGGTCGCGGATGCCGCGAATGCGCGGCTTCCCCGGCCGCCATTCCGTGCGGGTTATTTCATGGCGACAACCTATCGCTAGTGGTCCGATTCTAACATTCGCATCCGTGTTCGGCACCCTCTTATGCGAATGTTGGAATCAAAAGGACCACTAGCAAATATGAGCCTTAGTGGAGCTTTGGATTTGACATTCGCTTCACGAATCTGCCGCCAGATGGGTAGCGAATGTTAAATCCGCTCCACTAGGTGGGTAGCGAATGTTAAATCCGCTCCACTAGGCAGAAAGGGATGAACCGTCGCCCGATCGACGCGCAGGTGGCTCTGGTCGACGCGCGGCTTAAGGCCTACCGCAAGAAGGCGGCGGCGTGAGGCGTTGTCGGCGCGTCAGCCGACCTTGATGTCTTCCCAGAAGCCGAACCGGCCACCCACACGCGCCATTTGCGGCAGCGGCTTTTCGTACGACCAGGCGGCGCGCTTATGCCGCTTGCCGTCGATCACGACGTCGTAGAACTGCACGCCGTGCGGACATTCAAGGTCCCTGGGTGTCTTCTCGACCTTTGCCAACCAATCCATGCGCACCGTTTCGCGCGGAAAATATTGATAGTCGTGGGCCACGATGATGTCGTCGCTTTGGGCGACGATGTGCCCGTCTACGCTTGCCTTCATGACGCTGGCCTCCTTCGGATATCGACACCCGTCCTACCTATCTACTTAAGTTCACTCGGCCGCCGATGCCAGCGGCACTTCGCGAACGCGGTAGAGGGAATGGTCCGGCGTGAACTCGACGCGGAGGCTGTGGAAGGCCGCGAGCGTCGAACGATGGCCGATGGAGACGATGGTCGTTCCCTTGAGGCGGTCCCGCAACATGCGATAGAGCGCCGCTTCCGCAGGTTCATCGAGTGAAGCCGTCGCTTCGTCCAGGAACAGATAATCGGGTGCCTGAAGCAGCACGCGAGCGATAGCCAGACGCTGTTGTTCGCCGAGTGACAACATGCGGTTCCAGTGCTGCTCCTCACCGAGGCGGCCGATCAGTTGCGGCAACCCGACCGCGGCCAGCACTTCGGCGATTTGCTTGTCGTCAAACGTGCCCGCTTCCGCCGGAAAGGCGATTGTCGTCGCCAATGTGGACAACGGAAAATACGGCCGCTGCGGCACCAGCATGACCTTGGCGCCCTTCGGTATCACCACGCGGCCCGATCCGAACGGCCAAATGCCGGCGATGGCGCGGAACAACGTCGATTTGCCGGAACCGGAAGGTCCAGTGACCAGAACGCTTCCGCCTGCGGGAAACGTGATGGAATCGGCGACGACGATCGGCTCTCCCTTGGGCAATCGCACATTGAGCCGGTCGATGGCGACCGCGCCGCTCGCGCCGGAGATCACCTCCACCGCCGGCGGGGTCACCGCGGCTGCGCGTCCAGCCGCGATCGCTTCTTCGAAGCCCGACAAACGGGCGACGATCGCGCGCCACTCAGCGATGTTGCGGTACGAACTCACGAAGTAGGACAAGGCGTTCTGCACGCTATTGAACGCGGAAGCCGTCTGCATCAGGCCGCCGAGTTGGACCGCGCCGGAAAAATAAGCGGGGCTGACCATGATGTAGGGGAAGATCACCGAGGCCTGCGTGTAGCTCTGGGTGAAGAACATGAGCTGCTTCTGCCGCTGCATCAGCCCGTACCAGTTACCGATGACGTAACTAAACCGATTGAGATGGCGTTCGCGCTCGGCCGCCTCGCCGCCGAGTGCCGCGATCTGCTCGGCGTTTTCGCGCGTGCGCACGAGATTGAAGCGGAAATCGGCCTCAAAGCGCTGTTGTTGAAAATTCAGCGGAATAAGCTTCCAGCCGATCAGATGCGTGAGTGTGGTGCCGATGACGGCGTAGATCAGTGCCGCCCAGACCAGGTAACCGGGAATGTTGTAGTTGACGCCGAACAGAGTGAGCGGCGCTTCCGCCGACAATCGCCACAGAATGAAGACGAACGAGCCCAAAGTAACCACGGAGTTGAGGATGCCGATGCAAATGGTCAGCGTGTATTGCACGAACATCTGCAAGTCGTCGGCGATGCGCTGATCCGGGTTGTCGGCAGCGTCGCCGAGAAGTTGCATGCGGTAGTGGTTGGCGGAATCCAGCCATTGCCGCAGGTAGGTCTGCGTCATCCAGCGCCGCCAGCGGATTTGCAGCCATTGATTGAGGTAGAGTTGATAGACCGCGAGTATTGTATAGACCGCGACGATTACGCAGAAAAACAGGATGGCGCTGACGAAGGCGTTCCAGTTGTGATCCTGAAGCGTGTTGTAAAAACGATTGTACCACTGGTTCAGGATGACCTGGATTGCCACCAGCGAAAGTTCGATGGCAATCACCGCCGCGAGCAGGATACGCCCCGGCCAGCGATCATCCGAGCGAAAATAGGGAACGGACAGTCGCCAAATGGTGGCGATCGTCATCGCAAGACTTTTCACGGAAACCTCCGTATCAGGCGCTGCCTACGTGCTGCGCCGGGTCGATGAAGAATATGACACCCGCACTGTGGCGGTGCGGCGGTCAGGGCGTGGGCAAATTCCCACCGGCACGCATGGGGGTAAAGGACGTCACGGCGCGCGTGGCTACCGCGCAGCCCAATAGCGCAAGCCGCGAAACTCGCATAGTATCGCCGGGGCGACAAAAAGCTCTTTAGCTCGATTTCGGCATGGCGGCGTCACTTGGTTCGGAAACGGCCGCATAGCCGAGTCAAATTAATGGAGCGCCGTCCAAGGCGTTTCGGGGGGAAAGCCAATGTTCAACCAAATTCTCGATCCAACCGGCAACCTTTTCGTGACCTGGCTGGTCGCGCTCATTCCGGTTGTTCTGCTGCTGTTTCTGCTGGCGGTGCTGCGCCTGTCGGCGTGGCTCGCCGTCCTTATCGGCTCGATCGTCACCTTCCTGCTCGCGCTGTGGGTCTGGAAGATGCCGCTGGACGACGGCGTGCGCGCTTATTTGTACGGGTCCGCCACCGGCGTTTGGTATGTGGACTGGATCACGTTCTGGGGCGTGATGCTGTTCAACACTCTTGTAACTACCGGCTCATTCGACAAGCTGCGGCGTTGGCTGGTGCAGCAAGGAACCCGCGACGTGCGGGTGCAGACCATTCTGTTTGCATGGGCGTTCGGCGCATTGCTCGAAGGCCTTGTCGGTTTCGGCTACCCGTGGGCCTTCGTCGCGCCGATCCTGATCGCTATCGGTATTCCGGATCTCGACGCCATTCGGGTCGCTGCCATCGCCAATAACGCGCCGGTCTCCTACGGTGCACTGGGAGCGCCGATTATCGCGCTTGCCACCGTGACCGCCGGCACGCTCGGCGTTCCATTCCTCGATCTCTTGCCGATCTACTCGGCCTCGGTCGGCAAGATCGTCGCGATCCTCGCGCTGTTGCCGCCCTGGATCCTGCTTTATCTGGTGTCCGGCAGCAAAGGCATGTGGTCGGCGTGGCCGCTCGCGATCGTCGGTTCGCTTGGCTACGTCGCTGGCCAACTGCCGACCGCGATCTATCTCGGGCCTTATCTGCCCGATGTCATCGGCGCGATCGTCTGCTTCGTCGCCTTACTGCTCTTGCTCAAGGTCTGGCGGCCGGCGCAGGTTCTCGCCTATGGCGGTGCGCCGGTGACCGGCGAGACCCAGGCGGAAGCTCATGGCTTGTCTGCCGGCGATATCGGCATGGCCTGGTTGCCAATCGCGATATTGGTTGCCGTGGTCGTGGCCTGGACCGGACCGTGGTCCGGTTTGCCGAAGATCATCATGCTGCATATGTCGGTTGCCGCCGATTCGGCGATCACGCCCGGCGCCAAGATCGGCGCAACGTTCAACTGGACACCATTCGTTGGCGGAACCGCCATCCTGGTATCCTGGATCATCACGGCGGTCCTGTTGCGGGTGAAGCTCTCGCAAATCGGCGGGATCTTCGCCAAGACCTGGTCGCAGATGTGGGGCGCCTGCCTCGTCGGCGTTTTCATCTTCGGTCTCGCCTACGTCTACAACTATTCCGGCATGGCCGGTTCGCTCGCCAGCGCCTTCTCCAAGCTCGGACCGGCCTTCATCGTCGTGGCACCGATCCTTGGCTTCATCGGGGTCGCGTTGTCGGGCAGCAACACGTCAACCAACGCCATGTTCGGCACATTCCAGGCGCTGGTCGGCAAAGTGCTCGGCTTTCCATTGTTGCTGTTGCCGACCCTCAATTCGGTGGGGGCCGAGGTCGGCAAGCCGATCGCACCGCAGACGGCGAGCGTGGGCGTTTCCACCAGCCGCTTCGTGCGCAACGAAGGCGAGGTGATCCGGCACAATTTCGGCTGGTGTCTCGTACTGCTGGGTTATCTCGTGATTATCGGCGTTGCTTGCTATCTGTTCTTTCCGGGCATCGCCGTCTTGCATCACTGACGAAGTGTGCTACGCCAAAAAACGACCGGGGCCGCCACGTGGGCGGCCCCTTTCTCGACCGATTTCGTTGAACCGGGAAAATAGTATGGGTTGCCTGCGCCGCGCGGTCGCCTGCTGCCTCTTGATTGTCTTTGCCGGTTCGACCGGCGCCGCCGTCGCGAGCGAACAAACCTTCCCTTTCGACCGTGAGTTGATGCTGGAAGCGACGCCGATGCGCGGTTCGAAACGCGTGCCGATTATCGAAGTCGACAAAAACGGCGCGGCGTCGATCGACTTGTGGTGCCTGCGGCTACATGGTCAGGCCAATGTAAGTGAGGATTCCATCAGCATCGTTCCGGGCCCGTTCGAACCGGCGCAGTGCTCGCCGGATCGTCAGAGCGGCGACGAGAAGCTGCTGGCGGCGCTGGCGCAGATGACAAACTGGAAGCGCCGTGGCGACGTCGTCGAGCTTTCCGGTGCGACGACCTTGCGCTTTCGCCTGCTGACGAATTAATCCACGTCGTGCCTATACCTTGGTGGCGCGCGTCATCAGGAACGGCATCCGGATCGTGTTCTCATCAAAGATATCCACTGCCAAGGCATCAAATTCACTCCGCAATTGCTTGAGTTTGGCGGGATCGTTTTGCAGCGAGGCGACAAGCTTCGTCAACGGCCCGATGGTCCTTTCCTGTGCGGTGCGGAAGTGCGCAAGGCTTAACGCCGGGGTGACCAGGGTGTCGCGAGCGAATTTGATATCTTTGACCGCACCGCCGAGTCGCTCACGGATCACATTCGGATCCCCCCATAACTGCGGCGCTGCCGGCGGTTCAGTGCCGGCCGGCGGTGGAGGCATACTCCGGGCGATCAGGGCGAACAGGCCGCCAGTGAAATGCTCCGGCGGCCAAGTCGAGAACGCGACCCTGCCGCCAGGTTTGAGGACACGCAGCATTTCTCTCACGGCTATAGCCGGCCGTGGCGCGAACATATGGCCGTATTGGCTGAGCACCACGTCGAATGACGCGTCCGGATAAGGCAACGCTTCGGCATCGCCTTCAACAAAATCTACATCGACGCCGGCAACGGCGGCATTCTCGCGTGCGCGTTCGAGGAGCTTGGGTGTCAGGTCGAGACCGGAAACCTTCGCGCCCGCTCGCGCGGCGGTAATTGCAACGACTCCCGTTCCGCAGGCGACATCAAGGACCCGCTGCCCGGCGGTCACCTCGGCGAATTTGACGAGCTTCGCAGCCGGCGGCGTCGTTATGATCTCGACCGGCACAAATGACGACCAGCTTTCGCGCTGGGCTGCTTTGAATTTTTCAAACGGGTCGGCTGTGGCCGGCATGGCTTACTCCTTCAGGCGTTACGTCAGGCTACCATAGCAAAAGGGCGCGGCTTGCACCGCGCCCTCGGGGTTTTCGTCGCTTGGCGAAGGCTTCAGAAGCCCATGCCACCCATGCCGCCGCCCGGCGGCATGGCCGGCGCCTCCTTCGGTATTTCGGCGACCATAGCTTCGGTGGTCACCAAAAGGCCCGCCACCGACGCCGCATCCTGCAGCGCGGCGCGCACCACCTTGGCCGGATCGACAATGCCCTTGTCGACCATGTCGACATATTCCTCGCTCTGCGCGTCAAAGCCGAATGTCTCCGACTTGCTCTCGAGGATCTTGTTGACCACGATCGAGCCCTCGACGCCGGAATTCTCGGCGATCTGGCGCAGCGGGCTTTCGATCGCCTTGAGCACGATGTTGATGCCGGCCTGCACGTCAGGATTGTCGCTGGTCAGCTTGCCGACGGCCTTCTTGGCGCGAATAAGCGTCACGCCGCCGCCCGGCACGATGCCTTCTTCCACCGCCGCGCGGGTGGCGTTGAGCGCGTCTTCGACGCGATCCTTCTTCTCCTTGACCTCGACCTCCGTAGCGCCGCCGACGCGAATGACCGCAACGCCGCCGGCGAGTTTGGCCAGCCGCTCTTGCAGCTTTTCACGGTCGTAATCCGAGGTGGTTTCCTCGATCTGCGACTTGATCTGCGCCACGCGAGCCTCGATGTCCTTCTTCTTGCCGGCGCCATCGATGATGGTGGTCTTTTCCTTCTCGATCACCACTTTCTTGGCGCGGCCGAGCATCGCTACCGTGACGTTCTCGAGCTTGATCCCGAGCTCTTCGGAGATCAGCTGGCCGCCGGTGAGAATGGCGATGTCCTCGAGCATGGCTTTGCGACGATCGCCGAAGCCTGGCGCTTTGACCGCCGCAACCTTCAAGCCGCCGCGCAGCTTGTTAACCACGAGCGTCGCCAACGCTTCGCCCTCGACGTCTTCGGCGATGATCAAGAGCGGCTTGCTCGACTGCACGATCGCCTCGAGCACCGGCAACAACGTCTGCAAGCCCGGCAGCTTCTTCTCGTGCAGCAGCACATAAACGTCCTCGAGCTCGGCCAGCATTTTCTCGGCGTTGGTGATGAAATACGGCGAGAGATAGCCGCGGTCGAACTGCATGCCTTCCACGATCTCGACATCGGTTTCGAGCGCCTTGGCCTCCTCGACGGTGATGACGCCCTCATTGCCGACCTTCTGCATCGCTTCGGCGATCATCTTGCCGATCGTCGCATCGCCGTTCGACGAAATGGTTCCCACCTGCGCGATCTCGGCCGACGAACCAACTTTCTTGGCGCGCTTCTTGATGTCGGTAACGATGGTGGCGACTGCCAGATCGATGCCACGTTTGAGGTCCATCGGGTTCATGCCGGCGGCTACCGCCTTGGCGCCCTCCTTGACGATCGCTGCCGCCAGCACGGTGGCGGTCGTCGTGCCGTCGCCGGCTTCGTCATTGGTCCTTTGCGCCACCTCGCGCACCATCTGGGCGCCCATATTCTCGAACTTGTCTTCGAGTTCGATCTCCTTGGCGACGGTGACGCCGTCCTTGGTGATGCGCGGGGCGCCGAAGCTCTTTTCGATGAGGACGTTGCGGCCCTTCGGACCGAGCGTCACCTTGACGGCGTCGGCGAGCGTCTGGACACCGCGCAGCATCCGATCGCGGGCATCGCTGGAAAATCGTACTTCTTTTGCAGCCATATCAGCTCACTCCTGAGTTCTCGCTTGCGCTTTACTTTCGGCGCAGCAGGCGGCGGATTTACGCGATAACACCCATGATGTCGGACTCCTTCATGATCAGGAGTTCATCGCCCTCGATTTTGACTTCCGTGCCGGACCACTTGCCGAACAGCACCCGATCGCCGGCCTTGACGCCCATGACGACGAGCTTGCCGTTCTCGTCGCGACCGCCGGGACCGACGGCGACGATTTCGCCCTCTTGGGGCTTCTCCTTGACGGTGTCGGGAATGATGATGCCGCCCTTGGATTTCGCTTCAGCGTCGATGCGCTTGACGACGACCCGGTCGTGCAGCGGACGGAATTTGAGCTTCGCCATGGTACCCTCATCGCCGCGCGTCGAGCGGCCGTTGTGTTACAGAAAATATTTTGATTTCAAGTACTTGGCACTCAGTCATTTTGAGTGCCAATAAGCCAAACGGACATAAGGTTTGCGGTGGAAGCTGTCAAGCGGGCAGGCTGCGATGCTTCGTTCCGCTCCGGCCGCGGCTTCGCCCCGGGCTGGCTTCGCGAACCGAAACTCGTCACCATGCGGGCTAAATGTGCCGCCAAAAGGCTTGTCGTTCGGCTGGTTCGCATCGCGGCCGGCGTTCAAGGAGAGCCTGAATGACCCTATCGGCGCGCCAGCTTCATTCGGTCGGCGTCAGCTTGTTTGCGCTCTTCCTTTGCGCTTGTGCGAGCAATCCGTTTTCATCCATGAGCCTCAGCCCGTCCTCCGAACCGCAGCCGCAAGCCGCGCCGCCTCTGGCGCCGGAAATACCGGCCTCGATCCGACCCGAGGAGGTCGTCGGCCGCTGGGGTTATGGCTCCTATCACAACGACGCAGATCGAAAGCGCACCGAGGCGGCTGCCCGCAGCCAGTGCGGTCAGCCGGTGCTCATCAATCGCGGCCCGCACGGTGGGGTGCTGATGTACCTCGCCGACAGCGCGCAATTGCAGGAGCTCAATCTCAAGGGCAGTCCCAGCGGCAGGAACTTTGTCGGCCCGCCCGGCCCACCCGGCGGTCCGCAAGATCGCGAATTCGTCACGTTCGACGGCCGCGTTATGGTGCTGCGCTGGTCCAATCCCGAAGTGCAGGCCCGCTACGGCACCGGCGTCTACGTTCGCTGCGCTGCGGAAGGGATGGCGCGTCGCCCGCCGCCGCGACAATAGCGGCTATTGGCGTCAGGCGGATTTGACCTTGGCTTCGAACATCGCGTCGATGTCGATTTGCGCGACATGACCGGGATCCTGCGGAAGAGGCGGACCGTTCGCCGGCGGCGCGATGTCAGCCTCGGTCAGTGCGCGTCCGATTAGGCTTTCAACGCGCTGCACCGTTGCAATCACCTTGGCCACGCGCTGGCAGGTGAGGTCCTGGTAGTTGCAGGCCTCGAAAATCTGGACCACACGATCCCGGATATCCTGGGCAAGCCCTTGTTCGAGGTCGCCCTTAAGCGCGGCTGTCAGGTTGTTTGCCGCCTGATCGATGTCTTCGGCGGCCGCAAGAATTTTCTGTACTGCTTGTTCGCTGCTGACAACCACCGCTTCCAGTTCGCCGACGACGCGCGTGGGCGGAACGGCGGAACGCAAGCCGTATTCGGCCTCGTGCGCTTTTGTTGCGCCATTCAAGGCCGCGTGGACGAAGCGAAGTTCACCGGTCAGCCGGCCTATTTCATGGTGTGGTGACGCGCTGGGGTTAACGTGGGCGGACCGCCGGGCGTCCGCCAGCATTGTGCGCAGCGCACTCAGCTCCTGCGCGATATCGGCAAGCTGCGGCAACCGGGTGCTTTGGGCCGGCTGGTCGGACCGCAACGCTTCCGTCTCTTCGATACGAAAAACCTTGCGCGGTTCGGCCATGTCTACCAATGCCGCGGAAGGCGTTAAAAACAGCTTAGGTGTAGGCCGCTTGGTGCGGCGTTCATGCCAGCCGAGATTGGTACCGGGCGCCGACACGTGCGCGACACGATCAATTAACTATGTAGCGGCGGCGTTGACGCAAAATAAACCGTAACTTGATGAACAATGTACGAATGATGCGGCCTCCGGGCCGCGCCGAAAAAAATTAACCAAACAGTCGAGGTTTGCGCCTGTACTCGTTGGCGCCGGCGAAACGCAGTGTTCGCAGGGCATGTGTCGGTGCAACGCGTACAAGAGTTCAGTGATGCGGCGTAGAGTTATTTCTGCAGCTTCGGTGCTTGCCATCGCGGCTTGTTCCACCTCCTTCCTGATCGCAACGCACGGTACAGCCGCCGCTCAATTTCTCGATCCCGGCTGGCAACTCGGCTACGTCGTCCAATCGGGCCACGGTGGCGGCGGGGGCGGTATTGCGTCCATGTTCGATGACGCGCCTGCGCCGATGGTCGCCTACCAGCGGGCGCCGATGTACCAGCAGGCGCCGATGTACCGGCAGGCCCCGATGTACCGGCCGACGCCGATGTACCGGCAGGCGCCGATGTATCAGCAGGCGCCGATGTATCAGCAGGCGCCGATGTATCGGCCGGCGCCGCAAGCGCGCGCCTACATGCCGGGGCCGGTCTATTACCAGGCTGCCGTAGCGCCGCAGCCGCGCTATCAGCCCACGTCGGCCTATTATCAGCAAACTCCCGCAGCGCAGGCCTACCAGCAGCGGACGCCGGTCTATTACGCGCAGGCTCCGATGATGTCGCCGCGCCCATCGCAAAAAACCGCATCATTCCAGTTGGTTCAGACGCGCCCGCAAGCCGAACCGCAATACACCGGCTCCGTTCAATCGGCGCCGGCCGCGCCGCAGCCCGCGGTCGCTCAACAAGCGACGCCGCAGCAAGGCTTTTTCCAAACCTCGGCGTCGTGGCATCGGCCGGCCGCGCAATCGCCGGCGGTCGCCACGCCGCCGCAAGGCACAGCCGCTCCGGCATTAGTGCCGCAGGAGACGACGCGTCAGGACTCGTTTCACCCCGGGCCGCCGCGGGTTGTGGCGTGGGGCATGCAGCAGCCTGCTTACGCGCCCCCTGCTTACGCGCCGTCGACATACGGCGATATGGCGCATCCGATGGTCGATCCAAGATACGAGCGGCAGGTTGTCGACTATCATACCGATCAGACGCCGGGCACCGTCGTCGTCGACACGCAGCACTACTTTCTCTACCTCGTTATGGAGGGCGGCAAGGCGCTGCGCTACGGCATTGGCGTCGGCCGCGAAGGTTTTACCTGGAGCGGCGCGAATGAAATCTCGGCCATGCGCGAATGGCCGGATTGGGTGCCGCCCCCCGAAATGCTGCAACGGCGGCCGGACCTGCCGCGCTATGTCGCCGGCGGCGTCGACAATCCGCTCGGCGCACGCGCTCTCTATCTTGGTTCGACCCTCTATCGCATTCACGGCTCCAACGAGCCATGGACGATCGGCACCAACGTGTCGTCGGGTTGCATTCGCCTGCGCAACGCCGACATCGAAGACCTTTACAGCCGGGTGAAGGTCGGGACCAAAGTCGTCGTTCTTTGACGGTTATTCGGCGGCGGTGCGGGTATCGCGCTCGGAGCGATCGGCTTCGCTGGCGAGCTTGACCGCGTGCTCGGCCACGAAATATACCGGCCGGCCTTTGATCTCATAAAGGATTTTGGCGATGTATTCGCCGAGCACGCCGAGCATGATCAGCTGCACGCCGCCAAGCACCATCACGCCGACAAACAGTGACGGATAGCCGGGAACTTTTTCGCCATAGATCAACGTCTCGTAGACGATCTGCGCGCCGTAAATGAAGGCGACGAACGCGATAACGAGGCCGAGCATGGTAGCGACCCGCAGTGGCGCCACCGAAAACGCGGTCAATCCGTCAATCGAGAGACCGATCAAGGAGCGGAAGTTCCAGCTGGTGCGGCCGTCGGCGCGTTGATCCGGCTGGTAGTCGATGCGGATTTGCCGAAAGCCGATCCAACTCGACAGACCCTTGAAGAACCGGTTGCGCTCGGGCAGGTGGCGCAATGCGTCAGCGGCGCGCGGCGAAAGCAGCCGGAAATCGCCTGCATCCTCCGGTATCCTGGTGCGCGCGCCCCAATTGACCAGGAGATAAAAGCCTTTGACCAAAATGCGCCGTGCGACCGACTCGTTCGCGCGATGTGCCTTCGCGGTGTAGACGACGTCGTAGCCGCCATCGAGCCAGTGACCGACCAGCGTGTCGATCAGCGTGGTCGGATGCTGTCCGTCGCCATCGATGAACAGCACCGCACCCAGCCGGGCATGATCAAGCCCGGCAAGCAACGCCGCTTCCTTGCCGAAATTGCGCGACAACGAGATCACTTGCACGTCAAGCGCTTGCGCCGTCAGTTGCCGGGCGATTGCAAGCGTATCGTCGCCGCTGCCGTCGTCGACATAGACGACCTCGCAAGCGAGCGAGCGGTTCGTGGTGAGCGCCTGCGCGACGTCGACAAGCTGCGCGTGCAAACGCGCCAACGATGCAGCCTCGTTATGCAGCGGAACCACGATGGAAAGCCCACGGCCGGGGCCGTAGCCGCGTTCGTTCGCGCTGACACCGCGCGTTACCGTCGATCTGGGCTCGGTCGTCACGTTAACCAATCGGCCTTTCCTTGGCGCCGATTTATAGCGCAATCGGTTTCCCGTGTCGCGCGCGACCGCCGCCACGGCCTGTTCAGGTCGGAGGCGGCGGGGCTGGCGGATGGCGTCGAACGTGATATGCGGATGCGGTAATGACCCGCGCTTCCCGCTTCGACGGCGTACGCGCCAAGCTCGCTGCCGGCTGGCGCAATCGAGCGCTCAGCCTCAAGGCGCTTAGCTTCGGCCTGGTCGGTCTTGTCAATTCCGCGGTCGATTATGGTGTGTTTCTGCTGGCGCGTTCGGCGTTCAACCGGTCCGCGGCCGCGCTTGCTGCATTCGCATCCGCATCCGTTGCTTGCCAGTGCGGCAATGAAGCGACCATTTTGTTGATCGCGGCCAACACGGTGTCGTGGTTCGTCGCCGTGACCGGCTCATATGTGATGAATTCTTCGATCACCTTTGCCGCGGAATCCGGCCGCAAGCTCCGGTGGGGGGCCTATTTCGCCTTTGTCGGCTCCGGTGTGGCCGGCTGGCTGGCCAACACGGCGACGTTGCTGGTGGTGGCTGAAGTCTTGCTGCTTCCGGTTTGGCTCGCCAAAATTGTCGCGATCCTGGCAAGTTTCATCGTCAACTTTTCGCTCTCGCACTTTGTGGTGTTCCGGGTGCGCAAGGACGTTGAGCGCAATCGCACGGCCGCCGACTAGAGCGAAATCGTTCAGATCGAATCGATTTTCGCTCTAGCATTTTGATTGAGCATGATCTTTTCGGAAAACCGGCTTCCACTTTTCCGGATCATGCCCTAGTCGCCACGTCGGCGCGCGTTTCGTTCGGCAAGAAATTCGCGCATTGCCATTTGCGGCTCGTCGCTCGCATAGGCGGCGGCAAAAGCATCGATGCCGGCAGCGACTGCCGCCGAGAGCGGCAAATCCTCCCATTGGCGGATTAGCCGCTTCTGCAGCCGCACGGCTTGCGGTTTTGATGTCAGCAGACGGCCGATCCAGGCTTCGATCGTTGCGTCGAGCAGCGCCGGCGGCACGACGCGCTCGACCAGCCGCCAGGCGAGCGCTTCGGCGGCGGTAAAAGTCTCGCCGAGCAACATGATCTCGCGCGCGCGCCCCCACCCGACCAGCGTCGGCAGGAGGGCCGCCTCGATCACCGAGGGTATCCCGAGCTTGACCTCCTGCATGCCGAACGAGGCTTCATCCGAGGCGATCCGCACGTCGCAGGCGGCGGCGATTTCAAGTCCGCCGCCGAAGCAATAGCCATGGATGCGGGCAATCACCGGGACGGGGAGGTTGCGGATGGCGTCGCAGCAGCGATGCAGGCGGGTAATGAAGGCTCTGGCCTGGTCGGCGTTCGCGATCGACGCCATTTCGTTGATGTCGGCGCCGACGATAAAGGACCTCGGCCCCGCGCCGGCCAGCACCACCGCGCGCAAATGCTCGTCGGCGGCGAGCTGCGCCATCGCCTTGGCCAGCTGATCCATCAGCGCGCCGCTCATCGCGTTGAGCGCGCGCGCGTTATCGATTGTCACTGTGGCGACAACGCCCTGCGGCCGCTCGTTAAGGCCGACGACGACTTGTGGCTGGTTGGATTCGCTCAAATCTTTGGTGCCGCGCTATCGCGCTCAAGCTCGGCGGTAAGCCGGGCATACAGCGGATTGTCGCGCACATAGACATAATCAACCGCGGCCACCGACACCGCTTCGGCACCTTGCTCGCGCAGGAAGCTTGCCAGCGCGTGCACCTGCTTGGGCGGGCAGTGCAGCGTGAGCATGCCGGAAGAGGTTGGGCCGCCGAACGGCGCCGCTACGCCGAATTTTTCCTGTACGGTGTTGAGCAGCGTCTCGTTCATGCCGGCAAACCGCGTGCGCACTTCGCAGTAGGAATGCGCGCGCTTTTGCGCGGCGATGCGATCGAGCAGCAACCGCGCGGTTTCACGTTGCGCCGTCTCCCATGCAGCGGTGCGCGCGGCAACAAGGTTTGCCTGCGAGCGCAGGATGATGCCGTCATCGACCACCTTCAGGCCGTTGGCTGCTAGCGTCGCGCCGGTGGTGGTGATGTCGACGATCAGTTCGGCGACGCCGGCGGCCGGCGCGGCTTCTGTCGCGCCGGCGCTCTCGACGATGCGGTAATCGACCACGCCGTGATCGGCAAAAAAGCCACGCGTGAGGTTGGCGTATTTGGTGGCGAGCCGCATCTTGCGGCCGTGCTTGAGCCGGAACGAGGTCGCCACGTCATCGAGGTCGGCCATATTGCGGACGTCGATCCAAGCTTGCGGCACGGCGACGGCGACATTGGCGAAGCCAAAGCCGAGCTGGTCGATGAAAATCACCTCGCGGTCGGCTTCCGGGATCATCTCGCGCACCAGGTCTTCTCCGGTAACACCGAGATGCACCGCGCCGTGACCGAGCTGTGCGGTGATTTCCGCCGCCGACAGGAAGGCGATTTCCACGCCGTCGAAACCGGCGATGGTGCCGCGATAGTCGCGAGGCCCGCGCGGCTTAACGAGACCGAGCCCGGAGCTCGCGAAGAAACTCTCGGCGTTCTGCTGCAACCGGCCTTTCGCCGGTATGGCAATGATCAGCGGCGCGCTCACAGTTTGCCTCCGCAGGCGGCGAGTTCCTCGATCGAGGCGGCAAAACCGACCGCCGGGATCGCTTCTCGCGCGCCGAGCCGGGCCAGCAGGCCGTCGTAGCGGCCGCCGGCGATGAGCGGGCCCTTCACGCTCGGATCGTGCAGCTCGAAGACAAAGCCGGTGTAATAATCGAAGCCGCGGCCGAATGCGGTAGCGAATTGCATCGTGCGCACGTCAACGCCGCGGGCGGCGAGAAAACCGGTGCGGGTCTCCAACAAATCGAGTGCGGCGTCGAGCGAAATCCTGGCGTCGGCGGCAAGCGCGCGCAGTTCGCCGGCGGCTTCATCCGGTTCGCCGCGCACGGCGAGGAAGATTTCGATCAGCGCTCGGATTTCCTGCGGCAGCCGCTTGCCGCTCCCGAGCGCCGCCTGTTCGAGAAAGCGCTCGGCGATCTCGGCCACCGAACGGCCGCCGACGGCTTCGATACCGGCAATCGACAGCAGATCGGTGACGAGGTGACGCGCGGCCTTTGGGTCGGAACCGGCGAGCGCCGCCAACACACCCTGATATTCCGGTGGGCCGTGCGCGCCGGACATTGCGAGTTGATCGAGGTCGTGTGCCAGCGACCATTTCCGGTTGAAATCCTTGACCAGGCGGCGCTTCCACGGCGGCGGCAGATCGAGCGCGGCGACAAACGCCGAAAAAAGCCCGACGTCGCCGATGCGGATTTCCGGATTGGCCAGGCCGTAAAGCGTGGTTGCTTCGAGTCCGAGCGCGAGCATTTCGGCGTCGGCCGCGGCCTTGTCGGTGCGCGCGAAGGATTCGATGCCGGCCTGGACGAATTCCGCCGCCGATCCTTCGCGGTGGCGAAACACCGCGCCGAGGTAGCAATAGGACGTTGCCTTGCCGGCAGCCGGCGAGGCGAGATATTCGCGCGACACCGGAATGGTCAGGTCGGGCCGCAGGCACAATTCGCGGCCGTGCGGATCGGAGGTGAGAAACATGCGCCGGCGGATGTCCTCGCCGGATAAATCGAGGAACGGCTCAGCCGGCTGCACCACCGGCGGATCGATCAGGCCGTAGCCGGCGCGCACATACGACGAGATCAGCGTCTGCGCGCGCAGGTCGGAATTGGTCGGCATACTCGACATGAACAGGTATCCGCGCCGCGGTTTGGTTAATCCATTGCAACGCCGGCGGCGATAGCCTCGACTGCGCGGCCCTTTAGCACGGCAAAGGTCGCTATTCGATAAAGATCGAAAAGGGCCGTTAATGCTGTGGGTTATGCGGCGTTAATTCGTTCGGCGCCGCCGTCAGCGTCTAATCGGCATGCTCGCCGCGCACGGCGGCGACGATGGCGGGGACGGCGCGCGGATCGACTGTCAGGCCGGTATGGCTCAGGCCGGGCACAATCGTGACTGGGATGCCAGGTCTGATGGGGTCCACGGTGGGAGCAAACTTGTCAGCATAGAAGAGCTCGTCGTTTCCCCCGACGACGATGGCGAGCGGCGTTTGCGCGTTGCGCAGATCGGCCGCGTAGTCGCTGGTCGCGAAGGCGCGCATCAAAAGCCACGAATAGTGGCCGACAAGGATGTCGGTCCGTGCCGGATCGACGGCCAGCAACAATGTGGTCAAATGATCGAAGGAATGAATGCCGACACGATTCAGCACCGTCAGCGCGATGATCCGCGGGATGAATGGCGCGGCATATTTTTGGTCATGGTTGAAGGTCGGCGCGAAGGCGCCGAGCATCGGCGACAGCATCACCGTGCGCGCGAAAGTTTTGCCGAGCGGGCTTGCCGCGGCGTGCAGCGCATAACCGCCGCCGGAGGAAAAACCCATCAGCACGATTTTTGCGTTCGCATGGCGGCCCCGCGCCATGGCGGCGAAATCCGCAAGGTCGTCGTCAAGTTCACCGGCATAATCGATGTCGCCGCGCGCGCCGGTTGACCCGTGGCCGCGGACGTCGGCCGCGTAGACCGGGATGCCCTGGGAGCTGAGCGCCTTGCCGAGTGGATGCAGGGTCGAACTCTGCGCCGAAGAGCCATGGATGGCGATGACGACGAGCGGCGGGTCGGCTGATTGCGTTTCCCAGACGCGGAACGCGATCGGCGTGCGGTTACTCACCGAAAGCCTCTGCACCGGCGGCAGGTCGCTGAAATCGACTTTGCGGAAGGGCTCGCCCAGCGAAGTAAGAACCGGCGGAGGTTTGGCCGTGCCGAAAGCGAGCATACCGCCGAGCGCGGCAACGATCGC
>DATKRE010000012.1:0-3436 GCA_035532335.1 Xanthobacteraceae bacterium | reverse complement strand
TATCGTCGGACAACAAAATTCACGACGACTCGGTCGCGCGACAGTTCGGATTTCGCGGTGGACTGGTGCCGGGCGTGGAAGTTTACGCCTACATGGCGCACATGCCGGTGGCCCGTTGGGGTCGCCTTTGGCTTGAAGCCGGCCAAATCGACTGCCGATTTCAAAAGCCGGTTTACGACGGGGCGGACACTCGGGTGACGGCGAAGGAAGACAACGATCAGCTCGTGCTTGGCGTCGAAAGCGCCGGAGAACACTGCGCTACCGGGCGGGCCTTCGTCGCCGCGGACCAGCGGATCGCTCCGGGCCTCGATGCTCTGCCGGCGCCATCGCCGCCCGCCTGGCGCCCAATCGCAAGCGAATCTTCGCTGGCGCCGGGGCGCGCACTCGGCATTGCCCCTGTGACCATCGATCGCGCCATGCTGTCCCGGTATGTCGAGGAAATCCGCGAAACCGATCCGATTTACCTGACCGAGGGGCTGGTGCATCCCGGTCAGATCCTGCGTCTTGCCAATGCCGCTCTGGTGCAGAATGTCGTCCTTGGCCCGTGGATTCACGTCGGCAGCAAAGTTCACCACCATGCGGCCGCGCGACTTGGACAGGAATTGACGTTGCGCTCGACGATCACATCGAACGCCGTCTCCAAGGGCCATGCGATCGTTGAGTTTGACGCCCTCGTTATCGCTGACGGCAAAACTCGCGTCGCCGAAATCACTCACGTGGCAATCTGGCGGCCGCGACAGGTATCCGAAGGCTCGTCCGCGGCGAAATAAATTCGCCGTCCCCGTCCGTCACCGTCCGGTAAAGGTTGGGGTGCGCTTTTCCACGAATGCGCGCGCAGCTTCCTTGTGATCGGCGGTACGGCCGGTCTCGACCTGACGCCGGGCTTCGAGATCCAGCAGTTCGGCGAGCGTGCCGTTTTCGGCGGCGTTGAAATTCTGTTTCATCAGCGCCAGCGCAATTCGCGGGCCGCGCGCCAGCTTGCGGGCGAACGCCATGGTGGCGCCGGCGAGATCGGCGTCGGCAACCACCTTGTTGACTATTCCCAGCGCAAACGCCTGCGCCGCATCAAGTGGCTCGGCCGTATAATACAACTCGCGGGCCTTACCGGTGCCGATCAGCTTGGAAAGAAAGTAGCTGCCGCCGAAATCGCCGGAAAATCCGATATTCGCGAAAGCGGTGACGAAGCGTGCCGATTGTGCCGCGAAGCGGAGGTCGCAGGCGAGCGCGAGCGACATTCCAGCTCCCGCCGCCGGCCCGTTCACCATTGCGATCGTCGGTTTGGGAATTTCGTGCAACAGGCGCGAAACCTCCATGCGCTGGCGCAGATGTGTCACGGCTTGTTCGACGCTGCGCTCGGCCGCGCCCTCGGCCATGCTCTTGACGTCGCCGCCGGCGCAGAATGCCCGACCGGCGCCGGTGAGAACGATAACCCCGATACCCGGATCGCTCGCCAGCCGCGGCAGTGCTTCCAGAAGGCCATCCATGATCGGCGTCGACAGGGCGTTGAGCCGATCCGGCCGATTGAACGTCAGCGTCGCAACACTATCTGAGATGTCTTCGATAAGCTGCTGTTCCATCCGGCACCTTTTTGGCGATCTCATGCCCGCCGGTATTTTGGCACAGGTCAGCGAAAGGTGCACCAAAGGTCAGGCTCAAGCTGCCCCAACGTGTTACAGGTATCGTGTGCTTAGCGTCTGCGGTGGGGCACTCAATCCGGACGGATGCGGCGGTGCGAGTTAAGGCCCGCGTCCGACTGGTGAGCGCAACGACGATCGAAAGGATATCGGCGATGTCTGAAGACCATGAGGCCAACGATGAACGGCCATGCCTGCACTGCAGCATCATCGAACTGGTCAATGACTTTTTTGCGGAATATCCCGTCAGTGCGGGGGGGCCCGATATCGTCGATACCGCCGAGGTTATTACCGCCATCGCCAAAGTGGTGGCAGAACTAACGTCCGGCCAAGACACGGCGATCCGCCAGAGCATGATCGAGCAGTTGATGCGCGAAATAATGGACTACGACTCGGAATTTCGTTCGCAAGACGCCATGGGGACGGATCGCTCCCACGCGCGACACTAGGGCGCGCTCTTCTGAACTGAAAGTATCCCGGAGTTCAAATCCGCCCGTGCGGAAAAAGAAAAGGTCGCCTCGGGAGGCGACCTTAATTTCATTGATTCGCGTTTATTTGATCGCTGTTGAAACGCTGCTGAAGGTCGCGGTGAGATTGCTGCCGAGCGTATTGACTGCGACAATGATGACGGCAGCAATCCCGGCGGCAATCAGGCCATATTCAATTGCGGTGGCGCCGGATCGTTCTTTCCAGAACCGAACAAGAAGTTGAGACATGGTGACAGCCCCTCATGGAGTTGCCCCTCAACGCTCCCAGCCCCGCAACAATGGCCACGCTCCCCTTACCCGTAAGTAAAACCACGTACCGCAATTTGATCAGCAAACGCTCAGAAAAATCCAGCGATCTCGACCAAGCTCTTGGAAACAATCAGCAAAGCCGCGACCGCCACCAGGCCTTGCAGCAGGGTTGCCGCGGTAAAATCGGTCAATCCGCGCAGCGGACGCAGCTCCGCATTGGCCGATACCAGCCAAAAATATTCGTCGTTGACGTGCGAGAGGGTCATCGACCCGGCGCCGATGGCAAGCGCCGCCAGAGCTTTTGCGGTCTCGCCGTCGATCCCAAGCGGCGTCAGCAGCGGCTGCACCATGCCGGCGGTGGTAATCGCGGCGACCAGCGACGAACCTTGCAGGACTTTGATCGTCGCCGCGATGAAGAACGGCAACAGGACGCCGCCGGCAAATCCAAGGTGTAGCGAAAGCAAGCGTTCGCCGAGCAACTCGGCCATGCCGGTTTCCTGGCAAAGCCGTTGCAAGCCGCCGGCCGCGCCGACAATCAAAAGCACGCCGGCGACGTTGCCAAGGATGCGCCCGGTCCAGCCGGTTTCGGTCAGTAGCGGCCGGGCTCTGCGCCACAGACCGGCGGTCATCAACCCGACGGCGGCGAGGAAAAGTAGCAGCGGCCTTCCGATACCGAGCAGCGCCTCGCGCGCGGACCCGCCTCCCAGCGGTTCGCTCGGAATGTCGCCGAGCGACTGGACGATCAGCATCAGGATCGGGATTGCTGTCGCGGCCGTCAGCACGGCGGCGGACCAACCGCCGCGCTTGTCTACGGCTCTCGGCGGTAGCACCGCCGCGGGTGGTTCGGGTCTTGTCGCTCGCCATTGTGCCCACACCGCGCCGAACGCCGCGACCACAATCGCCACCGGCACGCCGATCAAAATCGTCCGCTCCCATCCAGCGCCGAGAATGGCAACGGCCGCGACCACCACCGGCGAAAATAAAATGAGCCCGTGGCCTGCGGAAATCGCCAGCGCCGGCGCAATCAGCGCTGCCTCGCGGCTTGGGGCATTGCTGCCGCCAATG
>DATKRE010000011.1:0-25696 GCA_035532335.1 Xanthobacteraceae bacterium | reverse complement strand
ACCGCGCAAAAGAGCAGTGCCGCCGGCCAGGCTAGCCCGAACAGAACCCCGATATAGGTGGCCACGCCCTTGCCGCCGCGGAACTTGAGCCACACTGGGAATAGGTGCCCGAGGAACGCGCCGAGGGCGGCGAGGAACGCGCGGTCGCGATCGAAAATATAGCCGGCGACGAGCACCGCGATTGTGCCCTTGAGCACGTCGCCCAGAAGGGTCGCGCCGGCCAGACCTTTGCGGCCGGTACGCAGCACATTCGTCGCACCGATATTGCCGGACCCGATTGCGCGCAAATCCGGCGCGCCAACAAGCCGTGTTAGCAGGATACCGAACGGGATCGACCCGCAGAGATAGCCGAAGACAAGACAGGCGGCATAATCGAGCGCGGGCATGGTGGAAGTTTAACCGTCATTGCGAGCAAAGCGAAGCAATCCAGACCCTGCCACCGAGCTGCGTTGCTTCTTCACTGCAGCGTTTGTAAGGGCGAGATTATCCGGCGCCAGCCCTTTTTCCGCGGTCGCTGCGCGCAAAGCCGGCGACCTCTGCATCCGCATCGCTGCGATAAATAATGAAATGCCGCAGTTTTTCCGCGGGCGCGCGCACCAGCGCGCCAAGCCCGGGCGCAAATGTCTTTCGCGTCGTATCGGCGGCCACGAACCGCGCCGCAGTCTCGGCTTCGATGTCGGTCTCGCAATAGAGGCAGCGCAGCGTACAGCTTTGCGCGGTGTTTTCCGGGATGACGTAGAATTTGTTGGCGGCGTATTGCCGCTCGGCCGGATCGTTGCTGATGCAGTTTGGATTGGGGCAATTGACGCCGCGTCCGATCGGCTGCGCATAGATCGGGTGGCGGGATTGGGCGAAGCCGCCGGTGAATTTGTGCAGTGATTTGTTACGGTGCAGATGCAGCAAGAGTGAAATCAACGCCATACGTACCGGCACGCCATAGGCGGCCTGGCGGAAATAAATTGCCCGCCGGTCATTGTCGAGCGCGGCGTCGAGCTCATTGACGCGCGGCAGCGGGTGCATGACGCTCGCATGCGAATATTTTCCTTGGCGCAGAAATTTGGCGTCGATCTTTGGGTAGGGCCGCTCTTTTTCGGTCCAGCGTTCCTTCTGGAAACGCGTCACATAGACCGCGTCGGTTTTTTTCTGCAACACCAAGCCATAATCGATTTCCGGCTCGGCATAGAGCGAGAGTTGATGCGGCTGATCGGCGGTGACGTAAAGCGCGTCGATCGAGTCAGCCTGGTCGGGCGCTTTCGAAACCATGCGGCAACGAAACTCCTCGCGCAGCCGGCGGTCGACATGGGCGGGCAGTTCCATGCCCGGCGCAGGTAGCGGGTCGATGATGGCGCGGAAGCGCGCCAGCGCATAGACGAAGGAGTGGATGGTGCGGCTGCCCTTGAGGTCGCCGGAGATCGCAACCTTCATGTTCTTGAGCCCCTTGTTCTTGGAGCGGAGCGTGAACAGATCGCACAAGGTCTGGGTCGGGTGCTCATGGCTGCCGTCGCCGCCGTTGATCACCGGAATCTGCGAATACTCGGCGGCGAGCCGCGCCGCGCCATCGCGCGGATGACGGATCACGATGAGGTCGGCGTAATTGCTGGTGACCCTGATTGTATCGGCGAGGCTTTCGCCCTTGGCAGCCGAGCTGACCGCCGGATCGGCACTGGTGATGTTGGCGCCGCCAAGGCGCAGCATGGCGCTCTCAAACGACAGCCGGGTACGGGTCGAAGGCTCGTAGAAAAGGCTGGCCAGAATATATTTGGAGGCGACCGTGGTGCCGCGGCCGATCCGATAGGGGATCTTGTTGTCGGAGAGTTCCCGCAAAAACCCCGCCGCGACCTGGAAGACCGTTTCGATCTCCTTGTTAGTCAAGTCGTTGATCGAAACGATATGGCGCGTGAGGGTCTGCGGCTTCGTCATTAAATCGGTGCTATAGGCCCAATCGAAGCGGTCCGGCAAGCCCGTCCGGCGCTTATCCCGCGCCGCGTGCTACAATGGCTCGACTCTATGAGGCGAACCGCCATGACCACCGTCGCGCGCGTCGATACCGCCGAGGTCTTCAACCAGTCGCCGCCTTACGAAAACATCGATTTATTTTCGAGCGATTTGCCGCTGCAGGAGGCGGTCAAGGCTAACGGCGCGCAAGCCGATACGACTGCGCTCGCCGCCTTCGGTCGGCGGTGGGGAACGACCGAGATGTTTGCCCAAGCGCGCCGTGCCAATGAGAATCCGCCGAAACTCTACATTTTCGACGCGAAGGGCTTTCGCCGCGACGTGGTCGAATTTCATCCGGCCTATCACGATTTGATGCGAGCGAGCGTGGCGGCGGGGCTGCATGCCTCGACTTGGACGCCAGCCGGTGCGCGCGCCGCGCCGCCGGCGGAAGTGATGCGGGCTGCCCGCTACTACATGGTTTCGCAGATCGAATGCGGGCATTTGTGCCCGATCACCATGACCCGCGCCGCGCTCGGCGCCCTGTCCTCCAATCCGGCTCTGCTGGCGCAAGTCGCGCCCAGAGTAACGACCGCAAGTTATGACCCTGCATTCCGACCCTGGTTCGAGAAATCGGGCATGACGCTCGGCATGGGGATGACGGAAAAGCAAGGCGGCACCGACGTGCGCGCCAATTCGACCGCCGCAACGCCGATCGGAGATTTTTATTCGATCGCCGGACAGAAATGGTTCATGTCCGCGCCGATGTGCGACGCCTTTCTGGTGTTGGCACAGGCGCCGGGCGGGCTGACCTGTTTCTTCGTGCCGCGCTTTAAACCTGACGGAACGGTCAATGGACTTCGCTTCGAGCGGCTCAAGGACAAGCTCGGCAACCGTTCCAACGCGTCGAGTGAAGTCGAGTTCGCCGATGCTTACGGTTTGCGGATCGGTGATGAAGGAACGGGCGTGCGGACCATCATTCAGATGGTGCAACTCACCCGCCTCGACTGCGGGCTCGCCTCGGCCGGCTACATGCGGATGGCGCTGGTACAAGCCGTGCACCATTGCCGCTATCGTTCCGTGTTCCAGAAGCACCTCTACGATCAGCCAATGATGCGCACGGTGCTTGCCGACCTGGCGCTTGAGGTGGAGGGCGCGGTGGCGCTGATCATGCGGCTCGCGCGTGCCTTCGAACACGCTGCCACCGATCCGCGCGAGGCGGCTTACGCGCGTGTGCTCACGCCGGCGGCGAAATACTGGATTTGCAAGACCGCGCCGAGCTTTATCTACGAAGCGATGGAATGTCTCGGCGGCAATGGTTACGTCGAGGAGAGCGTGTTGCCGCGGCTTTATCGCGAAGCGCCATTGAACGCGATATGGGAAGGCTCCGGCAACGTCATGTGCCTCGACGTGTTGCGCGCGCTCCGCCGCGACCCGGAGACTCCCGATTTCATCGCCGGCTTGGTGGACGAGGCTTCACCGCTGATCGGCGAGAAGTCGACGATTATCGACATGTCCGACGAATTGAGCAGCGAAGGCAGCGCGCGGATCATGGTAAGGCGGCTCGCTACACTCGCGGCGACCGCGGCGCTTGCCCGCACCGCGCCGCCTGCTGTGGCCGACGCCTACGCGCAGACGCGCTTCTTTCGACCTCATGCGGCGCTTTACGGCGCCGACGGCATCGAGACGCACACCGCCGACGTTTTGTTGCGGCGAGCGCTGCCGGAGAACTAATGCGGGATTGACTGCTGTTTCATTCAACTAAACCAAGGATATTCATGATGCGAAGATTGCTTTGCGCGCTGGCGTTTTTGGTCGTCACACTGCCTGCCGGCGCCGAGACCCTCACGCTTGCGTCGAAATACGACGTGGTCGGAACGAATCCCGACGGTTCCAAGTATAGAGGCACCGCCGACGTCGACGTCATTTCCAATAGCACCTTTAAAATCAAATGGTCGATCGGAACGTCGACCATTGAAGGGTTTGGCATGCGTATGAATAACTCGCTCGCCGCCACATACGAAATCAACGGCGAAGCCGGCCTTGTCATTTATCGGCTCGACGGCAACGGGTTTGACGGACTGTGGGCGATCGGCGGCCACAACGGCAGCGGCACTGAACACCTGACGCCGCGCTGATCGGTGTCGGCGCGCGGGCCGCAATGAAACGTCAGTGCGCCAGGCGGTCGAGCGCACCCTGCAAAATGTAGGCGGCGGCGTGTTGGTCGATCACCGCTTTGCGTTTCGCCCGGCTGACGTCGGCCTCGATCAGTGCGCGCTCGACTGCCGCGGTCGAGAGCCGTTCGTCCCACAGCGCGATCGGCAGCGCCGTGAGCCCGGCGAGATTGCGTGCGAAGGCGCGTGTCGCTTGTGCGCGCGGGCCTTCGCTGCCGTCCATGTTGACCGGCAGTCCCAGCACGAAACCGACCGCGTGCCGTTCGCCGGCCAGCACCAGTAGCCGCGCGGCATCAAGCTGGAAGCGCGTGCGCGTGATCGTTTCGACCGGGGCGGCGAGCCGTCGGTCAGGGTCGCTTGCCGCTACCCCGATGGTTTTGGTGCCGAGATCGAGACCGATCAGCGCGCCGCGCTGGGGAAAAAGCGTCAGGGCGTCAGCGAGGGCAAGCACGGGCATGCCGGGCTGGTTAGCATGTGTGGGAAGGGCCACCCAAGCGTCGCACCGTCTTCCGTGCGCGGCGGTGTCCAATTAGGCTACCCGGAATGCCCCCAGCCGAACGGCGCGGATCGCAGCGGCAAAGGAGACGCCCATGACATTCACAATCGCCAGCAATAGTTTCAAGGACGGCGATTATCTGCCCAGCGATTTCATCCTGTCGGCTGATTTTGGCTTCGGTTGCGCCGGTGGCAACAAGTCGCCGCATCTGCGCTGGTCGGAAGCGCCGCAGGGGACCGAAAGCTTTGCCATCACCTGTTACGATCCCGACGCGCCGACTGGCTCGGGCTTTTGGCACTGGCTGGTGGTCAATATCCCGGCGAATGTGAGCGAATTAGCCGAAGGCGCCGGCAGCGCAACCGGCAAGCTCCCGGCCGGCGCGCTGCAGACCCGCACCGATTTTGGCGCGCCAGGTTATGGGGGCCCATGTCCGCCGGCGGGCGACCATCCGCATCGCTATCTATTCACGGTTTTTGCCGTCAAAACCGACAAGCTTGACGTCAAGGCCGACACGTCAGCCGCAGTGGTCGGCTTCAATTTGCATTTCAACACGTTGGCAAAAGCCGAAATTATGGGGCTATTCAAGCGGTGACCGGTAGCAGTGCCGCTGATCCACCCCGGAACCGTTTTATCGCTGCCCGCCCCATAAAACAGCGCCCGCGCAAAGGGCGCGGGCGTTGTGTCGTCGCGACGAACCGAAAGGTTAGTCGTGTACGTGGTTTGCCACGATCCGTTCGATATCAGAGCGGGTGATGCCGATGTCGGCAAGCTCGCGGTCGCTCAGATGCGAGAGTTCCCGCCGTACGGAGCTGGCACGCGTCCACGAGTGTAGGAAACGGGCAATGGATGCAAACACTGGTTTCGTCCTTTCCCCAATCGGGGTTCCGGCGACGCCGGAATCGTTGGGGCGAATATAAGCGTGCCGAGGCCGGCTGCATCCGATTTTGTTGCAGTGCAGCTAAGACCGATTTGCATCTCATGAAGTTGAATATTAAAGGGATTTTTAATCCCGCCCTTGCGGCGGCGGCATATAATTGTTGCACGGCACGCATGGCTGGTCCGCAGCGCGCCACTGGATGACCCTTCCTCTGCCGTACTTTTGGTCTGAGATCGCTGGCTCGTGTTGTGTAGTCGGGAGCGTATGATGGGGACCTGTCGGGATCATCGAGACTGGGCCGAAAAATGCGTTGCGAAAGCGCAGGCTACGGCTGACCCGCAAGACAAAGTGCTGTGGCTGACGCTCGCGCAGTCATGGGTGCTGTTGTCTGAGCATGCAGCGCACGCCGAAAGCAGCGTCGATGCGGTCGACGAGGCGATGGCGGCGCAGCCGGCAGACTAAGCGGAAAAGCTTACCCGCTTACCGGCGCGGCGTGATTACACGCCGTGGCCGGCGAGCACCTGCCGACAGGCGTTGCTGATCTTCGGGCGGTTGGTTTGCAGACAATTGAGGATGGCGAATACATCGGCATCCTGATTGTCTTTCAAGATCTGCTTGCAAAACCGCATCACGTCCGGGTGGCAGGCTGCGCGTTCCTGATCGTCACCTTGCCCGAGCGGGCTTGCAACTGGTGGCGGTTGCGGCGGCAATTGCGCGGAAACTATTGTCCCTGCGGCCAGCAGCACGGCAATCGTGACAACGAACCTGCGCAACATGACTTAAACCCCCTCCGTGCGATAACCCGCGCCGAGAATTATCGCACAGCCGCCGGCCATGCGCACGCATCGTGAGGAACAGCCCACGAATTTTTTGCGTCGGCGTGGATGAAATGTGGCGAGAAGGGCGCTCGACGAGCCACCGGAAAAATGTGGTGGGCGGTGACGGACTCGAACCGCCGACATCCTGCGTGTAAAGCAGACGCTCTACCAGCTGAGCTAACCGCCCTGGCAGCGAGATTTATCCCCGCCTGATGGCGCCGCGCAAGGGCAGGGAAGCGGCAGCGCCTCGATATGCGCCTGGCGGCAAAAAACGACGCCGCACTCAAAAGGCGCGGCGTCAACTCTGAACCCGGACTCTGGCAACCCCGAAAGTTACATCACCCGCCCGCGGCCGCGTAGCGCTTCGGCTCCGCCAACGCGCGGGCGGTGATGAACGTTCGCTGCAAGCGACTAGATCGCTTCCTTCAGCTCTTTCGAAGCGCGGAAGGCGACCTTCTTGCTGGCCTTGATTTGAATAGGTGCGCCAGTAGCTGGATTGCGGCCCATGCGCGCGGCGCGTTTGCGCACCACGAGGATGCCGAGGCCGCCGATGCGGATGCGCTCGCCCTTCTTCAGATGCTTGACGATGTTGGCGACCAAGCCGTTGAGGATTGCTTCCGATTGTTTTTTTGTAAGTGCGTTGTCTTCTGCAAGGCTCGCTGCAAGGTGCTTCAATGTTACGGTTGTCGCTGGTTTGGTCGGCATTGGACCCTCCTCGATGAAGCGCTAACGGGCGAAAAGTGCCCGTCATCCCGATGCAGTTAGACGATTCGGCTTCGACTGACCACGCTTGTTTTGCCGATTCCACCGATGTTTTCACGCATCGCGCGATATATCGGCCCGCTCAGTGGTGCGGACCTGGCAGGCTGAAACGGCCGTTTTGGCGGCGAATCCTTGACTTGCAACCGGCCCGGCCTTAACTGCGACCGCGCCCGCGGGGGCGTAGCTCAGTTGGTTAGAGCGTCGGCCTGTCACGCCGAAGGTCGCGGGTTCGAGTCCCGTCGCTCCCGCCAGTAATATCAATGCCTTAATTGCCCTCCAATTCCGCGATTCGACTCCGCGAGGCCACGCGGTTCGACTCCGGGTTCCGCCGCATCGGCCGGTGCTTCGAGGACCAGTTTGCGGGTCGCAGCAGCTCCGCGCACAGGCTGCCTTGCGCCCTTTTGTGCGCTGCGCTAAGGGTCCGGCGTCAATTTTCCAGCGCGAATCCGCATTAGATTTTGGGGCAAATCGGCGGTTCCGGCTTGGGCGGAACCGTCGCTAGCGGCATTTCCTGAGGTAGGGACCGGGGCCGTTGATGACGGTCAAAAGAGCTGCCAATGACACAATCGCTCCAGGAATTGCTCCTCGGCTACCTCCCGCTTGTGGTGTTTATCGGCGTCGCGGCCGTTATGGGAACTGCGCTGCTGCTTTCCTCGTTTATCCTCGCCCACAAGCAGCCGGATCCGGAGAAACTTTCCGCTTACGAGTGCGGCTTCAACGCATTCGATGACGCGCGGATGAAATTCGACGTGCGCTTCTACCTGGTCGCGATCCTGTTCATCATTTTCGATCTCGAAGTGAGCTTTCTATTTCCGTGGGCCGTGGCGTTCGGCAAGCTCGGTGCGTTCGGATTCTGGTCGATGATGCTGTTCCTTGCGGTGCTGACAATCGGATTTATCTATGAATGGAAGAAGGGAGCGCTCGAATGGAACTGAGCAAACCCGCGCCCCGCAAACCGCGCACCGAATTGCTTACCGCGCGCCCGGCCGTGCCGGGCGGCGCCGACGATCCGTTTTTCACCAATCTCAACGGTGAACTGTCCGACAAAGGATTTTTGGTCGCCGCCGCCGACGATCTCATCGCCTGGGCGCGCGCCGGCTCCCTGATGTGGATGACATTCGGGCTCGCCTGCTGTGCAGTCGAGATGATGCAGATGTCGATGCCGCGCTACGACGCCGAGCGTTTCGGCTTCGCGCCGCGCGCTTCGCCGCGCCAGTCTGACGTGATGATTGTCGCGGGTACGCTCACCAACAAAATGGCGCCGGCATTGCGTAAGGTATACGACCAGATGCCGGAGCCCCGTTACGTCATCTCGATGGGCTCGTGCGCCAACGGCGGCGGTTATTATCATTACTCCTATTCGGTGGTGCGCGGCTGCGACCGTATCGTGCCGGTCGACATCTATGTTCCGGGTTGCCCGCCGACCGCCGAGGCTCTGCTCTACGGCGTGCTGCTGCTGCAAAAGAAAATCCGCCGCACCGCCACGATCGAACGCTGATGATGGATGAGACACTCGACACGCTCGGCCGCACAATCTCGGACGCGCTTGCGGCTTCAGTTCTCGGCTACGAGGTTGCGCATCACGAACTGACGGTGCGGGCGAAAGCCGCCGACGTCGTTTCGGTGATGCGCTTTCTGCGTGACGATCCGCGCTGCCTGTTTTGGAACATCATCGACGTCACCGCGGTCGATTGGCCCGGCCGGGAACGGCGCTTCGACGTGGTCTACCACCTGCTATCCCCCAGGCATAATGTGCGCGTGCGCGTCAAAATCGAAACCGAAGAATCGGCGCCGGTCCCGTCGATCATCGAAGTCTTCCCCGGTACCGACTGGTTCGAGCGCGAGGCTTACGATCTATACGGCGTGGTATTCGCCGGCCATCCGGACATGCGCCGGCTGCTCACCGATTACGGATTCGAGGGGCACCCGTTGCGGAAGGATTTTCCGCTGACCGGATTCGTCGAGGTGCGTTACGACGATGAGCTTAAGCGCGTTGTCTATGCGCCGGTGCGGTTGACGCAGGAATTCCGCAACTTCGATTTCCTCTCGCCGTGGGAGGGAACCGATTACGTGCTGCCGGGTGACGAGAAGGCCGGAAAGATAGGCGACGGCGGACAGAAATCCTGATGGCTGCAAACGGCGAACGCAATTTCACCATCAACTTCGGACCGCAGCATCCGGCGGCGCACGGGGTGTTGCGTTTGGTGCTTGAGCTTGACGGCGAAGTGGTCGAGCGGGTCGATCCGCACATCGGGTTACTTCATCGCGGCACCGAAAAGCTGATCGAGCACAAAACCTACCTGCAAGCGATCCCGTATTTCGACCGGCTCGATTACGTCGCGCCGATCAATCAGGAACATGCGTTCTGTCTTGCGGCGGAAAAACTGCTTGAGCTTGCCATTCCCAAGCGGGCGCAGGTGATCCGGGTATTGTATTGCGAAATCGGCCGACTGTTGTCGCATCTCCTCAATGTCACGACGCAGGCGATGGACGTCGGTGCGCTCACGCCGCCGCTGTGGGGCTTTGAAGAGCGCGAGAAGCTGATGGGTTTTTATGAGCGTGCGTCGGGCTCGCGCATGCATGCGGCTTACTTCCGCGTCGGCGGCGTGCATCAGGATCTGCCGCCGAAACTGATCGACGATATCGCCGCGTTCTGCGATCCGTTCCTCAAGGTCTGCGACGATCTCGAGGAGCTGTTGACCGAAAATCGCATCTTCAAGCAGCGCAATGTCGATATCGGCGTGGTGAAACTTGATGACGCCTGGGCGTGGGGCTTTTCCGGCGTGATGGTGCGCGGCTCCGGCGCCGCCTGGGATTTGCGCAAGGCGCAACCCTACGAATGCTATCCCGAATTTGATTTCGACATTCCGGTCGGCAAAAACGGCGACTGCTACGACCGCTACTGCATCCGCATGGAAGAAATGCGCCAATCAATCCGCATCATGAAACAATGCGTGGAAAAATTGCACTCCGCGGACGCGCAAGGCGTAGTGGTGGTCGATGACAACAAGATTACGCCGCCGCGCCGTGCAGTCATGAAGCGCTCGATGGAATCGCTGATCCATCATTTCAAACTCTACACCGAAGGTTTTCACGTCCCGGCCGGCGAGGTTTATGCCGCCGTCGAGGCGCCCAAAGGCGAGTTCGGCGTCTATCTGATTTCCGACGGCAGCAACAAGCCGTACAAGTGCAAGATTCGCGCACCAAGCTTCGCGCATCTGCAAGCGATGGATTTTCTGACGCGGGGCCACATGCTGGCGGACGTTTCCGCCATTTTGGGAAGCATCGATATCGTGTTCGGCGAGGTCGATCGATGAGCGCCCGCCGTCTGGCTGAAAAGCAGCCGCCAAGCTTCGCGTTCACGCCGCAGAATCTGGAATGGGCGAAGGCGCAAATTGCCAAATACCCGCCGGGCCGCCAGCAATCAGCGGTGATTCCGATTCTGTGGCGGGCGCAGGAGCAATCCGGCGGCTGGCTGCCGCAGAAGGCGATCGAGGCGACCGCCGAACTGCTCGGCATGGCGAAAATCCGGGTGCTCGAAGTGGCGACGTTTTACACCATGTTCAACCTGTCGCCGGTTGGCCGCTTTCACGTCCAATTCTGCGGCACGACGCCGTGCATGCTGCGCGGCGCCGAAGGACTGAAGAAAGTCCTGCATAAAATGATCGGTGAACAGAACGAGGTCAGCGGCGACGGCGTGTACTCCTGGACCGAGGTGGAATGCCTCGGCGCCTGCGTCAATGCGCCGATGGTGCAGATCAACGCCGATTACTACGAGGATTTGACGCCGCAGACGCTCACCCGCGTCCTCAACGATCTTGCGGCGGGCAAGACGCCGAACCCGGGTCCGCAGATCGACCGGCAAAATTCCGCTCCGGTCGGCGGTGCAGACACTCTGAAGGATCCTTCGATTTATAAAGCGACGACACCCAGTCAATCCGGTGCGGCGCTGCGCGACAGCGATGCGAAACGACCCGGCGAAGCCGCCAACGTCCACGAGTCGCCGATACCGAAACCGCCGATCGCCGACGCCACCGATCCAAGGCGAAACTGAAAATGCTTTCCGACAAGGACCGCATCTTCAAGAATCTCTACGGCCACCACGGCTGGGACCTCGATGGTGCGCGTGCGCGCGGCGGCTGGGATGGCACCAAGGCAATCCTGGACAAGGGCCGTGACGCCATCGTCAATGAAATGAAGGCTTCCGGCCAGCGGGGCCGCGGCGGAGCAGGTTTCCCGACCGGGCTCAAATGGTCATTCATGCCGAAGCAATCGGACGGCCGGCCGAGCTATCTCGTCATCAATGGCGACGAGTCCGAGCCGGGCACCTGCAAGGATCGCGAGATTATGCGGCACGATCCGCATCTCTTGATCGAGGGCTGCCTGATCGCCGGTGTCGGCATGGGCGTGCAGACTTGTTACATCTATATCCGTGGCGAATTCATCCGCGAACGTGAGCGGCTCGAAGCCGCGGTGGCGCAAGCCTACGACGCCAAGCTGATCGGCAAGAACAACATCTACGGCTTCGACTTCGACATCATCGTCCACCACGGCGCCGGCGCATATATCTGCGGCGAGGAGACTGCGCTGCTTGAAAGCCTGGAAGGCAAGAAGGGCATGCCGCGATTGAAACCGCCGTTCCCGGCCAATATGGGCCTCTACGGCTGCCCGACCACCGTCAATAACATCGAAACTATCGCGCAGGTGCCAGACATCATGCGCCGCGGCGCCGCTTGGTTCGCCGGCATTGGCCGGGCCAACAATACCGGCACCAAGCTGTTCTGCATTTCCGGTCACGTCGAAAAGCCGTGCACCGTGGAAGAGGAAATGGGCATTCCGCTGCGCGAGCTGATCGAGACGCATGCCGGTGGCGTGCGAGGCGGCTGGAACAATCTACTCGCCGTCATTCCCGGCGGTTCGTCGATGCCGCTGGTCCCGGCGGGACCCGATCAAGCCGACACGCTGCTGATGGATTTCGATGGCTGCCGCGAAAAGCAAACGTCGCTGGGTACGGCGGCCGTCATCGTCATGGACAAAACCGCCGACATCGTCAAAGCGATGGCGCGCATCTCTTATTTCTACAAGCACGAAAGCTGCGGCCAGTGCACGCCGTGCCGCGAAGGCATGGGCTGGATGTGGCGCGTGCTCACCCGCATGGCCGAAGGTCGCGCGCTAAAGCGCGAAATCGACATGCTGATGCAAGTTACCAAGCAGATCGAAGGTCATACCATTTGCGCGTTCGGCGATGGTGCGGCGTGGCCGGTGCAGGGCCTGCTACGGCACTTCCGACCGGAGATTGAGCGAAGGATCGACGAATACACCGGCAACCCCGATACCGCTGGGGTGCTTGATCCGCCGGTGTACGAGGCGGCGGAGTAGGGAAGCGCATGAGCGAAGACAACCATTTCGCGCAGCTCAACATCGGGCGGTTGCGTTATTCGCGTGACGACGCGCGCGTAGCCGATTTTATGAACAACCTTGATCTGGTCAACGGCCTCGCCGAACGCAGCAAAGGTTTCGTCTGGCGGCTCAAGGACGACAGCGGCAACGCCACCAATATTAAGGCCTACGACGATCCGCAGATGATCCTGAACATGTCGGTATGGGAAAGCGTAGAGACGCTCGAGCGCTTTGTTTGGCAAACTATTCACAAGCGCTTCTACGGCCGCCGGCCCGAGTGGTTCGAAAAACTCGACGGACCGCATTTCGTGATGTGGCGGGTACCGGCCGGTCATCGGCCCACGATAGGTGAAGCCAAGACGCGACTTGACTATCTCGCCGCGCACGGTCCGTCCGATTATGCATTCGGCTGGGAGAGCGTGCCGGCTGCGCAATTGTGGAAGACGGCGCAGTGCGCGCCATCGGACGGACGAGCGGCATGACCAAGCTCATCGTTGACGGCAAAGAGATCGACGTTCCGTCCGAGTACACGCTGCTGCAGGCCTGCGAAGCGGCCGGCGCGGAAATCCCGCGTTTCTGCTTCCAGGAACGGTTGTCGATCGCGGGCAACTGCCGCATGTGCCTGGTCGAACTCGCCGGCTCGCCCAAACCGGTGGCGAGTTGCGCTTGGGGCGTGCGCGATTGCCGCCCAGGTCCGAAAGGTGAGCCACCGGAAGTGAAGACCCGCTCGCCAATGGTGCGTAAGGCGCGCGAAGGCGTGATGGAATTCCTCCTTATCAATCACCCGCTCGACTGCCCGATCTGCGACCAGGGCGGCGAATGCGACCTGCAAGACCAGGCAATGGCGTACGGCGTCGATCAAAGCCGCTTCCGCGAGAACAAGCGCGCGGTCGAGGACAAATATCTCGGCGCTCTGGTGAAGACGGCGATGAACCGCTGCATCCAGTGCACGCGCTGCGTCCGCTTCGCCACCGAAGTGGCCGGCGTGCCCGAACTCGGCGCCATCGGCCGCGGCGAGGATATGGAGATCACCACCTATCTTGAAGAGGCGATGACGTCGGAGTTGCAGGGCAACGTCGTCGATCTGTGTCCAGTCGGTGCGCTGACTTCAAAGCCGTACGAATTTGCTGCGCGCCCCTGGGAGCTGAATAAGACGGAATCGATCGACGTGATGGATTCGCTCGGCTCGGCCATCCGTATCGACACGCGCGGACGCGAAGTGATGCGTATCCTGCCGCGGATCAACGACGACGTGAATGAGCAGTGGATCTCCGACAAAACCCGCCACGTGGTGGATGGATTGCGCACGCAGCGCCTCGACCAGCCCTATGTGCGTGAAAACGGCAAATTGCAGCCGGCATCGTGGAGCGCGGCGTTCGGCGCCATCGCAAAGAAACTCGCCCGCGCCAATCCCAAACGTCTGGGCGCGATCGTCGGCGATCTCGCCGCAATCGAGGAGATTTTCGCGCTCAAGGATTTGATGACGCGGCTTGGCGTCGCCAACCTCGATTGTCGCCAGGACGGTTCGACGCTCGACCCGAAATGGGGTCGCGCTGGCTATTTGTTCAATTCGACGATTGCCGGCATCGACACGGCCGATGCACTCCTTCTGGTCGGTACCAATCCACGTCGCGAAGCGGCGGTGCTAAATGCGCGTATCCGCAAGCGATGGCGCAACGCGAAAAGCTTCCCGATCGGACTGATCGGCGTGAAAGTCCCGCTGACCTATCCGTATGACTATCTCGGCGCCGGCCCGGAAACGCTGGCCGACGTCGCTCGCCACAGCTTTGCCGATACAATGCGGAAGGCCGAACGGCCGTTGATCGTCCTCGGCGCGGATGCGCTCGCGCGGCCGGACGGTCCGGCGATCGCTTCGCTGGCGGCAAAGGCCGCGGTCGATCTCGGCGCGGTCAAGGACGGCTGGAACGGCTTTAGCGTGCTCCATCAAGCCGCTTCCCGCGTCGGCGCGCTTGATCTTGGCTTTGTGCCGGGCGAGGGAGCTTTGTCGGCTCGCCAAATGGCGGCCTCCGGCACGCTCGACGCGGTGTTCCTGCTTGGCGTTGACGAAATCGACATCGGCCCGGGCGCCTTTGTCATTTATATCGGCACCAATGGCGACCGCGGCGCTTCGCGCGCCGACGTGGTGCTGCCCGGCGCCGCTTATCCGGAAAAATCGGCCACTTACGTCAACACCGAAGGACGGGTGCAGATGGCGACGCGCGCCTCTTTCCCGCCGGGCGATGCGCGCGAGGATTGGGCGATCCTGCGCGCGCTGTCGGATGTGTTGGGCAAGAAGCTTCCTTACGATTCACTCGCAGCGCTGCGGCAGGCGATGTTTCAGGCCCATCCGCATTTCATGCGGGTCGGCCAAATTGCCGCCGGCGACGCGGGCGATGTGCGCAAACTTTCGACGCTCGGCGGAAATGCCGACAAAGCGCCGTTCCGCTCAATCATTTCTGACTTCTACTTTACCAATCCGATCGCTCGCTGCTCGGCGGTGATGGCGCAATGCTCGGCAATCGCCGGCGGACGCCTAGCCATGCCGGCGGCGGAGTAAGGCACGACCGATGGCAGCGTTCTGGTCCGACTATATCTGGCCGCTCGTCATCATCGTGGCGGAGAGCGTGTTGCTTCTCGTCATCCTGCTGGTCGCCACCGCCTACGTGCTCTACGCCGATCGGAAAATCTGGGCCGCGGTGCAGATCAGGCGTGGGCCGAACGTCGTCGGGCCGTGGGGTTTGTTTCAGTCGTTCGCCGATCTCTTGAAATTCGTGCTCAAAGAGCCGGTCATTCCCGCCGGCGCCAACAAGGGCGTGTTTCTATTGGCGCCGCTGGTCACCTGCACGTTGGCGCTCGCCGCCTGGGCGGTCATCCCGGTCAGCGCCGGGGTGGTCATCTCCAATATCAATGTCGGCGTTCTTTATATTTTCGCGATCTCCTCACTGATGGTCTACGGCGTGATCATGGCGGGATGGTCGTCCAATTCGAAATATGCGTTCCTTGCGGCGCTGCGCTCGGCCGCGCAGATGGTGTCGTACGAAGTCTCGATTGGCTTCGTCATCGTTACGGTGCTTCTGTGCGTCGGCTCGCTCAATCTGTCTGCCATTGTCGAGGCGCAGAACAGCCGCCTCGGCCTGTTTGGCTGGTACTGGCTGCCTCTCTTGCCGATGTTCGTGATTTTCTTCGTCTCGGCACTTGCCGAAACCAATCGGCCGCCGTTCGATCTGCTCGAAGCTGAATCGGAACTGGTCGCCGGCTATATGGTCGAATACGGCTCGACCCCGTACATGATGTTCATGCTCGGCGAATACGTCGCCATCGCCACCATGTGCGCGATGGGGACGATCCTGTTCCTGGGCGGCTGGCTGCCGCCGTTCCCGGTCGTGCCGTTCACCTGGATACCGGGGGTGATCTGGTTCGTGCTCAAAGCCAGTTTCCTGTTCTTCATGTTCGCCATGGTGAAGGCTTTCGTGCCGCGCTACCGCTACGATCAGCTGATGCGGCTCGGCTGGAAGGTTTTCCTGCCGATCTCGCTTGCCATGGTCGTAATCGTGGCCGGCGTCATCGAAGTGATCCGAGGCTGACATGCGACTCGACCAGGCGGCACGTTCGATTTTCCTCAAAGAGTTCGTGCAGGCGTTCTTTTTGTCGATGCGTTATTTCTTTAAACCGAAGGCTACGATCAATTATCCGTTCGAGAAGAACCCGATCTCGCCGCGGTTCCGCGGTGAGCATGCGCTGCGCCGTTACCCGAACGGCGAGGAGCGCTGCATCGCGTGCAAATTATGCGAGGCGATCTGTCCGGCGCAGGCGATTACTATCGAAGCCGGCCCCCGCCGCAACGACGGTACCCGCCGCGCGACGCGCTACGACATCGACATGGTCAAATGCATCTATTGCGGGCTGTGCCAGGAAGCTTGCCCGGTCGATGCGATCGTCGAAGGGCCGAATTTCGAATTCGCCACGGAAACGCGCGAGGAACTTTATTACGACAAGGAGCGGCTACTTGCGAATGGGGATCGCTGGGAACAGCAGCTCGCCAAGTCAATCGAACTCGACGCTCCGTACCGGTAAGACGTCGCACCCATGATCCTGCAGGCCATATTCTTCTACCTCTTTGCCGGCGTATGCATTGCCTCGGCATTCATGGTGATTGTTGCGCGCAATCCCGTGCACTCGGTGCTGTTTCTCATTCTTGCGTTCGTCAATGCGGCCGGCCTGTTCGTGCTCTTGGGCGCGGAATTTCTCGCCATGATCCTGATCGTGGTCTATGTCGGCGCCGTTGCCGTGCTGTTTCTGTTCGTGGTTATGATGCTCGATGTGGATTTTGCCGCATTGCGCCAGGACGTCCTCAATTATCTGCCGATCGGTGCGGTCGTCGGCTTGGTCCTGTTGATCGAGCTTATCTTCGGCGTGATCGGTTGGGTCGTCACTCCCGGCGCGCCAAAGGCGATCGCTGCGCCGATCGCCAGCAACATCAGCAACACCCAGGCGCTCGGGCTCGTGCTTTACACCCGCTACGTCTATTTCTTCGAGGCGGCTGGCATGATCCTGCTCGTCGCCATGGTCGGCGCGATCGTCATGACGTTAAGCCACAAGCCGAACGTCAGACGCCAGAACATCAGCGATCAACTTGCTCGGCGACGTTCCAGTGCCATCGACGTCGTCAAGGTGAAGTCGGGGCAGGGGCTGCCATGATCATCGGTCTCGGCCACTATCTTTCGGTTGCGGCGATCCTGTTCACGCTGGGGATTTTCGGCATTTTCCTCAACCGCAAGAACATTATCGTCATTCTGATGTCGATTGAATTGATCCTGCTGTCGGTCAACATCAACCTGGTCGCGTTCTCGGCCTTCCTTGGCGACATCGTTGGCCAGGTCTACGCGCTGATCGTGCTCACGGTCGCGGCGGCGGAAGCCGCCATCGGGCTTGCTATTCTCGTCGCTTATTTCCGCAACCGCGGCTCGATTGCAGTCGAAGACGTCAATCTGATGAAGGGCTAACGCGGCATCATGTACGAAGCCATCGTCATCCTGCCGCTCATCGGCGCCATCATCGCGGGCGCGATTTCGCTCATTGGCGCGCGCAACCGCCATCCGGGTGAGGACCCCGCGCCGCCGCACGACGATCACGCCGCGCCGCTCGTACCCGATCATATTCACGGTGCGCCGCAGCCGCAGACCACCCACGCCGAAATCGATCATCCGAGCCTGGAGAAAGACCAGATCGCGGACCCGGCAGCCGGCTCGCGGGCTGCCGAATTGATCACCACGACGTTGCTCGGAATTTCCTGGGTGCTTTCCTGTATCGCCTTCGTCAACGTGGGTCTGCACGGACACGATGCGCGGGTTACGATTTTCAATTTCATCACCTCCGGCGATCTTAAAGTGGATTGGGCTTTGCGCATCGACCCCCTCACGGCGGTGATGCTCGTCGTTGTGACCACAATTTCCAGCTTGGTTCACCTTTATTCGATCGGCTACATGGCCGACGATCCGTACAAGCCGCGGTTTTTCTCCTATCTGTCGTTCTTCACCTTCGCCATGTTGATGCTGGTGACGGCCGACAATCTGTTGCAGCTGTTCTTCGGTTGGGAGGGCGTCGGCCTCGCCAGCTATCTGCTGATCGGCTTTTGGTTCTACAAGCCCGAGGCCAATGCAGCGGCCATCAAGGCGTTCCTCGTCAACCGCATCGGCGACTTTGGCTTCGCGCTCGGGATTTTTGCCGTATTTCTGCTGACCGGCTCGCTCGCTTTCGACACCGTGTTTGCGCAGGCGCCTAGTTTGGCAGGCAAGACGTTTCATTTTCTGAGCTTTAACGTCGATTCGCTCACGCTGATCTGTCTGTTGCTGTTCATGGGTGCCATGGGCAAGTCGGCCCAGTTCCTGCTGCACACCTGGCTGCCGGACGCGATGGAAGGCCCGACGCCGGTATCGGCGTTGATCCACGCCGCCACCATGGTGACAGCCGGGGTGTTTATGGTGGCGCGCTTGTCGCCGTTGTTCGAACTTTCGCCCGACGCCAAGGCTTGCGTCGTCGTTGTAGGCGCAACGACGGCGATGTTCGCGGCGACGGTCGGCCTGGTTCAGAACGATATCAAGCGCATCATCGCCTATTCGACCTGCTCGCAGCTCGGTTACATGTTCGTGGCGATGGGATCAGGCGCGTATTCGATCGGTATGTTTCATTTGTTCACGCACGCTTTTTTCAAGGCGCTGTTGTTCCTCGGTTCCGGCTCTGTGATCCTTGCCATGCATCACGAGCAGGACATCCGCAAAATGGGCGGGCTGTGGCGAAAAATCCCGTTCACCTACGCGACCATGATGATCGGTACGCTGGCGCTCACCGGCTTCCCCTTCACCGCGGGCTTCTTTTCCAAGGACGCGATCATCGAGGCCGACGATACTATCGCCGGAATGGTCGCAAGTTACGGTTTCATCATGACGGTCGGCGCCGCGGCGTTGACCGCGTTCTATTCGTGGCGGCTTATTTTCAAGACCTTCCACGGCGAGCCGCACGATCACCATCACTACGAAACGGCGCGTGAAACCTCACTGACCATGCTCGTTCCGCTTGGCGTTCTCGCCGTCGGCTCGATCGTCGCCGGCTGGCCGTTCCTGCACCTGTTCGAGGGTGATGGAGCCGAAGAGTTCTTCCGCAATTCGCTGACTTTCGCGTCTAACAATCACGTGCTGGCAAACATGGAGCATCTGCCGCTGGCGGTATCGTTGGCGCCGACCGTCATGATGATCGGCGGCTTCCTGGTCGCCTGGCAATTCTATATCCGGCGTCCCGATATTCCGGCGGCGCTCGCCCGCGATCAGGGAGTGCTCTACCGCTTCCTGCTCAACGCTTGGTACTTCGACAAAATCTACGACACGATTTTCGTTCGGCCGGCGATGTGGCTTGGCCGGCTGCTCTGGAAGGGCGGCGACGGCTTTATCATCGACGGGTTCGGCCCCGATGGCGTATCCGCGCGCGTGCTTGACGTGACGCGTAGCGTCGTGCGCCTGCAAACCGGCTATCTCTACCACTACGCCTTCGCCATGCTGATCGGTGTTGCCGCGTTCATCACCTGGTTCATGTTCGCAGGGGTGCATTGATGACGAGCTGGCCGATCCTGTCCGTCGTCACTTTCCTGCCGATTGTCGGCGCGCTGTTCATCGCGTGCCTGCGTGACGATGAAGCCGGCGCGCACAACGCGCGTTGGGTCGCGTTGTGGACCACGCTCATCACGTTTGTCGTCTCGCTGATTCTGGTCTGGCGGTTCGACCCGGGTTCGGCCGATTTCCAGTTCCTGGAAAAGCGCCCGTGGCTAGGCGGCGGCATCTCTTATGCGATGGGCGTCGATGGCATTTCGCTGCCGTTCGTGATCCTGACCACCGCGGTGATGCCGATTTCGATCATTGCGAGCTGGACCTCGATCCAGCGGCGCGTGCGCGCCTATATGATCGCCTTCCTCGTGCTCGAGACGCTCATGGTCGGCACCTTCTGCGCGCTCGACCTGGTGTTGTTCTACCTGTTCTTCGAGGGCGGCCTTATTCCGATGTTCCTGATCATCGGCGTGTGGGGTGGCCCGCGCCGCGTGTACGCGAGCTTCAAGTTCTTCCTCTATACGTTCGCCGGCTCGGTGCTGATGCTGCTCGCCATCATGGCGATGTACTGGCAAGCAGGGACGACCGACATCCCGACGCTGCTGCATCATGCATTCCCGCGAAGTTTTCAGACCTGGGCCTGGTTTGCCTTTCTCGCCTCGTTCGCCGTCAAAATGCCGATGTGGCCGGTCCACACCTGGCTGCCTGACGCGCATGTGGAAGCGCCCACCGCCGGTTCGGTCATCCTCGCCGCCATCCTGTTGAAAATGGGCGGGTACGGATTCTTGCGGTTCTCGCTACCGATGTTCCCGCAGGCGTCGCTCGAACTGGCACCGCTGATTTACGCGCTGTCGGTCGTTGCCATCGTTTACACCTCGCTCGTGGCGCTGATGCAGGAGGACGTGAAGAAGCTGATCGCCTATTCCTCGGTGGCGCATATGGGGTTTGTCACCATGGGCCTGTTCGCCATGACGGCGCAGGGCGTCGCCGGCGGCATCTTTCAGATGATCTCGCACGGTATCGTCTCTGCCGCTTTGTTTCTTTGCGTCGGCGTGATTTACGACCGTATGCATACACGCCAGATCGCCGCATATGGCGGCCTAGTCAATCGGATGCCGGTCTACGCTTTCGCTTTCCTGATATTCACGCTTGCCAATATCGGCCTGCCGGGAACCTCGGGATTCGTCGGCGAGTTTTTGACTTTGGTCGGCACCTTCCGCGTCAACAACTGGGTGGCGACGCTGGCGACGCTCGGCACCATCCTGTCGGCCGCTTATGCGCTTTGGCTCTATCGCAAGGTGATCTTCGGGAAGTTGGAGAAGCCGAGCCTGTTCCACATCAAGGACATTGGCTGGCGCGAGATCGCCGTGCTGGCGCCGTTGGTCATCCTGACCATCGTGTTCGGCGTTTATCCGAAGCCGGTGCTCGATATGTCGGCGGCGTCGGTAACGCAGTTGATCGACAATTTCCAGCATGCGGTGGCGAGCGTGCAGACGGCAGCGGCGGTGAGGTAAGGGATGTACGCGGCGCCGACCTTGACCGGAATAATTCCGCTCCTGCCCGAGCTCGTGCTTGCCGGCGGTGCCATGGTTCTGTTGATGTTGGGTGCGTTTCGCGGCGAGCGCAACACGACCGTCATCGACGTGCTTTCGATCATACTGCTGGCGCTCGCGGGCGCCATCGTCATCTTGCTGCCGGGCGGCAAGCTGATCGCCTTTGACGGCAGTTTCGTCGTCGACGATTTCGCACGCTTCCTCAAAATCCTCGCCATTCTCGGCTCGGCGGCTGCGATCCTGATGTCGATCGACTACGACGCGCGCGAGAAGCAGCAACGGTTCGAGTATTCCGTGCTCATCGTCCTGTCGACGCTTGGCATGCTGATGCTAATTTCCGCGGCCGATCTGATCGCACTTTACCTCGGCCTCGAATTGATGAGCCTGCCGCTTTACGTCGTTGCCGCCAGCCATCGTACGTCGCTGCGTTCGACGGAAGCGGGCCTCAAATATTTCGTGCTCGGCGCGCTGTCGTCCGGAATGCTGCTTTACGGTGCGTCGCTGGTCTACGGCTTTACCGGTACGGTGAGCTTCGCCGGCATCGCCAAATCGGCTGCCGAGTCCGGGCCGGGTCTGATCTTCGGGCTGGTCTTCCTGTTTGCCGGATTCTGCTTCAAAGTCTCGGCCGTTCCGTTCCACATGTGGACGCCGGATGTTTACGAAGGCGCGCCAACGCCGGTAACGGCGTTTTTCGCGGCTGCGCCCAAGGTTGCCGGCATCGCCATGTTTGTGCGCGCATCGGTCGCCGCTTTTCCGGGCATCACCGCCCAATGGCAGGAAATCGTCGCCTTCGTTTCCATTGCCTCGATGCTGCTCGGCTCCTTTGCCGCCATCGGCCAGCGTAACATCAAGCGCCTGATGGCGTATTCGTCGATCGGTCATATGGGCTTTGCGCTGGTCGGGCTTGCCGCGGGAACATCTGAAGGCGTGCAGGGCGTGCTCATTTACATGGCGATTTACATCACCATGACCCTCGGCACCTTCGCGGTGATCCTGTCGATGCGTCGAGACGGCGGGATGGTCGAATCCATCGATCAGCTCGCGGGGTTGGCCCGTACCCATCCGACCATGGCGTTTCTCATGGCAACGCTGTTGTTCTCCATGGCCGGGGTGCCGCCGCTCGCCGGCTTCTTCGCGAAATTCTACGTGTTCGTCGCTGCTATCAAGGCCGGACTGTATGTGCTGGCAGTGATCGGCGTGCTGGCGAGCGTGGTGGGCGCCTATTACTATCTGGCAATCGTCAAGGTCATGTATTTCGATGAACCGGCGGAACGCTTTTATCGCATGCCCAACGAGTTGAAAGTTGTGCTCGGCGTCTGCGGGCTGTTCAACATCCTGTTTTGCGTCTATCCGGCGTTACTCGTGGGCGTGGCCAGCGCCGCTGCTCATTCGCTGTTCTGATGCAACTCGACCCCAGCGTGGTTGACGCGCAGATCGGGCTCATCGCCCTTGGCACCATCGGCTCGACCAACAAAGAAGCGCTCGAGCGCGCCGCCGGTGGCGAGCGCGGTTCCTTCTGGGTTACTGCCGAGGCGCAGACTGCGGGCTGCGGCCGCCTGGGCCGTTCCTGGAACTCGCCGCCCGGCAATCTCTACGCCAGCCTGTTGCTGCGCGATCCATCGCCGTTCGAACATGCTCCGGAGCTTGCCTTCGTCGCCGTGTTGGCGCTACGCGATGCGATCGTCGCTGAAACCGCGGCGCTTGCCGCCAAGCTTCGATTCAAATGGCCGAACGATCTCCTGCTCGCCGACGCGAAATGCGCCGGTATCCTGATCGAGGGCGAAGTCAATTCGAAAGAAATCGCAACGGTCGTGATCGGCATCGGTGTCAATTGCGCGCACCATCCGCCGATGGCTGCCGCCGTTGACGGCGCGATCGCAGCGTCGGCGCAGCCGTTGCCGTTCGGCGCGCATGAGGTGCTATTCCCGGCCACCGATCTGCATGCGCACGGCGCTGAAATCACGCCGCAGCGATTGTTCACACGGCTGTCGGCGACAATGTGCGCGCGCATCGCGCAATGGGACCGCGGCAACGGCTTTACGGCCATCCTCGGCGATTGGCTTACCGGTGCCAGCGGACTTGGCGAAGACATTCACGTCCGCCAGGGCAGCGAAGACAAACTCGGCCGCTTTGTCGGCCTCGACCGGGCCGGCTGCCTTGTCCTGGAACTGGCCGGCGGCCGCATCGAGAAAATCGCCGCCGGCGACGTCTTCCCGTTGTCGCTGCGCGGGGGGCAAAAAATCTCGGGCCGGCGGGGCAGGTGATGGCACAAAGCGAGCTTCTGTTCGCGCCGCTCGGCGGCATCGGCGAGATCGGGATGAATCTCTCGATTTACGGGTTCTCCGGTCCGCAGGGGCGCAAATGGCTGATGGTCGACTGCGGCGTGTCGTTTGCGGCCGAGGAGCATCTGCCCGGCGTCGACCTGATCCTGCCGGATATCCGCTATCTGATCGAGGAACGGCGTAACATCGTCGGCATGGTGCTCACCCACGCCCACGAAGACCACATGGGCGCGCTGATCGATTTATGGCCGCGGCTCAAAGTGCCGCTTTACGCCACGCCATTTGCGGCTGCCTTGTTTCAGGCACGCCGGCAGTCCGAACCTGGCGCACCTGAAATTCCAATGAATGTCGTGCCGCTCGGCGGTCATCTCGCGCTCGGACCGTTCGAGATCGATTTCATCAACGTCGCGCATTCGATTCCGGAGTCGAATGCACTCGCCATCCGCACGCCGCTCGGCACCGTCGTGCATACCGGCGACTGGAAGATCGATCCCACCCCGCTCATCGGCACGCCGACCGATCAGGCGAAGCTTTCCGCTCTCGGCGATCAGGGTGTGCTGGCCCTGATCGGCGATTCCACCAATGCCGTGCGCGCCGGCCGCTCGCCATCGGAAGCCGACGTGGCAAAAACGCTCGCCGAGTTGATCAGCACCGCGCCCGCGCGCGTGGCGGTCACAACGTTTGCCTCCCATGTCGGCCGCATCCGCGCTGTCGCCGACGCCGCCCGCGCCGCCGGGCGCGAAGTCGTGCTCATCGGTCGCGCCATGGTGCGCGTCGCGCAGGTCGCTCGCGAAACCGGCTATCTCGACGGAGTGCCGGATTTCCGCGAGGTGCAGAGCTACGGCTATTTGCCGCCCGACAAAGTGCTGGCGCTGTGCACCGGCAGTCAGGGTGAGCCGCGCGCGGCGCTTTCGCGCATCGCCGAGGATGAGCACCCGGAGGTCACGCTCTCGAGCGGCGACCGGGTCATCTTCTCCTCGCGGACCATCCCGGGCAACGAGAAGGCGGTAGCGCGGGTCATCAATGGCTTGGTCACGCAGGGCGTCGAGGTCATCACCGACCGTACCCATCTGGTCCACGTCTCCGGCCATCCGCGCCGTGACGAACTCCTCGACATGATCGGCTGGGTGCGGCCGCGAACTCTCATTCCGGCCCATGGCGAAGCCTTGCATCTCGCCGAGCACGCCAAGCTCGCGCGCGGCGCAGGGGTGCCGGAGGTGCTGGTCTGCCGTAACGGCGACCTCGTCAGACTTGCCCCCGGCAAAGCCGAGATTGTCGACGAGGTGCCGTCGGGACGCCTCTATAAGGACGGCGCGCTCCTGATCGACGCCGCGGCAAGCACGGTCGCCGCGCGCCGGCGCCTGAGCTTTTCCGGCGTGGTGTCGATCGCGCTTGCCATGGACGAGAAGGGTACCCTGCTTGCGGACCCGGAAATCGAGTTGATCGGCATCCCGGAGACCGACGCCGGCGGCCAGCCTATGGCCGACATCGCCAGCGACGCTGTCGAGGAAGCGTTGCAAACGTTGCCGAAGCCGCGCCGGCGCGACCCCCAAGAAGTCGCGGAGGCGGTGCGGCGCGCCGTTCGCGGCGCGATTGCCGATCGCTGGAATAAAAAGCCAATCTGCCACGTCCACGTGCTGACCGTCTAAATGTATGATGCCATCGCCGGACTTGAGGAGTGAATGACCATGATCGGCAGGCTCAACCATGTAGCGATCGCCGTGCGCGACATCGGCAAAGCCGCCGCGCTTTATCGCGATGTGCTCGGCGCCGACGTTTCCGCCGCCGTGCCGCAACGGGACCATGGCGTAACGACGGTGTTCATCACGCTACCCAACACCAAGATCGAACTGCTCGAGCCGCTCGGCGACAATTCGCCGATCGCAAAATTCCTCGAGCGCAATCCGGACGGCGGCATGCACCACGTCTGCTATGAAGTGGAAGATATCCGTGCCGCCAGGGACACGCTAAAACAATCGGGCGCACGCGTCCTCGGCGACGGCGAGCCGAAGATCGGTGCCCACGGCAAACCGGTCCTGTTTCTGCATCCGAAGGATTTTTTCGGGACGTTGGTTGAACTGGAACAGCGCTAAGGCACGATCCGGAGCTAAACTGGTCTTCCGAAAAGACCGTGCTCCGCTAGTGGTCCGATTCTAATATTCGCTTGCGTATTCGGCAGCTTCTCATGCGAATGTTAGAATCAAAAGGACCACTAGCAAATATGAGTCTTAGTGGAGCTTTGGATTTGACATTCGCTTCACGAGCCTGCCGCGAGGTGGGTAGCGAATGTTAAATCCGCTCCACTAGG